>DATFZN010000190.1:0-15162 GCA_035314425.1 Candidatus Acidiferrum sp. | reverse complement strand
CCCGCGGCTATCGCGTCCGACTGCCGCCGAACCTGTCCCTGCCACCAGAACGATGGCCGCACCTTCACCGGTGGCTTCCAGGGTCAACTCGAGGTCCGTGCAAACATGCACAATTGCATTCGGATATTCTTCCGACAGGAGTTTTTTTATCTTTCGTGCGACTTCAATTGCCGCCGTTCCGGCCAGCCCGGCACACAACGCGGCAATATCATCTGGCGCAACTTTGGCATCTTGCATCGTCCAGCGAGCAGCCTCGCACACGGCAGCCAAAGCTCCTCCAAACCCCACGCGCAGGGGATTCGAAGGCCCACTGCGGCCTTGGGCACATACCGTTTTCTCCACGTCCATCAAGACGCATTCGGTCTTGGTGCCCCCACCGTCTAATCCGAGCACATACTTCATGGTTCCAGAATACGCGAGGTCTAGCGTTTCAGGTCAAACTAGCTTGCGCTGGCGCGGAGAATGCACCGTTGCATACTGTGACATGTTTGATTTCTTGACGCGCATTCGCTCCGACACTATTCTCAACACACCAAGCGCTGAGATGACCGCGCTCCACCCGAATGCGCTTTGGCGAACATTTCGATGCGCATTCACCCAGTCGACCTGGCCATCGTCGTTGCGTACCTTCTCGGCATAACCGCCTTGGGCCTGTACTTCCGCCGCAATTTGCAAAGCACCACCGATTATTTTTTGGGCGGACGAACTGCGCCCTGGTGGGCGCTTGCGCTCTCAATCGTTGCGACGGAGACTTCGACGTTGACAATCATCGGCGTGCCCGCCATCGCTTATTCCGGAAATCTCACTTTCTTGCAGCTCATCTTCGGGTATCTCATCGGGCGAGTCCTGATCTCCATCTTCCTTTTACCCGGTTATTTTCGGGGGGATTTCCTGACTGCTTATGCGTTGATTGAGAAGCGATTCGGCCACCGGATGCGCTCCATCGCCGCCTTGACCTTTCTTGTGACTCGAACCTTAGCGGAAGGCGTGCGTGTTTCCGCGATCGCGCTGGTCGTAAGCGCAGTCCTGGGAACCGGCGAACGCTGGGCAGTATGCATTGTTATCACTCTCACAGTGCTATACACCTATGAAGGAGGCATGAAGGCGGTAATCTGGACAGACGTGGCGCAATTTTCTTTATACCTTGCGGGCAGCGTCGTTACCTTATTCTACCTTCTTCATCGGATTCCGGGCGGTTGGCATGAAGTCAGGTCTGCTGCAGCCGCTGGCAACAAACTGCAGGTGTTCGATTTTTCCTGGAATTTCGCGACCAAATATACATTCTGGTCCGGACTAATTGGTGGCGCTTTTCTCACCATGGCCAGCCACGGCACGGACCAAACCATCGTGCAGCGTTTGCTCGCTGCACGAACTCAAAAGGACAGCAGCCGCGCGATCATTGCCAGCGGTTTCATTGTTCTCTTCCAATTCACGGTCTTTCTGCTAATAGGAGTCTTACTTTTTGTTTTCGCGCAACGTGTTCCGCTGCTCGCAGTTGGCGAGGCCACTGATCGCATTCTTCCTATATTCTTAGTGCAGGAGATGCCCACAGGCCTTGCGGGATTGCTTGTGGCGGCAATCATTGCCGTCGCTATGTCCAACGCCAGCGGGGCGCTGAATTCCCTTGCGGCCAGCAGCACACTTGATTTTTCTATCTTGCGTGGTCGCAACAGCAGCAACGACCCCGCGAGGCTTTTGAACTATTCAAAACGCATCACTCTTCTTTGGGGCGCCGCTCTCATGGTCTTTGGTTTGGTGCATTGGGGACCCGTGCTGGAAGCCGGGCTCACAATTGCATCACTGATCTTCGGAAGCTTACTCGGGCTATTTCTTCTCGGGACTTTCGATTCGCGTTCGAACTCCAGCGGTTCGCTCGTCGGAATGTTGGCTGGTCTAGCCACTGTTCTCGTTATTTTCCACTTCACATCAGTAGCCTACACCTGGTTCGTGCTGATCGGCTCGGGCGCAACAGTTCTTATCGGCGCTTTCGCAAGCCGCCTCTGGCCAGAACAAATTGGATCATCTCCAAGCGGAGACGAAGCTCGATAGGGTAAACTCGGCAGCATCTTTCCACGGAGAGCCATGAACGAAAAACGTTTGGAACTGGTACGAGGCCTCGGGCCCTGGGCCTCGGCCGCCATCGTTGTCGGAACAATGATCGGCACCGGGATTTTCCTGAAGCCGGCGGAAATGGCGCGTGAGGGGCACTCCATTTCCATTGTTTACGCCGCGTGGATTGTCGGTGGATTGCTGTCGTTGTTTGGCGCCCTATCTTTCGCCGAACTAGGCGCGGCGATTCCGGAGGCCGGCGGTGAGTATGCGTATTTGCGACGCGGCTTGGGTACCATGTGGGGATTTCTCTTCGGGTGGATGCATTCGATCGTCGGTCGCCCTTCTTCCGCTGCTTCGATTGCCGCTGGAATGATGCGCTTTCTGAGTTTTTTCGTCCCTGCAGTCACCGCGCCTATTTTCACCTGGCACATCGCGATTCCCGGCCTCGGCCACCGGATTTCGACGTACGATTTCGTTTTTACCTGGGCGCAGCCACTGGCGGTGTTTTGGTTGGTGGCGATGACTGCGCTAAATTATCTGGGTGTACGGCTTGGCGGCGGCGTTCAAGTGCTTCTGACCATCATAAAAATCATAAGCGTGATCATTGTGATTGGGGTAGCTTTCCTCTTCAGCGGCAGCGTTACACGCGCGGCCAGTCCAATTTGGCCATCCGCCGTGAACTCTGGTTTGCTCAGTGCATTTCTCGCGGCGTTGGCTGCAGCTCTGTGGGCCTACGATGGGTGGGAAGATCTCAACCTGGTCGGTTCTGAAGTAAAGGATCCACAAAAGAATTTCCCACGAGCGCTGATTGGCGGTGTGATGTTCGTTGCCCTGATTTACATGTTGTTCAGCGCGGCTTGCATGAAGGTCTTGCCTTTCGATCAGGTCGCGAGCTCCTCGCACATCGCCTCGGATGTCGTTGAGACGGTAGTTGGTCACGGTGCAGCTTTCTGGATCACTTTGGCAATGATCATTTCCGCACTTGGCTCGATGAATTCTTCGATTCTCAGCGGCGCCCGCGTGCCCTATGCAATGGCTCGCGACGGAATTTTTTTCAAGATTGCCGACGGCATTCACCCTAGATACCGTACGCCCGGCCGCGCCTTAATTTTCCAAGGCGTTCTTGCGAGCGTGATGGCACTTAGCGGCACGTTTGAAGAACTCACCAATCTTTTTATTTTTGCGGGATGGATCTTTTACGGGCTGGCCGTGGTCGCCTTGTTTCGCCTGCGCAAAACGGACCCGGATTTGCATCGCCCTTATCGTTGCTGGGGATACCCCTGGGTTCCGGGATTTTTTGTTTTGGGCGCTTTCCTTCTCACCGTCAATATTTGGATTCAGCGCCCCGGCCGCTCCAGCATCGGCTTGCTCCTGATCCTTGCCGGACTCCCCTTTTATCAGCGCTGGACTCGACACACTGGAGTTGCGGACGGCTCTTCAAACTAGCAGTTCATCGATGTAGTGAGTCATTTGGAAGTTGAATCTCTGCGAGTGATTACCTGGAGCACAAGACTCCCCGTGAGCAAGGCAATCGCCGGAAACACGACCCAAGGCAGGAATATGAGAATAGCGGCCTCCGCTTCTGCAACCCCCGCTCTGAGAGCGGCCTCGAACAAATCCTGTAGATGATTCGCCATCTCCGCGACACCAAGACGACCCGCGATCAGCGCACGACAGTCAGGCATGAGACACCTTTCGAAGCCGTTTCATCGCGCGTTGCAGATCCTCCCATTCCTTTCGCATCGGTGCGATCATCTTTTCGCCCCGGGGCAAGAGTTGGTAGCAACGACGGCGACGGCCGGTTTCGCTTGTTTCCCAACAGCCGCGGAGCCAGCCCCGGCTTTCCATCCGGTAAAGCATCGGATAGAGAGCTGCAAGAGAAAATTTAAGTGCGCCGTGCGATTGTTCCTCGATTTGCCGGGCAATCTCGTAACCGTGCAATGATGCCTGTTCGAGCACACTCAGAATTGCCAGTTCTGCGGTGCCACGTTTCAGTGCGTTATTTGCCATGGCAGACTCTTATATATAAGACTCTTTCATATACGGCAAACAGAGTCAATAGGACCTCGCGAATAGGTAACCTGCCGATTTAAACAAAGCAGATTTACTTCTACAGGCGAGCACGAAGATTTTAAGCAGATGCGGTTTGTGTGTTACGGGTGCCGCGGTGGATTGGCAATATAGCGGCTTCCGCCCCGGCACGTACTCTGAGGTAGGGATGGATCGCTTTGGCCATCGCTTCCATTCCGGTCACCAACCGCGGACCCGGCCGCGAAACGTAGCTCTTCGCATCCATCGCGTACACGCGTCCGTTGCGCACCGCCGGAATACTTCCCCACTTCGGCGAAAACGCCATGGACAAATATTCATCGCGCGAATGTCCTTTGTTGTAGCCGCACGGCGCCACGATCATTATATCCGGCGCCGCGGCGATAATTTCCTCCTCGCTCACGCGGAACGATGGCGTTTTCGCTTTGCCGATCACGTCGAGACCTCCCGCGTGCTCGATCATTTCCGGCACCCAGTGGCCACCCACGTAAAGCGGTTGCAGCCATTCCAGCAACACGACCCGCGGGCGCGATTTGATGGCATCCACCATGATTCCCAACTCGCCGATGCGCTCGCCGATCATCCGTATGATTTCTTCCGCTCGCGGTGACCGGTCGGTCTGTTCTCCGACCCACAAGATATCTCGCCAAACATCGCGCAAATCCCGGGGGTTCAAGCAGAGCAGTTCGGGGCGCCTCCTGAATTTTGCGAGTGCCGTCGTCAGATCATCCGGGGAGGCCGCGCACACATGGCACAAATCCTGCGTGATGATCAGATCCGGCGAGAGGTCTTGCAAAATTTCGGCATCCACCTCGTACCGACTTTCTCCACGCGAAATATAATCGCGCACCAGGCGATCGATTTCGCCAGGCGGAGCGTCTTTCGGAATTCTCGAATGAATGACAGGGGTTTTGGTTCTGGCGCGCAAGGGAAAATCGCACTCGTGGCTCACGCCCACAATTTCATGATCGAATCCCAGCCCGAATAGGATTTCAGTGGCGGATGGTAATAACGAAACGATGCGCATAATGGCGGACTTTATCACACTTTGTGTGCAACAGATTCCCGCAAACTCCCAAGGAAAGGCTGGCCAACTGCGCCACCTTAGTACATGTAGTACTTGCGGCGCAGCAAGTCAAACGCGCTCAAGTCTTTTCCCCAACTGGCCACAATCTCCTCCGGCGCTACGCCCGCCTGCAATTGGCGAACAGTTTCGTCATGGCCCAGCAGCTCGACAATTCTGGTTGCGTCAAATTGCGTTGGGTATCTCTTTAGTAGGACCGCTGCGATCTCCAACCCCATGCGCATCGACCGAACCGCAGCTCGATCGGTAACCCTAATTCCAACACCGCCGCACTTCTGCCCGGCGTACAATCCGCTTACCGGGATAAACGGTAGATTTGCAAAGTGGAGTCCCGGCAATTTCTTCTCATTTAACTCCTCCGCCACTTCCTGGCCATTGACCCACGGTGCGCCAAACTCTTCAAACGGTGCCTCTGTCCCGCGACCCACGGAAACGCCCGCATTCTGCAATATCTCCAGTCCCGGGTACAGTATCGAACCTTTGAGCGTCCTCAGATTGGGCGACGGCGGAACCCAGCGAATGCCGGTGTTTTCAAAAAAGTAATTGCGGTGCCAGTTCTTCATGCGGATAACGTGCAGTTCAACGTTGATGTGGTTCTCGACGTTGAAAAGCTGGGCCAGCTCACCGATCGTCAATCCATAGCGAACTGGCATCGGTGAATACGCTACAAAACTTGTCTTCTCCGAATCCAACATCGGCCCTTCCACAATATCCCCAGTGATCGGATTTGGCCGATCCAGTACATAAAACTTGATTCCGTATTTCGCCGCTTCCTCCATGCAATATCCCATCGTTGTTGTGTAGGTGTAGAAGCGCACACCGGCATCCTGCACGTCGAAGACCAGTGCGTCAATTCCCTGCAGCATCTCGCCGGTTGGGCGCAAGTGCTCTCCATACAAGCTATAGACCGGTAAGCCCGTGGAAGGATCTTTAGACGAAGAAATTTTCTCATCCGCGTGGCCAGCAATCCCGTGTTCCGGGCTGAATAGAGCGACCAAGTGTACGCCGGGCGCGTGTGCCAGTAATTCTACCGTGGATCGTCCCTGCGAATCCTGACCGGTGTGGTTTGTAATCAGTCCGACGCGTTTTCCCTTCAGCGCCGCGAACTTCTCGCTTTCCAGTATCTCCAGGCCGGTTTGCACTCGTCCGATATGAGTTTTGGATGAACTGGGACTTTTCGATTTGCTGGCGGGTTTCTGCGCAGTGGTGAGATTGTTTCCTGGAGCCGAACTCCAAGCGGCAGCCATGGCAATAAAGATCAAGGGCGAAGCGGAGCGAAAAACCATCAACGCTCTCCTCAGTTGTTTCGTGTTTCCCAATGATATTCTGGAACGGGCCTACCGCACTCTGATTGTTCGCTTTCGGTGTGCGTGTTATATACAGTCCAGCAGCGCTCGCGGCCAGGGGGACAAATTGAAATGCACAGGCGTACTGCCGGACTTTTGTTTCTGCCCGTAACGCTCCTGTTTCTTATGACGCCAATAGCTGGTAGTCACAATCGGGTAGCGAAATCCGCGAGGGCGGCTGAAGCCAGCGGGGCCAAGCCCGGGCAGCAATCGGCTGCCCTTAGCAAACTGACCGCGGAGCAGCAGACGTGGGTCGATGCTAATCTGCGCAAGATGACCGCGGCAGAAAAAGTCGGCCAGCTTCTCTTCGTTACATACCACGGAAGTTTCACTGCCACGGATTCTGCGGCGTACGCCCAGATGCTCCACAGCGTAAATGATCTGCACGTAGGCGGGTTCATCAACGTCACGCATGGTTCCCCGATCGGAATTGTAAAGAGTCAGGCCTATCCCACCGCGGTACTCGCCAACCAGCTGCAATCCAAATCAAAACTCCCGCTTCTAATCGGCGCCGATTTTGAACGCGGCACCGCGATGCGTTTGGAAGAAGGGACGTCCTTTCCCACAGCGATGGCTCTCGCCGCCGCGGGCAATCCAAAGGACGCTTACACCATGGGCAAAGTTACCGCCCTCGAAGCCCGCGCCGCCGGCGTCCATTGGATTTACGCTCCGGTTGCGGATGTAAACAATAATCCTGGCAATCCCATCATCAACACGCGCTCGTTCGGCGAGGATCCCGCCAAAGTCGCTGAATACGTCGCGGAATTTGTTCGGGGTGCGCAGGAAAACGGCGGGCTGGCCACCGCTAAACATTTTCCCGGTCACGGTGATACCTCGGCCGATTCACACATCGATCTGCCGGTTATCAAAGCCGATAGGGATCGGCTGGACCATATGGAGTTTGTGCCGTTTCGCGCAGCCATTGATGCCGGAGTTGGTAGCATCATGACGGGGCATCTCAACGTGCCCGCGCTTGAGCCTGATCCGAACACGCCGGGAACTTTGTCTCACAACATCCTTACCGGTGTTCTGCGGAGGGAACTAGGCTTTCAAGGCCTGGTTGTCACCGACGCGATGGATATGGGCGGAATCACGGTGCGTTATGCTCCCGGCGATGCTGCAGTCCGCGCATTTCTCGCCGGGGCTGATGCGCTGCTCATGCCTCCTGTTCCGGATGCAGCATACGATGCACTGCTGGCGGCTGTGAATTCAGGACAGATATCAGGAGAGCGTCTTGACGATTCGGTTGGCCGCATCTTGCAAGCGAAAGCGCGCCTCGGCCTGAACGACAACCGCTTGGTCGATGTCAATGCGCTGAATGAGAAATTCGGCCTGGGGAGTTGGCAGGCAGAGGCTCAGCAGATTTCCGATCGTGGCATTACATTGCTGCGCGATATACCACACCGTTTGCCACTCGATGCCACAAAACCCACGCGAGCACTTCTCGTGTGCCTTTACGCAGACCCCGAGCCATACCCTGGTGAGGATCTCGAGCGCGAGCTGCGCCCCCGGTTCGATTCGTTGAGCACCTTGCGCGCGGACACCAAATTTGCGAAGGCCGATACGCTGAAGCTTCCTTCGCCCGATGCCTATGACGTCGTGATCCTGGCTCTCTTCGTTCGTGTCAGCGATCGCAAAGGCGACGTTGATGTGCCGACAGATCAAATTCCGTTGATCGAACAAATCTACAAGAGCGGCAAACCGGTCATCACCGCGGCGCTCGGTAGTCCGTATCTAATCGAACGATTTCCACAGGCCGAAACATGGATTGCTGCCTTCGGCATCAGCGATGTCGCCCAAATTTCCATCGCTCGCGCGCTGTTCGGGCAAATTCCCATTCAAGGTCATTTGCCGGTAACGATTCCGGGGATCAATCTGCACGCGGGATTCGGCCTAGGAGTTCGGGCGAATCCGATGACGCTCCAGCCCATGGACCTGCGTGTCGAAAGGCAGTTGCAGCCGGCTTTTTCCGTGATTGAAAAAGCCATCTCCGACAGAGCGTTTCCCGGGGCCACCATCGCCGTCGGGTATCGTGGTAGAGTTTCGTTGCACTCCTTCGGCAGGCTCAGCTACGACGACGCTGCTCCCGCAACCAAAATCGACACGATGTATGACATCGCTTCGCTCACCAAAGTCGTAGTCACTACCACTTTGGTAGAAAAATTGGTTGAGGAAGATTTTGCTTCTCCATTGAATTTGGACGCTCCGATCGATCGCTATCTGCCGGAGTGGGACAACGGCCCGCAGCCCCAATGGCGCCGAAAAGTCACCGTACGCAATTTGATGACGCACACTTCTGGCTTGCCACCGTTCAAGGAATATTGGAGGACGTCGACGAGCAAACAAGAAACCATTTCGCGTATTATTATCGAGCCTTTGGAATACGAACCTGGCACCAAAGTTGTTTACTCCGACCTCGGAATTATTTTGCTGGCGGAAATTATTCAGCGGCTCACTGGGAGACCGCTTAATGAGCTCGCGGATGAGTATATTTTCGACCCCCTGGGTATGCAGCACAGCTTGTATCTCCCTCCAAAGAAACTCTGGCCTGAGATTGCGCCAACCGAAATTGACAATCAATTACGCCACCACCTGGTACAGGGCGAAGTTCACGATGAAAACGCATTCGTCATTGGCGGGGTTTCTGGGCATGCAGGCGTATTCAGCACCTCGCCGGATCTTGCCGCGTTCTGCCAGATGCTTCTAAATGGCGGAATATATGCTCACCAGCGCGTTCTGAAACGCTCCACGATCGCGGAATTTACCGTGCCGCAAGCGCTCGCAGACAATACCCGAACATTAGGTTGGGTCGTGCCAACGGAAGGCAGTTCCAGCGGCCACTATTTTTCGACTCACAGTTACGGCCACACCGGGTTCACAGGAACCACGATTTGGATCGATCCTGATCGGCAACTTTTTGTCGTGCTACTCACCAATCGAGTGAACCCGACTCGTGAAAATCACAAAATTGCCGAGGTACGCCCCGCAGTCCACGACGCGGTGCTGCAAGGACTTGGACTGGTTAACTAGCCTATGGCCGGGGGGCTTCGGTCGGCCAATTCATAAAATTAACTTTTGCCTGAAGTCCTCGGCGGCAAGCTGAACCTGCTCCAATTTTCCGAGGTCACGCCAATAGTCCCCGTCCGCCCGATAACCAGCGATGTTCTGCCCTTCCGCAACAAGCTGCAGATAAACATCAATAATCGAAAAAACTCCATCCCGCTGAATCATCGAGAGTAGCCGCGGAGAAATAATGTGAATCCCCGAAAACGCGAGCGGCCGTAACTCTGGACATTCCCCTCGTGCGATTTCCCTGCTCTCCTCGCTTTCCTTTTGCCTGCCACACAAATGGAGCTGTTTATCAAACAGAAGATAGCGGGAACTTTTCCGTTCCTGCACGGCCAGAGTCGCTAGTCCTCCCCTTGCCGGGTGGGCCTCCGCCATCTTCTGTAAGTCAATGGCGCTGATCACATCCACATTGTGCAGAACAAATGGCTCGTCCAGCGCGGCACCACCCTTCAGGAAAAACCAAGCTGCCTTCTTTAACCCGCCGCCGGTATCAAGCAGGACTTCTTCCCGCGAGGTTTCAATGTGCATTCCAAAGCTGTTGTTGGCTCTGAGGTAATCGACGATCATATCTGCGAAGTGGTGAACATTGATAATCACTTCGCGGATCCCAAACCTGCTCAAACGGGTCAGCGTAATTTCCAGCAAAGTGCGCCCGTTCACTTCTACCAGCGCTTTCGGACGATCGTTAGTTAGCGGCCGGAGACGCTTTCCGAGCCCTGCGGCAAGAATCATCGCCTTCATGCGTCCTTCTTCTCCAGTTCAATATGTCGAAGGACAACTTCCAAGCCCTTTCGGCCACGCAAGCGCTTCGCCAATTGTTCAGCGAGAAATACCGATCGATGCTGGCCGCCGGTACAGCCAAACGAAATCATCAAGTTCTTGAACCCACGCTGCTGATAATCGCTGATGCTGGCATCGACCAGAGACAGGGCGCTCGCGAAGAACTGGTGCACACTTTCTTGCTGATTAAGATACTCGGTCACCGGCGCGTCGCGACCGGTTAGTAGCTTGAACCGCTCTTCCCGCCCAGGGTTCGGCAACGAGCGCCCATCGAAAACGAAGCCACCACCATTGCCAGTCTCGTCTTTCGGCAATCCTTGGTGAAACGAAAAACTAAAAATGCGCACCGCGAGTTTTTGCTCTTCCGTCGCCAGTGAATTCAACATATCCGAAGCCAGCATACTTTGAAACGCGCTCATGAGCGTCGGCAGTTCTATCGGTAGCTTCACGTTGTGCAGAAGCCAGCGTACATTTTTCAGCGCGAACGGCACGCTTTGCAAAAAATGAGTTTTGCGCTCGTAGAACCCGCGGAATCCATACGCTCCGAGTGCCTGTAGAATTCGCGCGTAAACATAGCCGTAGTAGTGGCGCTTGAATTCCCCACGATTCACAGTGATGAATTTGGCGAGTTCGCCCAGATAGCGTTCCAACAGTTGAGTACGCAATTCCGGCGGCAAGTCTGCCTTCGCATCGAACAACAGTGAAGCGATGTCGTACTGCAACGCACCTTTGCGACCGCCCTGATAATCCACAAAGTACGGCTTGCCATCTCGCAGCATAATGTTGCGTGACTGAAAATCACGGTATAGAAAATAATCATGCGGAGCGCTCAACAAGAAATCGGTCAGCCGTCCGAAATCGTCTTCCAAGGCCTGTTCATTGAAGGGAATCGCTGCCAGACGTAGAAAATAATATTTGAAATAGTTCAAATCCCAGGTGATCGACTGACGATCGAAACTTGCCCGCGGATAACACACCGAGTAATTCAGGTCGTGGCCGGCCGGCACCTGAAACCGCGGCAGTACGTCCACAACCTCGCGATATATCTCAACTGCCAGCGGCGCGATTTCCATCCCCGCACGGTTTTTCGAAAGGAATTCAAAGAGAGTGGTGTCACCAAGGTCTTCTTCCAGATAGGCACCACGCTCTAAATCTTCGCCATAAATTTCCGGCACCGGCAAACCGTGCTTGCGGAAATGCCTGGAGAACTCAAGGAACGCGACATTTTCTTCGCGCACGCCATACAGCACACCAATCGCGCTTGCTTTTGCATTCGACAAGCGGAAAATCCTGCGGCCGGATCCGCCCAATTCTCCTTGTAGCGGCTTAATGTGCTCGGCTGGAGAATGGAAATACCGCTCGAACAGCTGTTTTAGTACGTCCATGAACCTGCTTCCGTAGATCGACTAATTGGGTTGATTGATTGGTGCTTCTTCATCATAGTTGATTCTCGGCATATACAATCAGGGCCTCACTCTAAGGATGTCGTTCACGTCAATTCTCATTCGAACGTAATCGGCATCGCCCCAAACAGGCCCCGGATATTGACGGTCTCGTAGCAAACTCCGGTTTGCCGCATCCAGAATCGCCGTCGCGTGTCCGTCTACGGCTATACTTTAGAAATGCGTTGGCAGCACAAAAATCTCAGGGGTACCCGACAACTGCTGACTGAGCGGCGGAATTCGGCTTCGAAGGATCTCGATCGCATGTCCCCCATGGAAATTGTGCGCTTGATGAACCGAGAGGATTGTAAGGTCGCCGCAGCAGTCGCACGCGAACTACCCGCAATTGCACGGGCAGTAGATGCTATTGTTGAACGCATCCAGCAAGGCGGTCGATTAATTTATGTCGGTGCAGGTTCAAGTGGGCGCATAGCCGTGCTCGATGCTTCAGAATGCCCGCCGACCTTCGGCACATCCCCAAAGCTTGTGCGGGCGTTGATCGCAGGGGGCAAGAAAGCGATAACTGCTGCTGTGGAGGGGGCGGAAGACCGGCCGCAAGATGCAGCTCGCGATCTAAGTAGACTCTGCTTGAACAAAACAGATACGCTGGTGGGTATCGCAGCGAGCGGCTCGACCCCTTATGTTTTAGGAGCGGTGAAATGTGCGAATCAACAAGAAGCACTCACAATAGCTCTAACTTCCAGTCGAAATTCCCCACTTGATCGGGCCGCGAGTATTTCGATCGCCTGTGAGGTTGGCCCCGAAGTGCTGACCGGCTCAACCCGTCTAAAGGCTGGCACGGCACAAAAGATGGTCTTGAACATGCTTTCAACCGCTACCATGGTTCGACTTGGCTTCGTTTATGACAACCTGATGATCGACCTCGGCATTGCAAATGCGAAACTTAGGAAGCGAGCGAGGCAAATTTTGAAAGAGGCAACAACCAAAGATGCGTCGGCTGTAGAACACGCTCTGCGTCAAAGTAAACACGATTTGCCTGTCGCATTGGTGATGTTGAAACGAGGAATTTCCGTCAAGGAAGCGGTTAGGAAACTCAGAGCAAGCGGGGAAAACTTAAGAAAGGCTTTGGGCGAATAGGAGAGACAAGCAGTTCTGAAAAAATTCAATGGACAGGTTCAGAATACGTGGCGGAAAACCGCTCCAGGGAACGGTGCGGATCAGCGGAGCAAAAAATTCAGCGCTGCCGGCGATGGCTGCAACTCTCTTGACCGCGGAGCCGGTGATCCTGCGCGGGCTGCCAAAGGTGCGCGACATCATCACGATGGCGAAGTTGCTGGCATTTATGTCTGCGAGGGTTTCCACGGTAGATTTCCCGGCGACGGATTACACCATCGAAGCCACCTCTCTGAACAATGCCATCGCACCTTATGAACTGGTCAAAACCATGCGTGCTTCGATCCTCACGCTGGGTCCGGCAATAGCCCGCTCCGGTGTAGCGCATGTGTCTCTCCCTGGCGGCTGCGCCATCGGTGCACGTCCTGTCGATCTGCACCTCGATGCGCTGAACAAAATGGGAGCGCACATCACGACCGAGCATGGTTACATCCAAGCCAGAGCGACGAACGGTGGTCGTCTGCACGGCGCGCATATTGTCTTCGAGAAAATCACAGTCACCGGCACAGAAAATATTTTGATGGCTGCCGTGCTCGCCGAGGGCGAGACCGTCCTCGAAAACGCCGCGCGCGAACCGGAAGTCACCGACCTGATCCATCTGCTGCGCAAAATGGGAGCGGATGTTAAGGGTGAAGAAACTTCCACCTTGCGCATCCGCGGCGTGAGAGAACTTCACGGCACAGAACATTCCGTCATTCCCGATCGCATTGAAGCGGGCACGTTTCTGATTGCTGGAGCAATCACCAACGGAAATCTCACGATCACTCATTGCGATCCGACACATCTTGGCGCTCTCATCGCAAAGCTCGAAAAGGCTGGGGTGCCGATTGAGACTGTGAACCCTTCCACGCTGCGAGTTCGCGGGGCCAAACATCTCCTCGCAGCCGATGTGACCACCGAGGAATATCCGGGTTTCCCAACCGACATGCAAGCGCAGTACATGGCTCTCGCCACACAAGCCGAGGGCACGTCGATCATCACGGAAACAATCTTCGAAAATCGCTTTCTGCACGCCAGTGAGATGATCCGCATGGGCGCCAAAATCGATATTGATGCGCGCCGTGCAGTGGTTCGCGGCTCCGCTGAACTATCGAGCGCCACCGTGCAAGCCTCCGATCTTCGCGCCAGCGCAGGACTCGTCCTCGCCGCTCTCGTCGCATCTGGCGAAACCATCGTCGAACGCGTTTATCACATCGATCGCGGCTACGAACACATTGTCGAAAAACTGCAAAGCGTCGGTGCGGATATCGAGCGCATTCATGCTCCAGCCGCATAATTCTTACTCGGCAAAATTTTCCGTTTTTTGGTACACTCCTCGTTCGGATTTGCGAGGCGGTGTAGAGAACTCGTCCCGCAAATGCACTGGGGAGGGATCACCATGCGGAATTCCGAACTTCTCAACAAGATTGATGCTGCCATTGCAGAAAAAAACCTGCTGAAGCATCCGTTCTATCAGGATTGGCAAGCGGGCAAGCTCAGCAGGGAATCGCTGCAACTCTATGCCACACAATATTATCGCCACGTGGAAGCTTTTCCGAAGCATTTGCGGGTACTTGCGGCCCGCACGGAAGGCCCACTGCGTGAGATCATCTTGGAAAATCTTGCCGAGGAGGAAGATCCCTCGGCGCCACACCCGAAACTCTGGCGGGATTTCGCGGCAGCCCTTGGAGTGAATGAAGACGACGTCACTTTCTGCCCGGCCCTTCCCGGCACACAGGCTGTCGTTGAAACGTTCCGCGAGATTGTCGGAGATCGCACAGTCACAGAATCTGTTGCGGCACTCTACGCCTACGAAGCGCAGGTGCCCGAAATCGCTGTATCTAAAATTGACGGTCTGAAGAGGTTTTATGGCATCGACAACCCCGCTGGCCTCGCGTACTTCACCCTGCACGAACAGACCGACAAGGCACATCGCGCGGCCTGGCGAAACTGGCTCGAACAGCACGCCTCTGGCAACGAAGAAGAAATTCTTGCCACAACAAACGAAGCCCTCGATGCTCTCTGGGGGGCGCTCGATGCAGTCCACTGCGCCTCTGCCAACTAGATCGGCTGAACCACTTTAATCTCGAGAAAGGCAGGTCTTCGCGCTGCACTTGACGACGAGAGTACACTCTTTGAGTTGAGCTCGGTGCCAGAAAAAAAGCCTCCGAAATCGGAGGCTTTTTTAGTTAATGTGATTACGACTCGCCTAGACTTAGTTCTCCTG
>DATFZN010000189.1:0-4815 GCA_035314425.1 Candidatus Acidiferrum sp. | reverse complement strand
AGCCATCGAGTTGCTTGTCGGCGCCTACCAGCACGGTAAAATCCCGCTGGAACACGTGCTAGTTTCGCCCACCTCGATCCCTGGAATTGAAGCGCTGCATCCCTCGAAGTCCTGACCAAGCAGAAAGGGGGCGTTTGGGATTCCCCCGCTGAGAACCGAGTGACACGCTTGAGAGGTCCCGTTTCGGAGTCAATGACCTGACCCCCGTTCTTCTGGAGGCTACTGTAGAGCGAATTCCGGACGAAATCTAATCTCCCGCGAAGCGATTTGCTGGCGGGTTTGGCATGGCATATCCGCTGTTATGAAGCGCGTTATGAAGCGCGCTATGTTGACTTGTCTTCTGGCCCCAACCTAAGATGACCGCACCATGGCTGATTCCAACGCGCTCATCGGCCAGATCATCTCGCATTTTACCGCATCGTGGAGCGATTGGGCGGGGGCGGGAGGGGTGTGGTGTATAAAGCCGAAGACACTCGGCTCCACCGCAACGTAGCCCTCAAATTCCTGTCGTAGAACGAAAGGATTTATGCGTTTAGCCGGACCACGGTGCATCGCAATCTGTTTCGGATTCTTCTGCCGTGAGAACGAGAAATAGGGTCGATTCGAAAATGGCTCGAACGCAATCGGATTCCTTGGCCTATTCTGCCAAATGGTCGGGTGTGCTCTCAGTTCGGTTACGCTCTCCGGAGAGGTGGTAGAATGCCACGCGCGCCTGGAGGAGACGAACAATGAAGAAAAATGACGGTAAACGGGGGTGGGGGCTGTACGCGATCGTATTGTTGGCATTGCTGCTTGCGGGCGGAGCCGTGCAGGGCCAACAGGATACTGATTTTTCGAAGGTACAAATCAAAGTGACGAAAGTTTCCGGCAACATTTACATGCTGCAGGGTGAAGGCGGAAATATTGCTGCGTCAGTGGGTGATGACGGCATTGTGATTGTGGACGATCAATTTGCGCCGTTGGCGGATAAGATCCAGGCAGCATTAAAGGGGCTGGGAATCACCGATAAACCGGTGCGGTTCGTGATCAATACGCATTATCATGGCGACCACACCGGAGGGAACGCTCCGTTTGCAAATGGCGGATCGACAGTGATCGCACAGGACAACGTGCGGAAACGATTGGAGACAGGCGGAACGGCAGGGAATGGCGGCTCCGTGAAAATGGAAGCTCCGCCGGCACCAAAAGGCGCCTTGCCGGTGATTACGTTTGAGCATGACGTAACCGTGCACCTGAATGGTGAAGACATTCGGGCACTACACTTCCCCGCCGGACACACAGACGGCGATGCAGTGATTTTCTTTCCAAAGAACAATGTCGTGCATATGGGCGACGATTTTGTGCGGTACGGATTTCCCTTTATCGACGTGGTAAGCGGCGGCAGCGTGCAAGGAATGATTTCCGCGATGGAAAAAGTCTCCGCGGAATTGCCCGCAAACGTAAGAGTGATTCCAGGACACGGCGATATCTCGAACCTCGACGATGTGCATGAATTTGTGAAGATGTTGAAGGAAACTTCCGCGGTGGTGCAAAAAGCGATCGACAATCACAAGACTCTGGAACAGATGAAACAGGAGAAGATTCTGGAGTCGTGGAAAAAATGGTCCGGAGATTTTATCGACTCGGATAAATTTATTGAGACGCTATACAACTCGCTAACCGGAACGAAGGGCGCGTTCGTAAAGCACAATTAAGTTGCTGCTGGCGCTGACCGGCAACCTCTACGGGACTACCATCGATGGGGGCAAACAAACGCCGGGGTGGTCTTCGAGATCAAACGATAGTAACGGTGCAACGGGGCTGGACTTGATTGCGATGGGCAAGTTCTCGTCGGACCGGCCCATCCGGGAATACTGTTCGGAAATTGCCGGACCTGGCCGGTCAAGGTCAACTCCTAGGACTTCCCTTATCTTCCCGGGGGTGCACATACGCAGTCGCATCCTGTTTTCTGCAAGATGCGCACCCCCCCAGAGAATTGTGTTTTTGTTCGGATTGCCCTAAATGTGTGAACTAGGACAACGTCAACGAATCGCACTCAAAACCCGATCCGTCTTAGGCAAGATCACTTCCACTCCCCGCCCGCAAGTCAACCGAATCATGATCATCAAGCACTTCAGCGTGATTCATCGGGCTGTAACGCCGCTGGGATATCATTCGGAAGGCATACCGCCGCTCGAGCGATGTGTCATGCCCATTCTCCATTGCATTTACGGATGGTCGTGGTCACTCGTAGACGGAGACACTATGAACGAGGCCCAGGTTCTCGTTACGCTCATCGATGATTTGAATGCCCTACGGGCGGAAATGGTCCGCGAGGAAGCGGCGCTCGAGGCTCGTATGGGAGCGATTTGCGCTGTCCATCGCGAGGGGGCTCGCAATCTCGCCCACTATATCGCACTTCGTCGAAATGATATTCGTGATTTGCAGGAGAAACTAATCGCGAATGGATTGTCGTCCCTGGGGCGGGCCGAAGCAGATGTGCTTGGTGCCGTCGATGCCGTGCTTAAGGTGCTTCGCATCTTAGTGGGTGAACAGAAGATTGCTGACCCCTCAAAGAATACCGCCTATGAGATGAGTTGTCACGGATGGGCTCTGTTGGAGAGCAACACCGATGCGCTCTTGGGCTCCCCGCCACGGAATCGAAACGTGCGAATCATGGTGACGATGCCATCAGAAGCTGCCAGTGATTTCGGACTGGTCCGCGATCTGCTCCTTACCGGGATGGACTGCATGCGCATCAACTGTGCCCATGATGGGCCGACGGAGTGGGCCGCCATGATTTCGAATCTGGAAAGGGCGAGGCAGGAAACCGGACGCGAGTGCCGCGTGCACATGGATCTGGGCGGGCCAAAGCTTCGTACTGGGCCAGTTCAACAAGGTCCGGCTGTCCTAAAGTACAAGCCGCGACGTGACGCTTACGGTCGGGTTATCTCTCCGGCTCGGATATTTCTTACACCCACTCGTAATCCAGAGACACCCTCGGCGTTAGCCGACGCATCCGTGCCGGTTCCTGGAGCTTGGCTGAACAAGCTCGGTCCGGGCGATCGAATTTCCTTCAAGGATGCTCGCGGCGCATCCCGATTTATGCGCGTGACCCAAAATGATGGGAAGAACCGATGGGCAGAGGCCGATCGCACCGCTTACTTGATTCCGGGTACACCTCTAAAAGCTTCTTTCTCCAAGTCCTCACCGCATGCAGGCAAGAAGCTCGAAGCAAGCGTCGGAGAGCTTCCTCAAAAACCTCAACAACTGGTCCTCCGTCGAGGTGAGACTCTGATTATCTCGCGTTCTTCCGTTCCTGGCAGAGCCGCCATCTACGATAAGCAGGGCCAGTTGATGAGTCCGGCAATCATCGGCGTCGCTCAACCCGATTTTCTTGATCATGTTTTGGTTGGCGAGAAAATCAAATTGGACGATGGCAAGATCGGTGGAGTAATCCGGGCGATCGAAAAAGAAAGGATTACGATCGAAATCACGTTGGCGCGTGCCAAGGGGTCCGTGTTGCGCGCGGAAAAAGGCATCAACCTGCCCGAAAGTGAACTTAGAGTTTCCCCGCTTACCGGGGACGACATCAGTGCAATCGAATTTGTTGCGAAGAATGCGGACATGCTGGGCTATTCGTTCGTGCGCACTGAATCGGACATTCGCGACCTTCAGTCGCGACTCGAAAAGCTCGGAGCGGAGAATGTCGGCATTATACTGAAAATTGAAACGCGCCAAGCGTTCGAGCAATTGCCTTCGTTGCTTCTGGCGTCTATGCGCAGCACGAAAGTAGGCGTAATGATCGCTCGTGGCGATCTCGCTGTCGAATGTGGTTATCCGCGACTTGCGGAAGTGCAGGAAGAAATTCTTTGGATGTGCGAAGCGGCCCATGTTCCCGTCATCTGGGCGACTCAAGTTCTCGAATCTCTTGCCAAGGAAGGCGTTCCATCTCGCTCTGAAATCACGGATGCTGCTGCAGGCGTGCGGGCCGAGTGCGTCATGCTTAATAAGGGTCCCTACATCCTGTCGGCGTTGCGGGCACTCGATGACATCCTAAGGCGCATGGAAGGTCACCAGCAGAAGAGCCGCTCAACACTGCGCAAGCTCAGACTTGCTGAACTGTTCCAGTCCGCCGATGCCAATGGCAAGCCTGCCTTGGCGACTTCGGCCAATTAATGCCGTTGTTTGAGCCTTGTAGCACTGCGTTGCAAGGTTTTGATGTGCGGGCCACTACTGCCGTTTCAGATCGCGTCAGACGAACCTGAAGTAAGCGATGTTCTGCCATCGCTTATGTCCTTCTGCGCCCACAATACTACGGCCGAGCGAGGTCCGGCGCGATATTCAAATCCCGGAATCGGGGCCGCGGTTCGCCATTCGGTAATATCCAGCGGTGGGTCAAGGAAAGTATCGATCCATCGTCTCCAGGGATTCTGCGATGCGCAATGGATTTGCGGTAGCTCGAAATCGAGTGCTTCCCAATAGGCGTTAAAAATCACGTAGAAATGAAGGTCCCCCTGTGGCAATTCCACACTGATCGCAATTGCGTGTGAAACTCGGCTCCAATCCGGATGGTTAAGTTTGACGCCGTGCCAACTTTTCTTCGCCGCACCTAGAAGCTCAGCCAGTGTCATGCGTTGCAGCTCCGGAGCCAGATCACGCAACAATCGGCGGCCTATCAAGAGGCGAAGGAATCGGTGCAGGTCGGCATGTCGGTTCAGGAGCGACCAGTCAAACCAACTGATCTCGTTATCCTGGCAGTACGCATTGTTGTTTCCCTTCTGGGTACGGCGTACCTCATCTCCCATCAAGACCATAGGCATTCCCACTGAGAGC
>DATFZN010000188.1:0-30191 GCA_035314425.1 Candidatus Acidiferrum sp. | reverse complement strand
TTTTGAAAATCCCGGGCTCCACTTTATGATGACCTTCCCACTCTATGCTCGATCAGGAACTCGAATCCCAAGCCTTGCGTCTCGCGGAACTCCGCAGCGAGCGCGTCCGCATACTTGGTCTCTTGGCTTTCATTGCCATCTTCTGCTTCGTTTTGGCTTTCCGCCACTTTCTCTTTCACACCACTCTCTACACCGCGCATACCAGCTGGAATTTTGGTCTTTCATTTATGATTGCTGTTTATGAATACCTGATGTTGCGCCTCGTCGATCGGGCGATCTCCAAAGGTGAAAAGTTTCCCAAATCTCTGTGGGTTTCCAGCACCATCCTCGAAACCTGCATCCCAGCCATCGGAATTGCCTGGCAAAGCAGCGTGGATCTTCCTGCCGTCTATCGCCCCATTGCCAGCCCAGCCACACTTCTGTTTTTCATCTTCATTATTCTCTCGATCCTTCGCCTCAATCCCTGGATCTGTTGGCTGTCCGGGGTCACCGCTTCTCTTTCCTATCTCGCCGCCGCGGTTTATCTAGGTTGGCGTCCCCCTGTTCCCGGCACCCCTGCGCCTATCACCCAAACTGATGTTAGCCTCTACGCCGCTATTGTTTTGCTATCCGGACTGATTGCCGGGGGGGTAGCAGGCGAAATTCGCAAATACGTTCAAGCCGCTCTCCGTGAAGCGGAAACCAAGCAACAGCTTCGCCGCCTGCATCACGATCTGGAGATTGCTCGCGATATCCAGCAGGCCTTGCTTCCCAAAGACTCTCCGAAAATTGAGGGCTACTACATCGCCGGCTGGAACAAACCGGCAGAGGAAACCGGGGGCGACTACTACGACTGGACAACCTTCTCCGATGGTCGCTTAATCGTTTCCCTCGCCGATGTCACTGGCCACGGCATCGGTCCCGCTATGCTCGCTGGCGTCTGCCGCGCTTACTCCCGCACAAACTTTCGCAGCCATAGGACACTTTTCGATGCCTTCCGCTCCATCAACGCTGCGATCGCGCGGGATCTCGATCCCGGCCGCTTTATCACGTTTGTCGGCGTTGCCTGCACACCCGGCACCGGCGATCTAGAAGTTCTTTCCGCGGGCCACGGCCCGCTCTTCCGCTATTCCGCCGCCAACGATACTTTCACCGAGGTCGACTCGCAAGGAGTTCCACTGGGCGTTCTGCCGGAATTTACCTCTGCGCCGTCTACACCTCTCCATCTCGAACCGGACGATTTGTTTCTTTTGGTTACCGATGGCTTTGTCGAATGGGAGAATCCAAAAATGGAAGAGTTCGGCGCTGCTCGCCTCAAACAAGCGATTCGCGCCTCGCGAAACCTCTCTCCCGACAAGATGCTGACCGCACTCTATGAAGCGGTCCTATCCTTCTCTAGCGGTACCAAGCAGCAAGACGATCTCACGGCGGTCATCATCAAGCGCACCTAAATTGGCGGCCGGGGTGGTCTTAGGCTGCTTGGCTACCCGGTTGTGCCACCTTCAAACGCTGCTACTTCATTCCAAACTTCTTCCTTTTCTCCAGCAGCGTCTTCCGGCTGATCCCCAGTATTTGCGCGGATTTTCCAATCTGATATTCCGTAGCTTCCAACGTCTCCCGAATCGCCTCCCGTTCCACATCCTCGAGGGCCGGCAAGTTTCCATTCCCACTTTCCGTGCGCTCTCCCGCCTCTTGAATCCCGGCGGGGAAGTCTTCTGGCTCGAGCGTTTCACCCTTTGCGTGGGTCACCGCTCGTCGCAGAACGCCGGCAAGTTCACCCACATTTCCCGGCCATCCATACGCCTCAAACAGCGCCTTCGTCTTTTCTCCCAACCGGGCTTGCGGTTTTCCGTGCTCCGTTCGAACTATCCCCAACAGATGCTCGGCCAGCGGCAGAATGTCCGCCGGTCTTTCTCGCAGCGGTGGAACCCATATCTTCGCCATGTCCAGCCGTTGATACAAATCGCCGCGGAATCGTCCTTCCTTCACCGCAGAGGGGAGATCCACCTCGGTGATCGCCATCAGCCGTGCTTCGACTCTGACGCTTTCTTTCCCACCCAGCCGTTCGAGCTTTTGCTCCTGCAACACGTGCAGCAACTTTTCTTGCGTCGCTGGCAACAAGCCGGCAACTTCTTCGAGCATGACTGTGCCTTTCAATCCCAACTCGAACGCTCCCAGTTTCCGCTCTCCGGCTCCGGGAAATCCCCCGCGCTCATATCCAAATAGTTCCGCTTCGACTAGTTTTCCGGGTAGGGCCGTGCTGTTGATTTGGAGAAATGGTGTGTCGCGCCGTGGTCCTAATTCATGTATCAGGCGCGCAAGATACTTCTTTCCGGTGCCGCTCTCTCCGCTAATCAGGATGGTTGTAGGAACAGCAGCCACTCGCTGGGCGAGTTCGAAGAGTTTCTGCGACGCTGGATCTTCCGCAATCCAGGGCAATCGCTCGCTGTACATCGCTACATCTCCGGCCGCCCTCGATTCCCGGGGGCAGCATTCCGGGCTGGGATTCACCGCACGTTATACAAATGACTGTCTGGAGGCCAGGCCGCAGCCCCACAGGGATTCGGCCTTTCCGCCCGATCCCGCTACAAGACCGATTGTAGTCGATTAACTTACCCTCTCAGAGAGTTCCTTTCCTCTACTCTCCCCCACATCTGCAATTTCAATTTTCGACGCCGCCCTCCACAATCTTTCCAGATCGTAATACTTTCTCGCCTGTTCCCCGAATACGTGCACAATAAATCCTCCGAAATCTAGCAGCGCCCATTCCGCCGAACGATGTCCTTCACGGTGCTCCGGCGCGCGCTTCATCCCCTTGTACAAAAGCTCTTCGACTTCGTTACAGATCGCCTGAATCTGCGGGGTGCTGAACCCCGTGCAAATCACGAAATATTGAGTGAACGCGGCGTGCCCGTTCAGATCGATTACCGTGATCCCGCCGGCTTGTTTGTTCTGAGCCGCTTCTACGGCCAGCCGTACACCTTCTGGTAAGTTTTCTAGCTTCAACGGTACAGTCCCTGTTTCAAAATGTATTCCTCCACCCTCGCCGATACCATTCCGTGAATCGATTGCCCGCGGTTTGCTTTTCGCCGTATCTCCGTTGCGCTTATTTCGCTTGAAACGTTCTCCAATAAATAAATTGTTGTCTTCAATAATCTTGCCACGACCGGTGATCCGTGGGCCACCGCGTCGTCGTCCTTCTCCCTCTTCTGGTCGGTTGGTCCCGCGTGCAAATGCGGTGGAATCACCAATCGCAGTGCTTCGAGTCGTATTCCCGGCCGGTTTGCAATGATGAAGTCGCATAAACCCAGCAACGTTTCGTATTCCTTCCACATCGGGATATCCAGAAACGCGTCCGCTCCGATGATGAAGAACATCCGATCGCCTACTCCATTAAATGCATGACGGAAGTACCGAACTGTATCCACAGAATAGTGTAATTGTGTGCCACTAAAGTCCTCCCCTGCCTCGGCAAGCGATGGCACAAAATGAGGATGCTCGGTACAGGTCAGCGCCACCATCGCAAAACGATGCGGAAACGGTGCCAAATGCTGCTTTAACTTATGCGGTGGACGGCTGGCCGGGATGAAATGGATCTCATCAAAATTGAATCGACGGTCTGCTGCTCTTGCTACCGCCAGATGTCCGGAATGGATGGGGTCAAACGAGCCGCCAAATAACCCAATGCGCCTCGGATGCTGTTTCGCCGCCGTGCGGTTCGCTTGCGCTATCGTCAATGCGCCCCCGGACTCTTGGCCCGGTCCAATTCTCTCACGAATCTTCAGAGTTTTGTCTCGCTTCCTTCGTCGGCTTCCCGCTCATCATCCGCTTCTAGGACTTCTGCCGCCGCGAACTCCGATGTATCCTCGTCCTCGTCTTCCTCGCGTTTCTCTTCTAGAGTCTCCCGCGGAATCCTATCCAACAGATCGGCGATCGATCGTACCAACTCTTTCACGCCTTCGCCGGTCGGGGCCGAGATCGCGTGAAACTGCAATCCCTTTTTCTTAGAGAATGCTTCCAGTTTCTCTAGCCTCGTCCGTTCCGGAGTCGCATCAATCTTGGTCGCCACCACGATCATCGGTTTCTCGACCAATTTTGGACTAAACGCCGCCAACTCACCTTCAATAATCTCATACGCCTTGACGGGGTCTATCGCGTTCGCATCGCTCGTGTCTATAAGATGTAGGAGCAATCGCGTCCGTTCCACATGTTTCAAGAATCGAATTCCGAGTCCTGCGCCCTGGCTCGCGCCTTCAATTAACCCGGGCAAATCCGCCACCACAAACGTTCGGCCGAGCTCCGTTCCGTGTCCGCCCGTTCCGCCGTCCGCGTTCACCACGCCCAGACTTGGCTCGAGCGTCGTAAACGGATAATTGGCAATCTTCGGTCGCGCGGCGCTGATGACCGAAATCAGTGTCGATTTTCCCGCATTCGGAAGTCCCACCAATCCCACGTCTGCCAACAATTTTAATTCCAGCCGCAGTCGCCGCTCTTCTCCCGGCTGGCCGTCTTCCTTTTCCCGCGGAGCTTGATGCCAAGGCTTGGCAAAATGCTGATTTCCGCGCCCGCCATGACCGCCCTGCGCCACTAGCACCCGCTGCCCGGGCGTGCGCAAATCCGCTAGCAATTCGTGGCCGTTTTCCTCGTAGACAAGCGTGCCGACGGGCACCTGCAAGATCGTATCCGCGCCGGAAACCCCTGTGCAGTTCGAGCCCTCTCCGTGACGCCCGCGATCGCCTTTAAATTCGCGGTTATATCGGTATCGCAACAAAGTATTGTCGTTTGGATTCGCTTCCAGGTAAATGCTTCCACCATTCCCGCCGTCGCCGCCCGACGGTCCACCCCGCGGCACATACTTCTCGCGACGAAATGCTACGCATCCGTTCCCGCCGTCCCCGGCCTTCACCCATATTTTGGCTTCATCAACAAACACGGTACTCTCAATTCACTCCGAATCTTCCTCTGGGTTCTCTTGGGTCCGGTGCGACCTCTTCTGTCATTCCCCAGAAACAAAAAAACGGCCCCGGCACAGTTACCGGGGCCGCTGGAATCCTCTTCCTTCTTAGTTCGCGGCCTTGGCATGCTCCGCTGGCGTTACACTGATGTAACGTCCCGCACGGCCCTTGTCCTCGAACTTCACGTACCCGGTGACCAAGGCGAATAGCGTATCATCTTTGCCCTTTGCGACGTTTACGCCCGGACGGTGCTTTGTCCCTCGCTGCCGAATCAAAATCGTTCCGGCATTCACCATTTGCCCGCCAAATCTCTTTACGCCAAGTCGCTGACCGTGTGAATCGCGGCCGTTGGTTGACGATCCGCCGCCCTTCTTGTGTGCCATGACCTAATTCCTCTCGATAGGTAGTGGCCGGCCTGGAGACCGGTCAGAACAGAAATGCTTACAGCTTAATTTCGCCGACCTGCACCGACGTGTAATTCTGACGGTGGCCTCGCTGAATCTTGTACTGGTTGCCCTTCTTGAACTTCAGAACGGTCAATTTTTTTGCCCGTCCCTGGGACACGATCTTCCCGATCACCGACGCATTCGACGCATCCCTACCCGCTAAGACCTTCTTATCCTCGGTGTGCACCGCGAGCACTTTACCAAACTTCACCTGCTCGCCTATCTCGCCGCTAACCCGCTCAATGCGGATGGTGTCGCCCGGCGCGACACGGTACTGCTTTCCACCGGTCTGTATGACTGCGTACATCACTCCTCCAAATTGCTCTAAGGGCAAACTCCAATTATACCGATCCCCTTTAATAGCGTCAACGCATCAATTCCCAACATTTCCCAACAGGTCCCCACAGGCTCCGTCTTACGCCCAACACACTTGTTCGCTGGGCCTTTCGGCGACTCCTCTTCCGCTCTCCTGGGTGTCCTCTTTTGCGAAATCCTCCTCCCCACCGTACGGCAAAATCCTTTGCAAATCCGCACTCCCCCATAGATGATACTCCTGAACTCCTCATGCCCACGGTCATGGCATCTCCCCGCGCCAGTCTGCCTGTCTCCCTCTGGATCGTTGTCGTTCTTATGGGCTTCTCGGCTTTCCTCAATTACCTCGACCGCGGCAACCTCTCAATCGCCGCTCCCATGCTGAAAGAGGAACTGCACATCTCACCTGTCCAACTCGGTTTTCTTCTCTCGGCTTTTTTCTGGACCTATGGCAGCTTCCAACTCTTCTCCGGCTGGCTTGTCGATCGCCTCAACGTCAACCTAGTTTTTGCCGCAGGATTTTTCCTCTGGTCTGCCGCAACTGCCGCAACCGGTGTCGTCCACACCTTTGCGGCACTTTTTCTCCTGCGATTTATCCTTGGCATAGGCGAATCCGTGGCGTTTCCTTCTTACGCCAAAATCATTTCGCTGAATTACCCCCCAGCGCGCCGAGGCATCGCCAATTCTGCCGTTGCTGCCGGCCTGGTCTTAGGTCCCGGCTTTGGTATGCTGTTCGGTGGCTTGTTGATGGCCAGATTTGGCTGGCGTTCCTTCTTCGTTCTTCTCGGTCTGCTCAGCTTGCTTTGGCTCTTGCCTTGGCTCACGTTCATGCCCAAAAAGCATCACGCGATCGCCCTCGACCATGATTCTGCCGCTGCACCGAACCTGCTCGAGTTCTTAGCCATGCGTTCCGCCTGGGGTACATGCCTCAGTCTGTTCTGCAGTAACTATCTCAATTATTTCCTGATCACCTGGTTGCCCTTCTATCTTGTTCGCGAGCGTAATTTCTCACTGGACACCATGGCCAAAATTGGTGGCCTGGCCTATCTCCTCGGAGCCTGCTTCTCCCTGTTGGCAGGCTGGTTGAGCGATCGTTGGATTGTATGGGGAGCAACGGCAACCCTTGCCCGCAAAACTGTTTCCGGCGGAGGTCTCGCGGCTGCGGGTCTGTTCGTTGGTCTGGCCGTCGTCGGTGGACCTAGATTCTCGGTCGCCGCCCTCACGCTCGGGGTTGTCTTTTTCGGAGTCACTGCGTCTAACACCTGGGCCATCACGCAGACCCTTGCCGGACCGAAAGCCGCCGGTCGCTGGACCGGTTTTCAATGCTTTGCAGGCAATCTCTCCGGGATCGTCGCTCCCGCGGCAACAGGCTACGTCCTCGAGCGCACGGGTCATTTCTTCTGGGCCTTTATGATCGTTACCGCTGTTGCTTGGTTAGGCGCCGTCGCAACCTTCTTCCTTATCGGCCCCATCAAACAAGTTACCTGGCGGCAGAAGTCCTTATCCTCCTCCTACGGCGGTGTTTCAAATGTAGGTGCCGGGCTATAGGTCCGGCCCTTCCCCAATAGACATTCACTTTCCTGCCACATATGATCGGCCTCTAAAACTCATTCACCTGCGGAGCTCGCGTGCGCCGGCACAAAAAATTTCTTCTCTGGACTTTCCTACTCGCCTTGGGCTGCAGCTCCCAACCCCAGCCTCCGGCCGCTACCGAGCAATCCCGCGCACCCGCTCCGCCGCCTGCATCCGTCGGCGGTTTCGACGCTACGCGCGCCTTCGATCACCTCCGCCATCTCGTCGAACTCGGCCCTCGCCCTTCCGGCTCTGACGCCATCCACGCCGCACAATCCTACATCTCCACGCAACTCAAAGGCTCCGGCTGCCAGGTGGAAGAGCACGATTTTCAAGGCGCCACCCCTATCGGAGATTTCGCCATGAAAAATATTGTCGCAAAAGCGCCCGGCACAAATCCCGGGATTATCCTCTACGCCACGCACTACGACACCGTGCGCATCCCAAATTTTGTTGGCGCCGATGACGGCGGCTCCGGCACTGCCACTCTTCTGGAGCTTGCACGGAACATCTGTGCCCGCAAGAATTCAGCTAACGTCTGGTTCGCATTTTTCGATGGGGAAGAAGCGCAAGGCAACTGGAACGACAGCAGAACTGTTCAGTGGATCGACAGCACGAACAATACCTATGGCAGCCGCGAAATGGCCGCCACCATGGCGCTTTCCGGTGATCTGAAGCGCATCAAAGCCATGATTCTTGCCGACATGATTGGCCCGCCCAACCTAAAAATTAAGCGCGAAACCAATTCCACTCCTTGGCTGAACGATCTGATCTGGGCTACCGCCGCGCGCTTGGGCTACAGCAACGTTTTTGTGGATGAATCCTTCACCGTCAGTGGCGACGACCATCTCTCCTTCATCCGCCGGGGGGTTCCCGGCACCGACATCATCGATTTCGATATCCAGACAACCTACTGGCACACCCGAGAAGACACGCTTGAGAAAATTGATCCCCGCAGCCTGGCCACGGTTGGCTATGTTTTTCTCGCGGTCTTACCCGAATTAGAGAAGCAATAGGCGGTTTATCCACTCTGAGCGGCTCAGTGATTCCCAAACGTCCAGCTCAACCCCGTACTCGTTCCATAATCGCTTCCGGAAAATCCCGGTGGCGGCTGATTATCCCAGTTTCCATAAAACGAGATGTTCCAGGTCAGGTTGCTCCACAGCTTCACGTAATAGGCTGTCGACAAATTGTAATGTACCCGTCCGGGTTCGGACAGCGCGGGCAGAAGATACGTATTTAGGGAAAGTCTTGTCTTATTGAAATAGAAAAGACTGACTTCCGCGCCGACCAGTGCCGAAGCCACGTTCTGTGTTGGCGCCGGTATCACCCTGGCTTGGTAATTGATCCGCTGCCACGCGAGACCGCCAACTACCGACACCTTGGCATGATTACTGTTCACGAGATAGCGCCCGATGCCCGCTCCAATGCTGCTCTGAAGCCTGATCCCTTGGGTCGAGCTTTGCAGAAAATCGGCTAATCCCGTGTAATACCAGTTGTTCCACCGCAGCAATCGTAGGGCGTTGAAATTGAGCTCGTTTCTCGTCGACGTCGAAGCTCCCGTGTTCGAGGACAGTACCGAATCATAGCTGGCTCCGACCGACCATCTCTCACGCGGGTAAGTGACTTCGGAACTCAAATTGTATTGCGTCGATTGATTTCCCTTGTTGTAGGTGGCCCCTGACCCGATGCTCCCATTAAACCTTTGCCAGAAGTTGGTCGATGTCTCATCCATCTTGATGATTCGTTGCTTCTCAATTTCTACAGTCGTCGCCGATGGCTCCAGAATTTCAATCCGCACGGGCCGATCTCCAGCCGATGTGGGTGTCGAAAGCGATCCGGAATACACTACCCCATCCTGGGTCTTCACGATAAATAGTTGTTTGCTCTCGACGTGATCCACTTTTGCCCAGTTCACCGAAAGCGTGCTCAAGATGTAATCCACACTGATGTACAGCGTATCCGCATCGAGTCCCTTGATCTCGCACGTCAACCGATCGCCATTCTTCATTACGATGACATCTGTCTTGCTCCGCGCAAAAAGCGCCGGCGCTCCAAGCGAAACAATCAGCAATAGCCAACACATTCTGGTTTTCATCCCAGTTCCTTTTGTAGTTGCGCGATGTAAGAACAGAAACGGCTCTATTGGTCGATTCGTTTTGATTGTACCCGCAGAATTCTGGTCCTGGGTGGCAAGCTACTACTTGCCCAGTTGTTCAAGCGCTGCACGCAACGGAGCGCTGGAAACTTCGATTAGTCCCCCATACGGTGTATAAAATTCCAGGATCAACAGGATTGCTGCAGAAACCGCAAACTGGGAAACCACCAGGCTAGTAATCACTGTGCCATTGGCGGGCGCAAACATCCCCAGTCCCACGAACAGCATCGTCAGCCAGGAAACCAGGATGACCAGCAGCGGGATCGGCACGGAGTTTGTTTGTTGCTCGTATTGTAGCCAGCGCATTTGCCGGATTCCCTCCAATATCGATAACGCTTGCACTTTCAGGTTGCGCTGGTTCTCATCTTTTGGCGTCAAATCCTGAATCTTCTCGAAGATCGTTTCAGAGCTGTGCGATGGCGCGCCCAACCGCACCTTACTGCGGTGTTCCGTAGACCACATGGTGGTGAGAGCCGTCTCGACTGTCTTTCGGAGCAGCGCCCGCGCGTCTTGTGATTCCGTTCCATAGCGCGACAGGACACTGTCGAGTAACAGTACTTGCGCCGAGGTCGCTGTCAATTCCGCGCTTTGCGTGTCATAGGAACTCTTTGCCGAACTCACCAGCAAACCTAACACCAGCGCTGACATCGTCGAGATCAACGCCATGCCCAGCTGCACAGAAGTCTTGGAGTCGTCGTCTAGATGATGCTTCGGCAGACTCACCCGCAGGATCATCCCGAGTATGCTCCCCGCGGAAAGACATGCAAAAACGATACAACTCACGCCAATAGAACTCATCCAGCTCCTTCCCTTGCCTTCAACTGCAATCAGAGAAATCTTCTTTTTCGGATGGAATTGAAAATCGCCCTCCACGCACTATCGCGCTGGACCGCTCGGTCGGCTCCGATGTGCGGGTAGAGTTGTCCCGCCTCCGCCAAATCCGCCCCTAAATTCACCGTGATTCGGCGCCTTGTTTTTGACAGATTCCGTACGGGCACACCATTGTCAATACTTACAGGGTGGACCTTCCCCGGGCCACTGACCATGCGCTTTCGATCGTTGTTTCAACCCGTTTCGGATGAATCGGGATTCCCGGAATGATTGAGGTGCGGCCAAACCCTTTGTGTCACGGTAAACAAAAATGCGGCGGTCAGTCCAAACAGGATCCATCCATTCAGGGCTTCTAGCGATCCCATCAGTTGCCATTTTCTTTCCAGGTGAATGTCGGTATGCCCGTAGGTGGTCATCGCGCTTACCGAGTACAGCATCGCCGATCCTCGATCCGGCACCGCTTCTAGCAGCGTGAACGCGCTTGCCCAGATCGCCGCCTCAAACCCATGCAGTATCGTCGCAGAAAGCGCCGTGCCTCCCATGATCATCACGGAAAGCCTCTCCGGCACAGGTTTCCTTCCATTGCCGTTCAACACTTTTGCAACTCGCTCGTTTATGTATCCAAGTCCGAACGCGTGAATGATTACCGTGATCGCGATCAGCGGCAGGCTCCATGCCCAATTAAAACTCCAGGGCGCAAGCTTCGTCGGATCCATGAACTTTTGCCTCCGTCCCACACTTGCCGCCCCGAAAAGCGATGCGGATTGCCACCATTCTGTGTCCGATCGGCTCGGGAAGGAATACGAATCCCGTAGATAGCGTCTTTTAAGTTACCTGAGCCTTTTAGCCGCAAGCGACGACGAGAGCGTTCCACCCCGTCGTCTGGTCGGCAGCGCTCGCAATCCTTGCCTGCATCAGCAGCAGGCATCCAAGTAGAATTGCTTTTCTCATTCCGCTCTCGTTTCCCTAGAAATCGAAACGATAACCCAAAATCATCTTAACAATTAAATGGTCGGTCGACCTGGTTACCCCCACACCAAACCCGAAATTGATCTCCCACTTCGGCGAAACATTCAGGTCAATGGCCGGGAAAAATTGCTGTTGTTGCTCTGGCGGCGAGTAGAATCCATCGAGGGGTCCAAACGCGCCGTAATATTCGAGTCCACCTGAAATTTTTCGCGTAAAGTCGTAACTCACCTTGAAATTTGGTGAGAACGCCAGCCCTTGGTTCGAGTTCTGCCCCACAAGCGACTTTTCAAATGCCGGATTAAATGCCAGATACCATCGCCCCAACTGCTTATCGATGATCGGTCGCAACTCATAGGTCCAGGTATCCACGGAATACTGCCTGCGTTGGTATCCGAATTCTTGCGAAATGCTCACTCCTACCGGCCAATTCCATTTTGGCGGAACCCGCACTCGCGGACGGATATGATCGCCCACGTAATCCCATCCGTATCCATTCTCGAGCGAGGTAAAGAGATAGAATCCAACCTCAAACCAGTCCTTGAACCCATGCGTGACTTCCAGCGACTCATGCCATTGATGATTGGTCGGATAGAGCCCGTCGGTGCTCGTCTTTGTTCCTTCAATCGTGAAGTTGCTGTGCAATTCCACCATCGTGTTTCCCTTGGGTACGGTCTCAGAACCATAGACTTGGATCTCGTAGTTATCTTGTGCCTTCGCCAATTGGGTGGCGCCCAGCAAGATGGGCAACCCTATCGTCAGTAGGATCAAGCGCTCGGTTCTCATCCGTTTCCCCACGGGCACGAACGTTTATTGTCCTACACAACGCCAATTGCAAGGAAACTGCCTCATCTTTGTTAGGGAATCAGCACGCGTCAGCGAAGCGTTAGGAATGCGGATGGGCTTTGTCGTAAATATCCATCAATTGGCGAATGGAGGCGTGCGTGTATTTTTGCGTCGTCGAGAGCGACTGGTGTCCCAGCAATTCCTGTATCGCGCGCAGGTCTGCTCCATCCGCCAGCAAATGGGTTGCGTATGCGTGTCGCAATGAATGCGGATGCAAATCCCAATTCACGTTTACCAGCCGGACGTATTTTTTCACAATTCGTCCGATGCTGCGTTGTGTCAATCGACGGCCGCGGTAATTCAAAAATACCGCTTCGCTACTCCCTCGTTGCGATTTCGCTTGGCAATCAATTAGAAGCTTTTCCCGCACCGGCCAATATCGCCGCAATGCCTCCGCCGCTTTTTCTCCGTACGGCACGATCCGTTCCCGATTTCCTTTGCCACGCACATTGAGCATTCGTTCCTTTTCATTCATGTGTACCAGGTTCAGCCCCGTCAATTCACTCACGCGAAGTCCTGCCGCATACAACAATTCCAGTACCGCCCGGTCCCGTGGCAGAAGCAGCGTGTCTTCGATCTGCTGTTTCCCGAGCTCCGGGCCGGATCGACCCGACAAGCCCTGAACCCTCATTCTGTTTGCGTGCCGGGGGGGCTGTTCTCCTCTTGTTCCCGCCAACTGATCCAAAAATCCACTCATCTGTTCCGCCGATAGCACCATGGGGATTCTCTTCGGTAGCTTCGGTGTCGGCACCAAGCGCGCCGGGTTCTCCTTTAAAAAACCTTCCCGCACGCAGAAGTTGAAAAACGATCGCAACGCCGCCAATTTCCGGGCAATCGAACTCTTCTCCAGCCCGTTTTCATGCAGGTGACCGACAAATTCTCGGATCAAATGGTGGGTAATCTCTGAGAGTGGCGGGGGTTCGAGCGCCGGGGGCGACAAAAACGTGATGAACTGCTCCAAGTCTCGTCCGTAATTGAGAATTGTATGCGGCGACGAGTTCTTCACCGATCGCAGGTAGCTCATGAATTTCTTGGTCGCTTGTTGCATCGTGCTGCAATTCCACCCTGAGACACACTCCGAGCTCGCTCGCCATTCCGTAGTTCGGCTACGGCCACTCGTGCCTTAGGCGGGGCTGCCCCAGGCGACATCCACTTCGCTCGCCACTAAACTTTCACCGCCACGGGCGTCTCTTCGACTGCCGCCGGCTTTTCTTCTTCGGGAGCCAACCTCTCCCAGTCGCATCCTTCTTTGACGCACGCGTAAACCCTGCCGATCTTGCTGTTCTTCTCTACAATAAACGGAGCTCCGCACTTCGGGCAGGGTTGGTCGAGCGGCGGATTCGCCGACGTGTAATCGCAGTCCGGATACCGAGAGCAGCCATAGAAGAAGCGCATCCGCCCGCGACCGCCGCGGCCCATGCTCGCGCGCTTTACAAATTCCCCCTCATTGCACTTCGGGCATTTGATTCCTAGGGTGATTGCTCGCGTGTACTTGCATTTCGGATAGCCGGAGCAGCCAATGAAATGTCCGAAGCGCCCGTGCTTCTTGATCAATCCGTTTCCGCACAACGTGCACTTTTCCTCCAGTGGTTCGTCGGGTTCGAGGGCAATCCGCGTTCCGGCCACCAGTCTCCGCGTTGTTCTGCAATTCGGATAACCTTTGCATGCCAGAAACGCGCCAAACTGCCCGCGCTTGATGGCCATTTCTTTTCCGCAGTTCTCGCAATATTCGATCTTGTTTTCCGCGTCGACTGCAATCTCCTCGGACATGTCCTGAATGAAGTCGCAATCCGGATAACGCGAACAACCCAGGAAAAATCCGTGCCGGCTGATCCGTTCGAGCAATTCGCCCTGTCCGCATTTCTCGCACTTCTTTCCAGTGGGGATTCCAGCTTTGTAGGACACCATCTCATCGCCCGCTTTTTGCAGGTCGACGATAAACTTCTCCCAGAATTCCCGCACCGATTCCCGCCACGGCATCTTTCCTTCTTCGATCTCGTCCAACTCTTCTTCCAGCCGCGCCGTGAACTTCACATCGAACACATCTTCAAAACTCTTGATAAGTAGTACGCACACCCGTTCACCCAGCATCGTTGGCGTGAACTTGCCCTGATCCTTCTTCACGTACTCTCGTTCCACGATGGTCGAAATAATCGCCGCGTATGTCGACGGCCTGCCAATTCCGTCTTCTTCCAACTCCTTGACTAGTGTCGCTTCCGTATAGCGCGGAGGAGGTTCCGTGAAATGCTGATCCGGTCGGATCGAATCGAGCTTCAACACCTGTCCTTCGATGACACGCGGCAGCGTCTTTCCTTCGCCTTCGTCTTCCTTTTCGTCGTCTTCGCGGTCCGCGCCCGACGCCGGAATCGCATACACCTTCAAGTAGCCGTCGAATTTAAGAATCGAGCCGCTCGTGCGGAACGTGTACTCGCCTGCCATGACATCAATCGAGGTCTGGTCGTATACTGCCGGCAACATCTGCGATGCCACAAACCGTTGCCAGATCAACTGGTACAGCTTGAACACGTCGTCTTCGAGATATTTGCGCACATCTTCCGGCGTGCGGTTTACGTCGGTCGGGCGTACCGCTTCGTGCGCCTGCTGCGCATCCTTTTTCGACTTGTAAAAGTTTGGTTTCTCCGGCAGGTACGCGTTCCCAAAATGCTCGGGGATAAAATTCCGCACCATCTCCAACGCATCGTTTGAGACTTGCACCGAATCCGTGCGCATATAGGTAATCAGCGCAACCGAACCTTCTTCGCCCATCTCAATGCCTTCATACAGCCGCTGGGCCAGCGCCATCGTTCTCTTGGCCGTAAATCGCAAGCGGTTATAGGCGGCTTGTTGCAGCTTCGATGTCGTAAACGGTGGCGGCGCGTTTCTTCTTTTTTCTTTCAGCGCCACGCTCGACACTTGCCACTGGGCCTGGCCCACCCGGGAGACCACCCGATCGGCCGCTTCCTGATTCTTTACCGCAATGTCTTCGCCTTTATATTTCGAAAGTTTGGCTTCAAAGATCGGCGGCTCTCCCGCATCCAGCATGGCGTGGATTGTCCAGTATTCCTCTGGCACGAACGCACGAATCTCCTGCTCGCGTTCCACAATCAATCGCAGCGCCACCGTTTGTACGCGTCCTGCGCTCAACCCGCGTCGCACTTTGTCCCAAAGCAGCGGGGAAATCTTATATCCGACGATCCGGTCCAGCACTCGCCGTGCCTGTTGTGCTTCGACCAGTTGCGAATCCACCTGCCGAGGCTTCTCAAACGCCGCGCGTATGGCCTTCGGTGTAATTTCGTTAAAGGTTACCCGGAAAATCTTCTTCGGGTCGATCGGTTCAATAAAAATCTCGTCCTTATCTCTTGAAGATTTCGCGCCTTTTGCCGCTTTGCCCTTCGTTCCCGCCTTGAGCGAGACTTTTCCCGTCGGAGTTTCCTCCTTCGCGACTTCCTTCAGATCTTCACTAGAACTGGTGGCTCCGTTTTTGCCATTCCTGTCAGCGCCGTTTCCGTTCAGATCGTCGGGATCAATCAGGAATTTCGCCGGCTTGGACAGTACCATCGCCAAATGTGCCGAGATCGCCTCGCCTTCGCGGTCTGGGTCGCCCGCTAGATACACGGCGCCGGCCGTACTCGCGGCCTTCCGCAAATCGTTAATCACTTTCCCCTTGCCGGGGATCACCTGCAGCGTCGGCTCAAAGATCTTTGGGTCATCGAGCAGGATCTCCTTCTTCAGTGGCTTCGGGGGCACCATTTTGCCGCCCTTCTTCCGGGTCTTCCGCTTTTTTGGCTTTTCCGCTTCCTGGGGCAGACGAATCCCGATGGTCTTTTTCGGCAGATCCATCACGTGGCCGATGGAGGCCTTGACGACGTAATTCTTCCCCAAATACTTGTTGATCGTCTTCGCCTTCGCTGGCGATTCGACGATGACCAATGAACGTGCCATGCTTTCCTTTGTAACTCGGATTTACTCTCTGGAAGGGACTACCGGGCGGCGTGTGTCCTTCTCGCTAACTTGACAGCTTTCTATTTTTCTATTTTTTTGCTCACTACCTTTATAGATACACCGCTAGCGCATCTCTCCTTGACCTTCCAGATGCTTGGTGCCAACTGAAAGGTGCATGGGCCGTTTGGCGGCGAGCTAACTCTTCTCTTTGCAACAAGACTTCTCGCCCGTTCTAGGGACCGCTCCGTACGCGGAGCTTCGGCTGCACTCCCTCAGAAAGTCTTGCGGAACTGCTTGCCCGGCGACTGCCCGACGACGCCCTTCCTCGCCCCGAGTAAAAAGCGTAGCCAGAACTGCGCTAGAGTTCAAGCAAGGAGTTTGCACCCGTACGTCCTTGGGCCGCCCTTCCGCGGCCCTCAATCGGACCTAAATCCTTTTTTGTTCGTTAGTTAACGCCACGATCTCCAGCGAATCTGGCCCTGCTAAACCCGGCACAGGCTTACTCTCACGCCACGCCCGAGCACGACTCGAACAATTTCCATCGCCTCCGCAATACAATGCTGGACATGAAACCGCCTTCCCGTCTGAATTCGCTCGTCCTATCTGGGTCTCGCACCTCCCCGGCACGGCTCGGCCTTCGCGGCTCCTGGCCTGCAGCCATTCTGAGAATCCTTCTCGTGTGCTGCTGCGTGTGGCCTGGGGCAGTGCGGGGACAGCACTGGTCGCTAGAAGATACGCTGGTGATCACCGATGTGAATGTGGTGGATGTACGGACCGGAGAGGTGCGTGCGGACCAGATTGTGATCATCGAAAAAAATAGAATCACGACGGTGGGCCCGCGGAAAGAAACTCGATATCCCCGGAATGCCTCGACGGTGAACGCCAAGGGCGGCTACTTGATACCGGGATTGTGGGACATGCACGTGCATCTGGCCTTTGGCGACTGGTTCCCGAACGCGGAGCAGACCTCCTTGCCGCTGTTTATCGCCAATGGAATAACCGGCGTGCGAGACATGGGGAGCGAGCTCGATGTGGTGCAGAACTGGAGGAACTTGATTGAAAGCGGGAGCCTGATCGGGCCACGGATCGTGACCGCTGGGCCGATGCTGGATGGGGCGAAGACGCCGTTTCCGTCCACGATTGTGATCACTACGCCAGAAGAGGGACGGAGGGCGGTCGATGAGTTGAAGCGGCGCGGGGCGGACTTCATCAAGTTGCAGTCGCTCATCCCGGCCGATGCAGTGCAAGCAATCGTAGAGGAGTCCAAGAAAGAAGAGATCGCGTTTGCAGGGCATGTGCCCGACTCGGTGCGCGCGGAAACGATGTCAGATGCGGGGATGCGCAGCTTTGAACATCTCATTGGGATATTTGAAGGCAGTTCGCCGCTCGAAAGCGAATTTCTGAAAGGCGGAAAGACAGAAGCCAAATTTCTTGCGAGCTACGATCGGGAGCTGGCGGGGAAATTGGCGGCGGTGTTGGCGAAGAATCAGACATGGCAATGTCCGACTCTGGTGTGGGAGCGCGGGGGAAACTTGATCGACACGATCGATTTCAGCAAAGATGCGCGGGGCAAATATGTGCCGGCCTACTGGAAAGAACGGACCTGGAAAGCGGAAACGGCGGCGGTAGAGAAAAATTTTGGGACAGATGATCTGGCAACGCGCAAAGCGTTTGTGGCGAAGGAGTTGGAAGTGGTGCTGCTGCTGCATAAGGCAGGTGTGCCGTTCCTCGCGGGGACCGATACACCGCCGGGGGTGTATATTTTCCCGGGATTCAGTTTGCATGAGGAGATGCAGCGTTTCGTCGCCGCGGGATTTACCCCGCTTGAAGCGTTGCAGACCGCGACAATCAATCCAGCAAAATTTTTGGGTACGGAGGAGACGCAGGGGACTATTGAGAAAGGCAAGTATGCAGATCTGGTGATGCTTGATGCAAATCCGCTGGCCGATATTGGGAATACGCAGAAGATCGCGGCGGTGATTTTTAATGGGCGATACTTTTCGCGTGCGGATTTGGCGAAGTTGCTGGCGAAAGTCGAAGAGAGTGCGAAAAAGGAGCCTCCGAAGCCGCAGGCCAGCTCGCTGTTCTAGTCGTGCGGGAGGCCGGATCGCGGCTGCGCTGCTCGCTTCCCGTGTCTAGAGAAGTAATTCGTTCGGTGACTGTGCCGGCTCGCAGCCGGCAGCAGGAAGAAAGAACCTCCCTTGTAAAAACTTTCCTGAGGAGTGTAGAGTGCAAACCACCTTATGAAACTAAATTCCTATTTAATTCGAAGCACGGTTGTGGCTGCACTCGGTGGATTGCTGTTTGGATTTGATACTGCAGTGATTGCGGGAACGACGTCGGCTTTGAAGGCCCTGTACGGATTGACGCCCAGGACGTTGGGAATTACCGTGTCGGCCGCGCTGCTCGGGACAATCATTGGGTCGATGCTGGCAGGGATTCCTGGAGATAGATACGGGCGGCGCGACAGTCTGCGCGTGATGGCCATCTTGTATTTTATTTCTGCGGTGGGATGCGCGTTTGCGTGGAACTGGGGGGCGCTAGTGGCGTTCCGGGTGATCGGCGGATTGGCGATTGGCGGATCGTCGGTGCTGGGACCGATGTACATTGCGGAAATTGCTCCGGCAAAGTGGCGCGGGCGGCTGGTGGGATTATTTCAATTCAATGTGGTGTTCGGAATATTGGTGGCGTACTTCTCAAATTACGTAGTGGGAACATTCCAGCTGGGCGATTTGGAATGGAGATGGAAGCTCGGCGTGGCGGCCATTCCGGCGGCAGCGTTTTTGCTGATGCTGTTCCAGATCCCGAGGAGTCCGCGCTGGCTCGCGAAGAAGGGAAGAGTCGAGGAAGCGCGCGAGGTGTTGCGGTTGATCGGCGAAGAGAATTACGAGGCGGAATTGCAGGAAATTGTGGAGTCGATTGACGCGGATCATGTGAAGGACGACGTCTTTTTCTCATGGAAATACCGGCTGCCAATATTTCTGGCGATTACCATTGGGATGTTCAATCAATTGTCGGGGATCAACGCGATTTTGTACTACTTGAACGATATCTTTGCGGCGGCGGGATTTAATAAGGTGTCCTCGGATTTGCAAGCCGTGGCGATTGGAGCGACGAATCTGGCGTTCACCATGCTGGCGATGTCGCTGATCGATAGAGTTGGACGGAAAAAACTGCTGCTCATTGGCGCGGTGGGAACGGCGATTTGCCTAGCCGGCGTGGCCGCGATTTTCTTGTCGCACCAGCATGAGGAATTGCTGGTGTGGCTGCTGGTGGGATACATCGCCTTCTTCGCGTTTTCGCAGGGCGCGGTGATTTGGGTGTATATCGGCGAAGTGTTTCCGAATCGCGTGCGCGCGAAGGGGCAGAGCTTGGGAAGTTTTTCGCACTGGATGATGAATGGAATTATTACGCTAATCTTTCCCGAGATGGCGGCAAGGTCAGGGGGATACCCGTTCGTGTTTTTCGCGGTGATGATGGTGGTCGAGTTTGTGGTGGTGCTGTTGTTCTATCCCGAGACGAAGGGGCAGTCGCTTGAAGAGTTGCAGAAGCGGTTAGGGATTGCGTGACGAAAGTGTCGCGGGTTATTTTGCAAGCGTGGCGATGTACACCCCGTAGGGCTCGAGGGTGACGGTTTCTAGCGGGCCTTGATTGGCTGTCGAGCCCATGGTGGCGAGCATCGCGTGCGCGGTGGTGGACTCCAGGCCTTGTCGGGCGAGATCGAATCTTGGCCGCTCGATCGTTTTGGACATGTTGAGGACGACCAGGACGGTGTCGCCGGCGTACTGTCGTAGGTAGGCGATGACGTTCGGATCTGAATTGTTGAGCGAAATATATTTTCCATCGCGCAGAGCGGGATTTTCCTTACGCAGCAAAAGCAAGCGGCGATAAAAATTCAAAATTGAATTGGGATCCTTGCGCTCCGTTTCGACGTTGTGCGTTTCGGCCGAGGCGGGAACGGGAAGCCATGGGGTGCCCTTGGTGAATCCAGCGTTGGGGCCGGGTGTCCATTGCATGGGCGTGCGCTCGCCATCGCGGCCGATGATGATTGGCCAGCCGAGTTGGCCGATAGGATCCTTCACGTCTTCCTTGCGTGTGGGATCGTTGTTGGCCATGCCGATTTCTTCGCCGTAATACATGATGGCGGTGCCGCGAAGAGTAAGGTAGAACGCGGCCATGAGTTTGCCGATGGCGTCGTTGTGTGTTCCGTCGCCAAGTCGGGTGTAGGAACGAACGATGTCGTGATTGGTGATGACGTAGGTGGGCCAGAGGCCGGTGCCATCGACGCCATTGATGTGATCGCGAAGAATGCTTGCGTTTAGCGGAAGTTTAGTGAGCAAAAGATCCATGGGCATTTGCAACTCGTTGCCGCCGGAGCCGTAATAGTCCTTCAGCTCGCTGACGTTTTTCGTCCAGGTTTCGCCGATGAGGACCGCGTTGTATTGATCGGCGACGCCGCGAAGGCGTTCGAGCGCTTCGTGCATCTCCGGAAGCTTCTTGTTGTAGATTTCCTTCATGTTGGGGCGGCCAAACGGATCGGTGCCCGGGATGACCGGATTGTCGGTGAGCTTAAAATCTTCGTACATGGTGTCGACGGCATCCAGACGGAAGCCCGCCACACCGCGTTTGTACCAGAAGCGCGTGGAGTCAAACATGGCTCGTTCAACGGCGGGATTGCGCCAGTTCAGATCGGGCTGCTCGGGATAAAAATAGTGGTAGTAATACTGATTGGTGGTGGGATCGAACTTCCACGCGGAATGGCCGAAGGTCGAAAGCCAATTGTTTGGCGGCTGATTCGTCCCCTTGCCGTCGCGCCAGATGTACCAGTCTCGATGAGCGGAAGTTTTTGAGGATTTTGAATCGAGGAACCATTTGTGCTGGTCGGAAGTGTGGTTGACGACGAAATCGAGAATAATGCGGATGTTGCGCTTTTTGGCTTCCCCGACCAGGTGATCGAAATCGGCGAGAGTGCCGTACAGGGGATCGATGGCTTCATAATCGGAAACGTCGTAGCCGAAATCAACTTGGGGCGACGGGAAACACGGAGTGATCCAGATGGCGTCGATGCCGAGATCGTGGAGGTAATCGAGTTTGGAAGTGATTCCGTTCAAATCGCCGATGCCGTCACCGTTGCTGTCGGCGAAACTTCGCGGATAAACTTCGTAAAAAACCGCGTGCTGCCACCAAGCGTGGCCTTCGGAATCGGCGGATTTTTGTTGGGCGGAAGATGAGAGTGCGAGGAAGGAAAGAAAAACGACTAGGGCGATGAATTTGCGCATGAGTTCCCCTGTAGATGCAGGTTCCAGAATATTTCATAAAGAGGACGAGGCGGCAAGTAGCGGCACGAGCAAACCGAACCCGGTCGGCCATCGGGACCTGGGAGAGTTCGCTTCGCCCGTCAGGTGCCCAGGGCCAGGCTGCGGCGGTTCGCCGAGAGTAAGTCGGGTATGATCAAACAGGGACGCAATCTGAGGAAGGTTGGGACGGGAAGGTAACACCTTTTGGGGACCACACGCCGCAAGTTTGTCGAATCGCTCAGCCGCACCGCATTGATTTATCCCATAGAAAAGCTGCTGGGGCTGCTGCCTTCCGGTTTTGTCGGGAATCCTCAGGCACAAGAGGCGGGGAAGGATGCTCCGCTCGGCGTGAATTTTGTAAATGTGGCCAAAGAAGCGGGATTGAACGCAAAAACAATTTTCGGTGGAGAACACAAGAATAAATATTTGCTTGAAACGACGGGGTGCGGCATCGCGTTTTATGATTACGACAACGACGGCTGGCTGGATATTTTTCTGGTGAATGGAACGCGCCTGGAAGGATTTCCGGCGGGGCAATTGCCGACAAACCGCCTGTTTAAAAATAATCGCGATGGAACATTCACGGATGTGACCGTAAAAGCCGGGCTGGAGCACAGCGGCTGGGGCCAGGGTGTGTGCATCGGCGATTACGATAACGACGGATATGAAGATCTGTTTGTGGCGTATTTTGGGACCAACGTCTTGTACCACAACAACGGAAATGGAACGTTTACCGATGTGAGCGACAAGTCCGGCGTCAGGGGAAGCGGGAAGCGATGGAATTCCGGTTGCGCGTTTGTGGATTACGACCGCGACGGAAAGCTGGATCTGTTTGTGGCCAACTATATTGATCTGGACTTGGCGACGGCGCCGGTACCAGAATCCGGGCCTTGTTTGTACAAGGGCGTGATGGTGGCGTGCGGGCCGCCAGGATTAACCGGCGGGAAAAACATCCTGTTTCACAATAACGGAGACGGAACATTTACCGATGTATCGGAAAGTTCCGGAATCTTGAAGGCCAATGGCACGTTTGGACTGGGAGTGTTAACTGGCGATTTCGATAACGATGGCTGGCCGGACATTTATGTGGCGAATGACTCGACGGCAAGTGCGCTGTACCAGAATCAGAAAAATGGGAAGTTTGTGGACGTGGCGCTTGAGGCGGGGTGTGCCTTGAGCGCGGATGGAAAACCGCAAGCGGGGATGGGCGTTTCTGCCGGAGATTATGATCTTGATGGCAATCTGGATATTGTGAAAACAAATTTTGCGGGGGACACGCCGTCTCTGTACCACAACCTGGGTGGGTGGACGTTTGAAGATGCGACGTTCGAGGCGGGGCTCGGGAAACACACGCAATATCTTGGCTGGGGAGTCGGATTTTTCGATTTTGATAACGACGGCTGGCCGGACATCCTGATCTGTAACGGGCATGTGTATCCGGAAGTGGAGCAACTGCGGACCGAAGCGGGGTACCCGCAAAGAAAGTTGCTCTATCGGAATTTGCGGAATAAGAAATTTGAGGATGTCTCGGAAATTGCCGGTCCGGGAATTTCCGTGCCGTCGCCTTCGCGGGGATGCGCGTTCGGGGATTTTGACAATGATGGAGATGTGGATTTTGTGGTGAATTGCGTCAATGAATCGCCGCAATTGATTCGCAGCGACACCTCGCTCAACCATAATTGGATCAAGGTGCGGACGATCGGTACGAAATCCAATCGTAGCGGGATTGGTGCACGATTGAAATGCGTGACCCAAGTTACGGGAGAAGCGAAACCGCATTCGCAGATCGATGAAGTGCGGAGTGGCGGCGGATATTTTTCGCAGAATGATTTGCGGATACATTTTGGATTAGGGAGAGCGGTCAAGGTGGATTTGCTCGAGATTCGCTGGCCGAGCGGGACAGTCGAAACGTTCAAGGATGTGATGGCCAACCAGTTGATTTATGTAAAGGAAGGAGAAGGGATTGTGCGGAAGGTGGAGTTTAGGAAGGGCAGCTAACACTGCGCTGCCCATCGGTTCTAGCGGGCGCCAGCCGTTGGTAGTTGAGAATTCGGTAGGAGAAATTGTAGGAGGCATCCCGCGGCGGCCGAACGCGATGCGACATTCCAGTTACTTCGGTGGCAAAAATCAGTGGACCGGTTTGCCGCTGCCTTCTTTTAGCAGCAAGATCTGGTCGGCTTTCGGCGAGTCGAACGTTTCCGTTAGGCCAGAAGGCCAGCGGATTTCGATCCACGCGATTTTTGCCGAAGGACCCATGCCAAAGTGCACGCGGCGGTCGTTGTTCGAATTGTAGCTCGAGCCAGTGCGGACTTCGTCGACCAGAGTACGATTTTCTGTTTTGACGCGAATGCGCGCCCCGATGCCATCGCGATTCGATTTTGTTCCTTCCGTTTTGATGGCGATCCAGTGATTGGGCGAACGAACCTGGTTGACGAGCAGGCTGGGAGCCGCGTTCATGTTGCTGACGACGGCGGAAAGTCTTCCGTCGTTCCAGAGATCGCCGATGGCCAGTCCGCGCGCAGAACTGTGCATGGTGATTCCGGGACCGGCCGCGGCGGAAACATCTTCGAATTTTCCCGTGCCGAGATTGTGATAGAGAATGCGCGGCTCTTCGTAATCGCTGCCGAGATGCTGGCGATCGACTTCGGGATAAACGTGGCCGTTCACTAAAAGAAGATCGGGCCAGCCGTCATTGTCGAAATCGAAAAACATCGTACCCCAACCGAGATATTTGGTGTAGAGACCTAAACCTGCGGCGAAAGTGACGTCGTTGAATGTGCCGTCGCCGTTATTGGCGTAGAGTGTCGATGTGTCGTCGGAAAAATTCGTTTTAAAAATATCGAGATGGCCGTCGCCATTGAAATCGCCCACGGTAGAGCCCATGCCGGCTTGCTCAGTGCCGTCTTCGTTAAAGGCGGCGCCAGCAGTTACGGCGACATCGGTGAAGGTGCCATCATGATTGTTGCGATAGAGAATGCTGGGCGTGCTGTCGCACGCGACGTAGATATCTGGCCAGCCGTCTTCATCGAAGTCGAGCGTCGAAACGCTTAGTCCATAGTGGCCGTTGGTGGTATCGATGTGGGATTTTTTGGTGACGTCTTCAAAAGTGCCGTCGCCGCGGTTGTGATAGAGAAGATTTGTGCCCCAGGGAAGCCCTCGCGGGCCGCACATGACCGGCACGCCTTTCCATAAGCAATCGGCGCGATCGCCCGGCAAGGGCGCGGTATGAACGTCGAAGTCAACGTAGGTGGCGACGAACAGATCGACTTTGCCGTCGCGATCGAAGTCGATGAAGGCGCAACCCGAACCCCAGGCTTTGCCGGTGCCAGCGACACCGGCTTTTGCGCTGACATCGCTGAACGTCCCGTCACCGTTGTTGTGGTACAGCACATTTTTCCCGTAGTAGGTGACGAAAAGATCTTCGTTGCCGTCATTGTCGTAATCGCCGACGCAAACGCCCTGCCCCCAACCGGAATGCTGCAAGCCGGCCTTCAGGGTGACGTCAGTGAAGGTGCCATCGCGATTGTTGTGATAGAGATGGCTCGTTGCAGGTTTAGAATTGGGAATAGGATCGAGCGTCGTGCCGTTGACGACGAAAATGTCCGGCCAGCCATCGTTGTCGTAATCGAAAATAGCCACGCCGGTGCCCGTGGTTTCGATGATGTATTTTTTTGTGTCGACTCCGCCGAAGATGATTTTGCCCGTGACCCCGGCTGTTTGGGCTTCGTCGGTGAACCAGGCGATGGAATTGGCCGGGGGGGTTGAACCTCGAGGAATATTTTGCGCGAGAACTTCGAGATCGAGAAAGACCAAGATAGACAGCGGAAAAAGCATCAGCAGAAAACGGGATGGAAAACTTCGATGGCGCACACCGAAGTGTACCGCGATTGAGGATTTGTAGTGAAATAGGTCGATTTCCTGCGCGATGACGGTCTACGGCGCGTCGTGGGGAAGTATGCTTAACTTAAGGGAGAGTACGGAAGGCAGGTGCGGTGATGATTCGCCGGATGCTGTTGATGATGTTTGTGGCGGGAAGTTTGGGGGTAGGCGCTGGGTGCGGGCAGGGAGCGGGGACCGCCCCGAGTGGCGGAGCGGGCGGAAACCAGGCAGCAGAGGCCGATAGAACCAAGCTCATTAGCGACCCGAAATATGCGGTAGCGAACAAGTTGATGCAGCAAGGAAAATTTGAGGATGCTGTTGCGGAACTGGAAAGATTGCATCAAGAGAATCCGCCGCCAGCGGGATTAGCGCATGAACTTGGAATTGCCTATTACCGGAAAGGCGATTTTTATAATGCAGTGAAAAGCCTTGAGCAGGCGGTGAAGGAAAATCCCAAGGATCAGGAAGCGATCCAGATGACCGGGCTTTCCTTGTATTTGGCGGGAAAGCCGGGTGAGGCGATTCCGTATCTGGAAAAAGTGCAAGGCTGGTATCCGGAAGCGAATGTGGACGCGTCTTACATTCTGGGCGTGGCGTATATACAGACCAAACAATATCCGCAAGCGCGCGCGTCATTTGGAAAAATGTTTGGAGTCGCGCCGGATTCAGCGGCCGCATATTTATTCTGCGCACGGATGCTGTTGCGTTTGGATTTTGGGCCGATTGCAGAGGAGTACGGGAAAAAAGCGATTGAACTCGACCCGAAATTGCCGATGACCCACTTTTTGTTGGGTGAGCTCTATTTGTATGAATCAAAAATGCCAGAAGCCATTGCTGCGCTCGAAGCGGAGTTGGCGATCAATCCCGGATATGCGGCGGTGTATTACAAGTTGGCCGATGCATATTTGCGGACGCAGAAATTTGATGAAGCCGAGAAATTGCTGCAGAGGTCGATCTGGCTGGACGGGACGTCGACAGGACCATTCATTTTGATGGGAAAGGTCCTGGAGAAAAAAGGCGAGACGGAATTGGCGGTGCGCACGCTTCAGAGGGCGATCAGCATGGAGCCGAACAATGCCATACCGCATCACTTGCTGGGGCAGGCCTACCGGGAGTTGGGAAGAGCAGAAGATGCTGAGCGGGAATTGAAATTGGCGGAGCAGTTGCAGATGAAGGATACCACGGCAGCTAAACCGTAGTAGCTGAATGCCCGAGACGCATGGATCGAAAACCCCACCCCGGGAGAACTGCGCTAGCAGGTTAGTGGACGGGTTGCAGTTGTTCTTCGGCTAAGCGCTCGACGGCTGACTTAGGAAGTTGATAGAGAAATTCGATGAAGGCGGCGTTGGTCCAGCCGAATCCGACGACGTTGATGGAATAGCCCGCGCTGACGGCGGATTCGGTGGAGCGAGTGATGGCGTTGTATTTTTCGCGAATGGTGCCATCACGGTGGAAATTCTCGGCGACAGTGCTGAGGAATTCGTAGGAGACGCGATCGGCTTGCTCGTGGTAACCGTAGCGGCGCAGGCCTTCGACGGTGAGGAATTCAAGTGGCGCCCAGGCGTAGGGGGCGTCCCACTGCACGCCGGTCAAATAGGGACTCGTGAGAAGGCCGCCAGGTTTTTCAAGGTGCGGAAGATTTTTGACTACGGCCGCGGCTTGTTCCTTGGTAGCTAAGCCCGCCCAAAGTGGGTAGAACGTGGAAGCGTATTCGTAACTGGAGCGCTTTTTGTCCATGAAGTTAAAATCGAGAAATTCTCCCATTTGAGCGTCCCACATTTTTTGGGTGATCTCTTTTTGCCGCGCGGCGGCTTGCATTTTCCATTGCTGGGCTTCCTGCCCGTGGCCGAGCATGGTGGCTATCGATTCCAGATCTTTTTCTGATTTGTAAAGCAGGCTGTTGAGGCAGACGGGCGCGAACTGCTGGGTGTCCGCACCGAAAGCGGAGAAGCGAAACGAAATGTCGAAGCCGGATTCGCGCATCGAGCGATCGCCCTTGAAATACTCGCGACTGAGAGAAAGTTCTTTGACCGGCTCGCAGTGGGTGCCCTGCATGGTCCTCGGAATGTCGCAGAGCTCCAGAGAGTAACGGGAGCCTGCGGCGTCTTTGTTGAGTTGACCGTTGTGGTCGTCGAGCAAAAGGCGATTCCCGAGTTCTGGGTGCTCCAGAAAATATTCGGCGACTTTCTGGTAGTGATCGGTTTCGTCCTTAAGGCTTTCGGGCGCGGGGCCTTCGCCAAAATCAAAATAGCGTGAGAGATTGGGATCGCCGGCAAGGTGCGGATCGTTAATCCAGAGGGCGTGATCGCGAACGGCATAGGAATACGCGCGTTCGAGCCAGGCGCGGTCTTCCTGGTTCTGGGCTTTTTGCGCCTCATAAACCCCCAGAATCATCGACGTGAGGAAGGGTGGTTGCGAGCGGCTGAGGTAATAGGTGCGATTGGCGTTCAAAACGGCGCCGTAGTGCTCGATCTCGAAAAAGAAATTTTCGACCATGCCCCGGGCGAGGTCGATTTTACCGGCGCGAAGCAATCCGCGAATGATGAAGTAGCTGTCCCATCCGTACATTTCGTTGAAGCGGCCGCCGGGAACGACATAGGGGTGCTCGAGATAGAGAAGCCCTGGAGGGCTGAAGGTATTGGTGTCGATCTCACCGAGGTGATGGAGGACCTTGGGGAGAGGTTTCACTTCGATGTTGCAGCGCGATTCAAGGGCGCGAAGATCGGCCGTGATGGTGAAATCGGCCGGAACGTAGAGGATGGATTTTGTGGCGAGTTTGGAATCGACGATGGTGGAGCAGTCGTTCATCGAGCGGGTGAGGGTGTCCCAGCCAGTGGAGATGTAATCGAGAATGGGTTTGAGGCTGGCGGGCGTCGCGGGGGCTTGTTGAGCGTGGAGAGGCTCGCTGAGAGTCAGGATGAGGAGGGGGACCAGCAGGCCAACGCGAAATAGTTTAGTCAGCATGAACTTCGTTCTCCGATAAAGCGATTTGCCCGACCGATAGAAATGGCGTTCAGCGGAAGATTGCCGTTCCGTTTTATCACAAATAGAAATCGGTGGTGAGGCGGTCGCTAGAAATGGGTTTGAGTTTCCAGATATCTAGCCGCACAAGATTGTCCAACTTCGAATGACCTAACGAGATGCGTAGATCGGAGTCTGGAATGTTGTAATTGCGAGTAGTGAGGGCGACCGTGTCGTCCACGATACATTCGACAACGGAAGCGTCAAGAAAGAGCCGGATCCGGTGAGGCTTGCCAGGAATTGCTGGTACCCCGACAGCTTTGTCGCCTATGCGTAATTCGTTGCCGACGCTTTCAGGGTCGAATGAAATGGCGAGCCAAAGATTGTCGCCGGAGACAAACGATATCTCGAATTGCTTGTGGGGAATGGTGAGTTCACAGTCGGCAGAGACGACGGGTAGAGAAAAGTTTTTCGTGAAAGATTCGATATCCTTCTGCCGCTGTTCCCCTTGAGGAGTTGGCACCAGCGAAAATGCGGTTTCATGAAGCTCGAAGAGTCTATCGAGGAATTTGAATTGCAGAATATTTTCGTTGTTCAAAAAGAGCACGCGAGGCAGGGACATGCACCCGGCCCAGCCTGCGGCGCTGTATGCGGCTTCGGGACGAGTTTCGATGATCCAGCCCCAGAGGATGCGGTTACCGTGCGCGTCCAGTTGGCTCTTTGGAGCGTAGAAGGCCCCGAAATCCTGAAAGCCGGTTTTTTCCGGATGAAAAATTAATTCCTTGGGATCAAGTTCGCCGGTCTGCCAGTAGACTTTTCGCTCGGTCGAGTAGAGTAGAACGTGTTTTTTGCCGAGTTGAAAAAAATCCGGACATTCCCACATATCACCGGAGTCGACGAAGTCAGCGGTGTGCTTGCCATTGCCTTTGCCCGTTGCGAGCGGGTGAAGATATTCCCAGCGACGAAAATCAGTCGAGCGATAGAGAAGTACGCGTCCGCCTCCGCCTTGCTGGCCGGAGCCGACTCCCATGTACCAGGTGCTGCCAGAGCGCCAGAGAAATGGGTCGCGAAAGCCGGTGAGTTTGGGTTCGTCGGGCGGCTCGAGAACGGGAGTAGGAAGTTTGTTCCACGTTTTAAGGAGAGCGTCCTCTGAACTGGCTAGGCATTGCGTTTCGCGAAAATTGTGTGTGCCATCGCGGAGAGTGGCTAGAGCGGGCGGAGCGTTTTTGACCCCGGTATAAAGGACGGTCGCGGCCGTGCCATCTGTGACCGCGCTACCGGAAAAACAACCCTCTTGGTCGGGACCGCCCGGAGTCGGCGCGAGCGCGATGGGCATGTGCTTCCAGTGAACCATGTCGGGGCTGATGGCATGTGCCCAGTGCATGTCTCCCCAAACCGCAGCGCCGGGGTTGTATTGGAAAAACATGTGGTAGTTGCCATTCCAGTAGATAGGACCGTTCGGATCGTTCATCCAGTTGTGTGCGGGGAGCAGATGAAATTGGGGGCGCAGAGGATCGCTGGCCAGGCGGGCCGCCCAGGTATTTTCTTTGGCGAAAAGAAGTTGCCGGAGAGACAAACCGGTGAGAGCGGCGGCTGCGCCGTTGCCGGCGGTTTGCAGGAAACTACGTCGGGAGAGAGGCAAGTGATCCTCCGAGGGCCAGCGCCAGCCAGCCAGCTTCGTCTATTTCAAATAACCCCGGATCCGATTCGGTGAAACTAATCTTGGCCTTCGATTTCTTTTTGAACTGCGGCGGCTCGGCCTGGTCGCCAGCAAAAAATCGCTTATAACTGTCGTACAGTTCGTACAAAACGCACTGCAAGGCATGCACCGGCGCGCCCTTGAGGAAGTTGCTGTGGGGGTCGGGATTGTTGCGCCACAGGGTGAGTTGGCGCATCATCGCGAACAGGCCAACTTGTTTCTCCCCTCGGCGATAACGGGCTTGCTCGATAGCCAAGGCTCGATTCCAGACGAAACGCTTCGAGCCAGCATACTGGCGCATCAGCTTTTCCTGTTCGCCCGTGGGCTGCAGCCAGTTGTCCGTGAATC
>DATFZN010000187.1:0-5690 GCA_035314425.1 Candidatus Acidiferrum sp. | reverse complement strand
ACTCCCACGAAGCGGCTTCAGAAAACTCTGCAGCTTGTACTCGCGATTTTCCGCTACGACAAGCTCAACAGCCGCTCCAGCGAGGTTTTTGTCGGCGGGGACGACATCTAAACCCTCTACCTGCGATTTCTGGAAAATTCGATCGAATGGCTCGTTCAGAATCAGCGCGTGATATAAGGTGCGGCGGGCGGGATCCTTCGCGAAGCCAATGGCGGCAGTGGCGTTACCTTGGGAGTCGCAGTCGACCAGCAATGTCGGCTGCTCAGCGGCAGCCAGGCAGGCTGCAAGGTTTACGGCAGTTGTGGTTTTTCCTACTCCACCTTTTTGATTTGCGATTGCGATGACCCGGGCCAAGAAGTTCCCCCAACGTACGGAAAATAGCAGACACAAATTCCATACGCAAGTTGTTTCACGTGGAACGTCCCGCTTGGTGAGAATATCCTGTTCAAAAGTAGGAAAAGTGAACGATCTCGGCCGAATATAAAAAAGCGCACGGGGTGCAGGAATTCTCTCGAATCTCTCGTTGGCGCACGATTGCAGATCGTTTTACCTGAAACGGCGGAGCTTCGGAGTCTCTCTCTAATGCGGAATTGTTCCACGTGAAACAATGTTGTCCAAGAAAATCGTCGATCCGAGCGAGCTTGGCTTTAAAGTAACGAAGGAAGACAAAGATGCATTTGTATGTTCCACGTGGAACATACCGGGAACCTCTGCACCGCGGAATTTTCGACAGCTTTCGCTTGGCTGCAACAGGCCGTGGACGGCCAAGGCTGCGAGAGGCACCATTCTCAGAGGAAATATTCGCTCGCCAAGCGGTGTTCCACGTGGAACAAACCGGCGCCGCTCTTCCCACTCGCGCTCTAAGGTCTTAGCATGAAAGGTCGGACTGAAACTCTAGGACCAATAAAGAACAAAGTCTTTATTTTGTTGTCGTTGAGCCGACTTCTTCGATCTTTTTTGTGCCGACGAGGAGGTATCTCCGCAAAGACTGTGGGACGGCGATAGGCTCCTGCCAATTCCACGCTAACGACCTCTTTGCTTCCTCTACATCCCGCCCGCCGATCCACAGAACAACCTTTCCCGCGGAGACTTTGTCGGAAGCCGCCCACGCGAGAAATGGACCGAACTCGCCCAAAGCTCGGGAGCAGACCACATCCAGAGGGGCAAGCTCTTCGCCCAGCTCTTCATAGCGGCTGATGAGCACTCTGGTGTTCTTAAGTTCTAGATCACGAACGACTTCCGCTAAAAAAGTGCCCTTTTTTATGTTCGATTCGACAAGGAAAAGGGCAATCTCGGGGCACAGAATTTTCATCGGAATACCCGGAAACCCGGCACCAGAGCCGATGTCGGCGAGCCGACCAGATTCAACGGGTACGGCCGCTGCCCCAAACATCGATTCACAGAAATGACGAACGAGTATCTCCAGCGGATCGCGGATCGCGGTCAAATTCAGCTTTTCATTCCAGTGCAGCAAAATCTTTATATATTGTTGAATACAAAAGACTTGTTCATCATTTACGGAAATGCCAAAGGTCTCGAGCGACTGCCGAATGGTGTCCCCTGATAAGCTCCTACCTGAACTCGTTTCCATAAGCGTAATTATCCTGTAACTCTTTGGTTTAAATGATCTTACTGTTCTCCGGTGGCACTTACAAGAAGGCCCTGACCGGCTATAGCAGCGACCAGATCCACCGTTACGTGCCAAACGGCCAATGGCACGAGGCTACCCAGCAAGATCCGGAACCCACCGAAGACTACCCCTAGCAGCGAGGTTGCGATTACCCCGTTTCTTCCCTGGTAACTATGTGCCAAACCGAACAGCAAGGATGTGAACAAAACCGCGAGCCCGGACGGCAAACCGGCATGGGAGAGCGCGGCCATGCCAAATCCGCGATACAGGAACTCTTCGCAAACGCCGGCGGTAACTGCCAAGGCGAAATAGGGAAGCATCTCCTGAGGCGAACGCGGAAGGATCCGGCTGGCGAGCGACCGCAGGATGCCTGCCGCCGGTCCACCGGCCTCTCGGACCCGGCGAAGGTTCAGCCAGTGTAATCCGCCGAGCGTCGCCGCGCCCACGATACTAGGAAAAAGCACTTTCCCCCAGCCAATCTCGGCAAGTCCCAATTCTGCGGGCGAGAGTCCGCGGGCAATTGCCCGGGACGCTACCACGATCGCTAAGATCCACTGAAACACAATCGTTGTCGCATACAAGGTGATTCGTTCCCTGCTGTCGACGCGTTCCTTCGCGAGCAAGTGCCGCAAGCGCACGCGGCCTCTCCAGGGCACGACAATCAGCAGAACAGCGAAGATCAACCAGAAGTCCCAAGGCATGTGCGATAAGAACAGTATCACGCCCGGGCTGCAAGCTGTCCCGATGGCCATGCGTTCGATCGCGACCAGCAGAAATTCGACTGCCTGGTTATACTAAAGCGGGCCAGCAGCCCGAGTGAGGTGCAATGTTGAGTGAACCCGTAAAGCTTACCGCCATGGTGAAAGCCGCCGGTTGCGCGGCGAAGTTGAGCCCAGGAATACTCGATTCCATCCTGCGTGGATTGCCCACGGGCTCCGATCCGAATGTACTGGTCGGATTCAACACCAACGATGACGCGGGAGTTTACCAATTGGAAGAAAATCTTGCGATTGTGCAAACCGTTGATTTTTTCACGCCAATTGCCGACGATCCATTTACCTTCGGCCAAATCGCGGCCACCAATGCACTGAGCGACATCTACGCCATGGGTGGGCGGCCCATTTCCGCCTTATCGCTTGTCGGGTTTCCCGCAAAAGGCGAGGTTAAACTCCTCGAGCAAATTATTCGCGGTGGCCTTGACAAAATGGCCGAGGCCAAGTGCAGCGTCGTTGGTGGCCATTCGATTCGAAACGATGACATTATTTTTGGCTATGCCGTAACCGGGGTGATTCACCCGAAGCAAATTTGGCGAAATGTCGGCGCCCAGACAAACGACATTCTCCTGTTTACCAAATCCATCGGGACCGGGGTGCTTTCCACTGCTACAAAAAATAATCGCATTGAAAAGAAATCCCTCGATGCCGCCATTGCTTCCATGACCACACTGAACCACGAGGCTGCTGAGGTATTGCGCTCGCTCGAACGAGAAACCAATACGCAGTGCGTTCATGCGGTGACAGATGTGACGGGATTCAGCCTTTTGGGTCACGCCCGGGAAATGGCGCTAGGCGATCCCGCAAACGGAATGCAACCCGTTTCACTTGAGATTTCCTACCAAGCGGTGCCTATTTTGCCTGGGGCATGGCAAGCGGTTAGAGACGGCATGATTCCAGGGGGCCTAAACAATAACCGCGATTTCATTGGCGATTGCGTCGGGTTTTCTGACAATGTACCGGAAGAAAATCGTGCCCTACTGTTTGATCCGCAAACTGCCGGGGGCCTGCTGGTCGCCGTGGCGCCGAACTTTGCAGAGAAAGCCGTGGAACTTTTTACGATGCACGGGATCAATGCTGCCAAAATTGGCCGGGTTCTTCCAAAAACGTCTCCCCTGATTTTGGTGATCTGAATCTCACCCGCCTAGTCGCCATGGACACCATCACACACGGTATTGCAGGCGCTCTCATCGCCAAAGCAGCATTTCATGGCGAGGATCTCTTTCCGCTCACTCCGGTAACCAAACGCCGCGTGATTACCTGGTCTTTATTGCTGGGTGCAATTTTCCCCGATTCCGATACGTTGCGCGACATGTTTTCAAAAAACCAATTGCTGATGCTAACCTGGCACCGCAGCATCACCCATTCCTTGATCTGTCTACCGATTTGGACGCTGCTTCTGGCCACCCTCACCTATCAAGTTGCGAAATGGCGAAAATGGAATTCCCCTTCGTTCCCGGCGCTCTGCGGAATCTGGGCCGTCGGGATTCTCAGCCACATTTTTCTCGATCTGGTCACGACGTTTGGCACGATGATCTGGTCACCACTAGAATGGTCGCGCCCGGCGTGGGACATTCTCTTCATTGTTGATTTCACATTCGCGGGAATTCTTCTCGTTCCTCAGCTTCTTGCCTGGGTTTTTGAGAATCGTACACTGCTCCGACGCCGCGCACTAACCATGGCACTTGTTTTTATTCCTGCGCCGTTTCTAGTGGCCCGGATCGCGCAGGTTGTCGGCACACCGATCTCTGTCGGAGCCACGATATTCGCCACGGGGCTCATGGCTTGGTTATTTTTGTCACCGGTTCTGCTTGGTTGGGGTACGCAGATGTCCTATATATCCTGGAATCGCGCCGGGTTGGTGCTGGCCGCGGTTTACTTGACTGCGGCCACACTTGCCCATCAGCTGGCCCTCCATCATATCGAGCGATTTGCCAAACGCGAGTCTATTGAGGTCGATGCCATCGGCGCGCTCCCACTTCCTCCGTCCTTCCTCCATTGGGATGGACTGGTTCGAGCCCCGCGTGGTGTCTATGAACTGCGCATGGATCTGACGGAGGGTCTCGGAACGACCGACCATAGCAATCCGGAAGTGCTTCAGCACACCTACTATCCGGACGCGTTCCCTAATTCCTACATTGATCAAGCGCGCGCCCTGCCGGAGGTGCAGAAGGTAATTTGGTTTGCGCGGTTTCCAGTTACCCGCTTTCACCGCGAGGGTTCGGACGCGATTGTGGAGATCAGCGACCTGCGCTTCCCGCAAACGCGCCGCGACAGGGTGCCGTCTTTCACCTATCGAATCCGCTTTTCAGATGCAGGGCGGGTGCTCTCGCAAGGTTGGGTAACGCGTTGAACGCATTTATGTCCTTACATCTAAGGAGAGGGGTGAGCTAAAGGAAACCCAGAGGACAGGCGCGACTGACTGTTTGACGGACCGCGGAGGGCTACTGCTCTAATCCCCATCGCCTTTCACCGGATGGATTACGACTAGACGCTCTTCGCCCGTTCCTATGCTTTCGGTCCTGATTCCCGCCATATCTTTCAGCGCCAGATGGACAATCCTCCGTTCCCGTGAAGACATTGGATTCAACCGAAACGCTTGCTTCGAGCTTTGCACCCGTTCGGCCGCCACTTTGGCGGTCATCTTCAGCTCTTCAAATCGCAACGCCCGATACCCACCGCTATCCAAATGAATTTTGTCGTGGAAAGTGGGCTCCAGCCCCAACGCGCGAAACGCCAGATGCTCCAAGGCCTTCAGCACCTCCGCATTGCGGGCCAGCAGTATCTCTCTATCCCTGCCATCCAGGTCGGCAAGTACTTCCGCTTCATTCTGCTCGGCGCTTTCTGCGATGCGAACCTTGACACGCAGGTCGAACTTGCTGCTCCGTACGATCTTTTCTAGAAATTCGCGCAGCGCATCCGCTGCTGCGACACGATCGAGCCTGCCCTCATGAACCAACTGTTTTGTCATACCCGTTTAACCAAGAATGTAACGACCGCCCCAACCAGGATTCCGCAAAACACTCGAGCGAGCGTAATCCTACTTTTTTGCGTTTGCGCGCGCGAGCTTTGCCGGGGCGGGGAGCGGATGAGTCCTGTTGAGATACCACTGCTGCAGGATGCCCACCAGACTGCTGGTCAGAATATACAACGCCAAGCCGCTCGAAAAAGGAAATATTACGAACATGACGGAAAAGCTGAGCGGCATGATCTTGAGCATTTGCGCCTGTTGCGGGTCGCTCGCCGTCATCGGGGTCATTTTCGAGACCAGGTACATGGTCACGCCT
>DATFZN010000186.1:0-12519 GCA_035314425.1 Candidatus Acidiferrum sp. | reverse complement strand
TCTCCTGTTGGACGCTGAGGGTCAAAGAGCGATGCGGGAACTGCGAAATTTCATTGGAAACGCAGCAAACCCCAACGCCCTCGTCTTCCACACGAAACGCGGCGGTCCGCTCATGGAAACCACCATACTGAGTCAAGGTCTACATCCGGCCCTGAAAGCTCTCGGTCTAAAGAAGGCCGGATTGCATTCGTTCCGTCACGGGTGCAATCGCAAGTGGGAACTCGCCGGTCTCAATCCCGCAGTCCAGCGTCAGCAGATGGGGCACAGTTCTGCTGCGATGACCGCGAGATACACCGGAGAAATTCCGCTGGAGCAGGTTCGGGCCGCATTTTCCTCCAAGTTTGGCAATGAAATTGTAGTTTTGGAAAATATGGAAAATGAGGCTGTTGCGTAAGTGCTTTGATTTGTTGGAGCGGGCGATGGGAATCGAACCCACGTCCGAAGCTTGGGAAGCTTCTATACTGCCATTGTACGACGCCCGCTCGGCCAGAAACAATTTTTGAATTATACACAACCTGTCCTGCGTGAGTACAGGTGCTAGACCAATCTGTAGAGGGGTCACGTTTCGCTACTGAATTCCGCTGGGCGCGGGCACCTACTTGCCAGAAAGTTCTGAGTGTCGAAAGCATCTCGTCAGGTGATCGTTTACGATTCCTGTCGCTTGCATCATTGCGTAGCAGATCGTAGGCCCTACAAAGCGGAAACCCTGCTTGATCAACTCTTTGCTGATCTTTTCCGCCAATTCCGTTTTTACTGGCACGGTGCGCTGAGTCTTCCACCGATTCTGAATCGGTGCTGCTCCAGCCAAATTCCAGATATACGCGTCAAAGCTTCCAAACTGTTTTTGTACTCGTAGAAATTCCCTCGCGTTCGAAACCGTGGACTCCACTTTCAAACGGTTACGAATAATTCCAGGATCGAGAAGAAGTTTCTGAATCTTCTTATGGTCAAATCTCGCAACTTTTCTCGGATCGAATCCCGCGAATACTTGGCGATAACGCGCGCGTTTCCTCAGGATGGTGTCCCAACTCAGTCCTGCCTGCGCGCCTTCCAGTGTCAGAAATTCGAACCAAGTCCGGTCCTCGTGTACCGGCACTCCCCATTCTTGATCGTGGTACCCAATATTGACATCGCTCGTCGCCCAGTGGCACCGAACACGAGCCGACGCATTCTTGCTGGAACTCCCGCGCGACTTTGCCATTGGAAACGGATCCTTAAAAAAATAGGGCGCCTCGATCCTCCGAGGCGCACCTGGAGCAAACTCAATGATTTCCAATTATCCGATGTGGCGTTCGAGAGCCTTGGTGATCTGATCCTTGGGCACTGCACCAACGATCTGCTCCACAACCTGCCCATCTTTGAAGACCAGCAACGTCGGAATGCCGCGAATGTTGAACTTGCCCGCCGAATTCATGGCTTCATCCACGTTTAGCTTGGTCACCTTCAATTTCCCCGCGTAATCATGGGCGATCTCTGCCACCGTCGGCGCGAGCATATGGCACGGCCGGCACCACTCTGCCCAAAAATCAACCATCACCGGCTGTGCCTTGCTAGCGGTCAGCACTTCCGCGTCAAAATTCGTATCGTTTACTGCCAGAATGTTCTCAGCCATTTTCCTATTTATACCTTTGCAGTCTGCCTACGGCAGACGCTTCCTTCTATGGATTAGATGTAGGAACCGGAATTAGGTTTCGCGCCGCCTTGGCAGCTTCATACAGTTTCGCATATTCCGCCGCTGGCGTGTGCCACGAAAAATCTTTGGCCATCCCGTTTAGTTGTATACGTTTCCAGATGCCCTCGTTCGAGTAATGGTGCAGCGCCTGTCGAATGGTATACAGCAAAGCTGCGCTTGTATACTCCGTAAATTTGAAACCCGTGCCGGTGCCATGCTCGAGGTCAAACGTCTCGATGGTGTCGTCCAGGCCGCCGGTAGCCCGCACGATCGGTACGGTGCCATACTTCAGGCTATAAATTTGGTTCAGTCCACAAGGTTCATACCGCGATGGCATCAAGAACATATCGGCTCCGGCTTCAATCATGTGCGCGATCCGGTTGTCGTACGCCACCCTCGCTCCGACACGACCCGGAAAATCCAATGCCAAGGCGCGGAACAGATCTTCGTAGCGCTTATCTCCAGTGCCCAGGACAGCAAGCAAAACATCTTCTTGCATCAAATCGTTTGCAATCTCTGCGATCAAATCAAAACCCTTTTGATCGGCGAAACGCGAAACGATCCCAAGTATCGGCCGGTTCGGACTATCTTTTAGCAATTCGAGTTCATCGATGAGCGCATCTTTGCAAGCGCGCTTTCCCGATATATTTTTCGACGAATAATTGGCGGCGATCAACGAATCCTTGTCGGGGCTCCACGCCGAATAATCCACGCCATTCAAAATTCCGACCAAACGGTCTGCCCGCGAACGGATCACACCGTCTAGTCCAAATCCATATTCCGATGTCTGAATTTCTTCTGCATATTTGCGGCTGACGGTAGTAAGGTAGTCCGAATAGATTAGTCCGCCCTTCAGGAAGTTTAGGTTGCCAAAAAATTCGATGGCACCAGGATGAAACAGTACAGCCGGAATCCCCGCACGCTCCATTTCTTCTCTAGGGAAAATACCGTGATATCCAATGTTATGAATTGTGAAAACAACAGGTAGATTGCTGGTGACGGGGTCATCCGCGTATGAAGTTCGCAATAGCACTGGGATCAGAGCGGTCTGCCAATCGTGGCAATGAATCACATCGGGAAGCCAGAGCTGTTTGGCCAGTTCAATCGCCGCGCGGCAAAACTCAGTGTAACGCTCGGCATTGTCGGGATACTCGCGGGTTTTGTCCCCGTACAGTCCCTCGCGATCAAAATAAGCCGGGTCTTCCAGGAAAAAATAGCGCACTCCATGAAGCACCGAGCCGTTGCTGATCGCCGGAAAACGCAGCCTGGTTCCCTGCGCAATCGTTACGCTCGGAAGACTGATGGTGGAAGCTTTTACACCGCGATAGCGGGGTAGAAAAACTGCAACTTCATGACCTAGCCGGACAAGCGCTTTCGGCAGGGCTTCAATAACATCGGCAAGTCCGCCGGTTTTGGCGTACGGCAACGCTTCGGAGGCAACAAAGAGGATTCGCATGAGATTCGCGCTATTTTCTACGCTAACGGAGAAAAGCCCGAAGCGTCAAGAAAAGCAATCAGCGGGGTTTTCTGAATCGCCCGAGAACGAATGCCTTTGCTTTCCGATCCTTGCGATACACTCAATAACAATGGCTCGGCAAAAACTTGGACAACATTTCTTGAGCGATCCCGGCTGGCGCGAACAAATCGCCCGTGCCATACAGGTCTCGCCCCATGCCGCCGCCATGGGCCTAATCCCCCCTGCCAACGTGCAGGGTCATTGCTGGATTGAAGTGGGCGCCGGTCACGGTGAAATGACCCAGCATCTTATTCGCAGCGGCGTGCCCGTGCATGCGATCGAGCTTGATTCCTCCTTGATCGGCGGATTAAACAAGCTTGCCGCGAAGTATCGCAATCTCAGCGTTACTTCCGGCGATGTTCTGCAGGCCGACCTTGGCGCTCTCGCCGCGGGCCGTCGCATCCATCTGTACGGCAACCTGCCCTACTACATCACTTCACCTATTCTCCATCATTTCTTTTCCTTCGCGGATCTGATCGACACGATCTATATCGTGATTCAGGAGGAAGTTGCGGAGCGCTTAACAGCCAGCCCCGGCAGCAAAGCGTATGGCTATCTATCTGTCGCAACACAATTTTTCACCCGCCCAGAGCTGGTATTTCAGATTCCGCGAATAGCGTTCGATCCACCTCCAAAAGTATCTTCAGCCCTGATCAGCATGAAGGTACCAGGCGCAAAGGCCAAATTGAATCTGCCTGATGAGGATAGCTTTCTGGAGTTCGTGAAGGCCTGTTTCGCCCAGAAACGAAAGACCCTCACCAACAATTTTCGAACCATTTTGAAACCGGACCGGACTCGTTCGGTTTTGCAAAGCTTACAGATTAGGGAAGATGCCAGAGCCGAACAATTGAGTGTGCCGCAACTGGCTCTGTTGTTTAAGGCTGTTTCTTTAGCGAGGAAAGCAATCGATCCGGATAATCCGACATAATTCCATCCACTCCCGCTGCCGCCAGCAACCGCATATGCGCGGGATTATTGATCGTCCAGCAGACCACCTGCAGATCTCGCTTGTGCGCTTCCGCTAACAAATTCGGAGTCACCAGATTGCCCCTGACGGCCAATTGCCGCGCTCCAATTTCCAGCGCCCTTGCAAAGGGATTCTCTATCTGTCCATCAAACAGCAATCCGGTCATCAACGTAGGCTCTATCCTCCGCAGACCTTCTAAAATGACAGGATCGAAGGAAATGATGACCGCGCGCTGGATTTCTCCCGAATCGCGCAGCGCACTGATCAGGGCGTGTTCACCGCCCCAGAATCCGCTTGGCTTTAGCTCCAGGTAGAAGACCACATCGTTCTTCCGCGCAAAATCCAAGATGTCAAGCAGCGTGGGCACGCGCTCACCCATAAATTCGCTGCCGAACCATGAACCGGCATCGAGTCGTCGAACCTCGGCCAGGGTCAGATGCTGCACCGCGCCCTGTCCGGTGGTGGTACGATTCACCGTTTCATCATGCAACGCTACGAAATGCGCGTCGCGTGTCAACTGCAGATCGGTCTCAATGAAACTGACCCCCAGGCTCGCCGCGCGGCGAAACGCAGCCAATGTATTTTCCGGCGCATATCCGGACGCACCCCGATGAGCTATGGCCAGCACCCTCTTGATTTCCTCCAGGACAATCGAGCACAAGTTTCGGATTAACCCGCGCGATCCCTGTCGTATGCTATCACGCAGGCTGCGAAATGCTGGAACCAGTACGCTTCGTGCGTGGCAATACATTAGCTCTTCAGGTGAATCGACCGATGAGCGCGAATACCTTGCGCCTTCTTACGTCCCTATTCTTGAGCGTTGTGCTTCCGATTGCGCTCGTCCACGCGCAATCTCCCGCCAGCCCAAAGCCGGGCCGCATCGAGATTTCTGAGCCGCTTACGCGCGCTTTGCGTCATCAACTGCTGGTACTGCCTTACTATTCGGTCTTCGATACCATTGAATTTTCCATTTCGGGCGACACGGTTACCCTGACCGGCCAGGTTCTGCGCCCTACCCTGAAAGCTCACGCCGAAGCCGCGGTTAGGAGTCTTGAAGGCGTCGGCAGGGTGGTAAACAACATTGAAGTACTTCCTCACTCTGCCACCGACGACGAACTTCGACGCGAGGTTTACCGCGCCATCTTTGAAGACACCGAACTGGCCGTCTACGCAATTCAGGCCGTACCTCCGATCCACATCATTGTCAAAAACGGCGCAGTCACTCTGGTCGGAAAAGTAGACAAGGAACCAGATGTTGTGCTCACCGCGAAAGAGGCTGGTAAAGTGCAAGGAGTGACGAGCGTGAGGAACCTATTGACCGTGCGCAAAATCGATTACCCGGCGGAAGTAGAAAAATAGGCGCGTCTCAAGCAGAATGAATGAGGGAGACAACCGTGGCTAATCCGATCGACCCGTATTCAAATCATGGTGACGCGCGCGACACTCCGGCGCGACAGAAGCTCGTCGCCCTTCGCATCACGCTGCTGAATCTCCACAAGACCCTTCTCGAAATGGAGCGCCGCGAATACGAAAAGGTCTATGGACAGGTCAATGTTGGTGAACTGTTCCGCCTTGTCGTCGATGATCCCCAATTTGCCTGGCTCCACAGTATTTCTGAATTCGTAGTGCGCATCGACGAAATGCTCGCTGGAGAAAAAGAGGTTGACGACGTGGAGTCGCATGAGGCCATTTCCCTTGCGCGTAAGCTGTTCTTGCCATCGGAAACTGGCGACGGCTTCCAAAAACAATATTTCGAAGCGATTCAGAGAGATCCGGCAGTCGTCATGGAACATGCGGAATTGGCCCGGCTTTTCAGCGCCGAGCCAATTGACGCCGAAACTTAGATCCCCGTCATCTGGGTTGCTACAATTTCCGCTTCAGAACATTCGCCAATTCCCCGCCCATAACCTAAACTAACGGCTAGAGAACTGCGCCGGGTCTCGCATCTCTCAGCTGTGGTCGATTTCCCTAGGTAAGTGGAGGTAGAATGCTCGGATGGTATACACAAAGAGCCAAGTGCGTTAGGCTCGCGCTCTTGTCGCTGTTGCTCTTTGCGGTGCCCGCGGCGGCCAAGATAGTCGTCGATTTTGACCCCGGTGTCGAGTTCTCCAAGTTTAAGACTTTTGCCTATATCGGGGGCGTGGATAGCCTGGTCACGATGCAGATCAATCCCGATCTCATCAAGAATCGAGTCCACCGCGCGGTCGCCCGGGAACTGGTTAAAAAGGGGCTGCGCGAGGTTCAGCCTGAGGAAAATCCAGATCTCGTCGTACGCTACTGGGCCAATAGCCAAACGCATCTTGCCGCCGCCACAGACACCAATTGGGGCCCGTACGGCCCGTTCATTGATTACTACTGGGGTTATTGGTACAGCAATGTCACTGCCATCAGTACCCGCACGGGATCTTTGCAAATCGACTTGATCGATCCTAAACGAAAGAGCCTGGATTGGCGCCTGTACATTATGGAAAAGATCACAAACTCAGATAAGATTTGGAAACAAGCCGATAAACAAGTCATCGAGGGCTTTAAAAGCTTCCCTCCATCTGCAAAGGAAATACAAGCCAAACAGAAAGAGCGTGAAGAGCATAGGCCAGTGAAGGCAAATACTTCTTTTCAGTAGGCTTGGTGAGCGACGGTTTTCGTATGTAATTCAAAAAACTGAGGAGGACAGCATGGCAAAGAAAGAAGATAAGTATACGGAAGTAGGAAAAAAAGTCGGCAGGGCTCTGGGGAAAGCGGATCGCAAGGCTCACCAGATCGCCAAGGAAGCCAGGGAAGAATTAATCACCATCTCAAAACATGTTGAACAACTGAAGAAGCAACTCGCGAAGTCAACCAAACGCTTGCAAAAATCGCTCACAGCCTAGCCGCCAGCGTTCCCTTCCGCGATTTACACGCTTTCAAGCGACTGCGAGGGGCTCTTCAGCAGCCCCTCCGAATTCTCGTCCTGGGCCTCGTTCGCGATATTGAAGTTGGCGACTATTGTTGTGCCATTGGGACCGGATTTCACGTCCAGGCTGCCGCCTTGCTCCCGGACTCTCTCTCTCATTCCCGCTAAGCCGATGCCTACTCTTGACCCATCGGTATTAAACGCGGCCAGTTTCTCAGCCGCTATCCCCACGCCAAAATCGCAAACACACAGGGTCACATCGTTGTTGGTCACTTTGTAGGTAACTTCCGCCCTCTTGCTCTGCGAGTGGCGATGAATGTTGGTCAGGGTCTCTTGTAACACGCGAAACAGGGTCAGTTCCAGCACGCGCGGCAGTCGCTGCGGCTCCTCCGGAATATCTACCGTCACCTGAATGCCGGTGCGTTTTGCATATCCCTCAATGAACCAGCGGGCGGCCGTCGCAAATCCCATCTCGTCCAGTAGTGGCGGATGCAACAAATGCGAAATGGTCCTCGTTTCCGTCAAGGTCTCACTGACGATTGTCTGTAACTCTTGCAATCCTTTCTCACCCGGAAGTTTCCGAATCAGCTGATCCACCAATATCTTTGCTGCCGTCAAATTTTGCCCCAGACTGTCGTGGAGTTCGCGCGAAAATTTCCGGCGCTCTTCATCCTGCATTGTCATTACCAGAACGCTAAGGCGTTGTGCGTTGGACTCGGCGTTCGAACGTTCCCGCAACTCCCTTTTCAATCTCTTGTAGTAGGTAAAGAGAAGCCAAATGGATAGTGAGAATGCGAGCAACAGAATCACCAGCATGGTTAAAAACAGCTTCGAAGTTGAGGTCGCCCTCCTTTCTAATAGCTGTTCTTCCACGTCTTTCATTTCATCGGCAATGGATGCGGTCTCAAAAGATGCTTTCACCAGTTCTGTCGTGCTGGATGCCTGCTCCTGGGGCGTGAATTTACCGATCTTTTTAGCCTCAATCGAAGATTGCAACACCGCCAAGCGTGCTTCCGCTGACGCTTCCAGACGGGCGCAGGCCGCGATTTGATTCGTGTTATCGGAAATTAACGCATGAAGCTTTTCTAGCTGGGTGTGCTCTTCCGCTTGGGCGGCCTCAAATTCATCCAAGAAGGCTGCCTTTTCATTTTCGAGGTAGACCATGCGATAGCGGCCTGCTTTGGCGAGGCTCGAAGTGACCGCATCGATCGTGAGCAAAACATCGTAGGCGTGGCGAACCTGGTTTTCCACGTAATACAACCGGTACATCAACCACGATGCGCTCAGCGCACTTAGCACCAAGAGAGAAAGTGCGAGGAGAAATATCCTCCTTGGAGTCTTTGCGGAAAACATTGCTCTCTCCTGACCAAGGACAATTCGACTGGCGCTATAACAAGTACGTTATCTCGGCTTCGTTTTTGGGTAAAGCCTCGAACTCATTCCCGTTGGGTTCTCCGCGAGCTAGTGCTGGAGGGATGGCCGGGAAGCATCCTCTTCCAGGATAGACGTGAGGGCGACACTAAACAGTTTCACGTCGGCCTCAGAAAATATCAACGGCGGTCGAAGTTTGATCACGTTGTGATGCGGTCCGTCGACGCCAGCTAAAATACCCAGATCGCGCAATCGCTCGACCACATAAGAAGCCTGGTCGGGTGCCGCGGCTCGGGTCTCCTCTGAATTGACGAAATCAATACCCAGAAACAAGCCTGAACCACGAACATCGCCGATAATCGGAAAGCTCCCCTGCAATGCTTTCAGTTCGGTTATCCATTGCCCCCCAACCTTTAACGCGTTTTGCTGCAACATTTCATCATGCAGCACGGCGAGAACCGCCATTCCCGCGGCACAGGCCACGGGACTCCCGCCAAACGTAGTGAAGAATTCCATCCCGTTGTTGAACGACTCGGCGATCTCCGCCGTAGTGACCACCGCTGCCAACGGGAATGCATTCCCGATGGGTTTGCCTAAGACCACGATATCTGGCACAACGCCCTGGGTCTCAAATCCCCAGAAGTGCGTTCCCAGGCGCCCAAAACCTACCTGGACCTCATCCGCAATGCAAACCCCGCCCGCTGCGCGAACGTGTTGGTAGGCTTCCTCAAGATAGTTTGGCGGAAAGACAATCTGCCCTGCCACGCTCGGCAAAGTTTCTGCAATATATGCGGCAAGTCCTCTTCCGCTTCCTTTCAGCTTCTCGCAGATTTCGCCAACATGCGCCGCATACTTTTTCCCCAAGTCGGCTTCACCCCGCCGGTACATCCCGCGAAAATCATCCGCAATCGGCGCCACATGTACCCACGGTTTCTGCCCGCGGCCACCCGGACCAGCAAACTTATAGGGACTGATATCGATCAAGGTTGTGGTGTGACCGTGGTAAGCGTGTTCGAGCACGATAACGTCTTCCCTGCCCGTGTGTGTGCCCGCCAACCGCAGCGCTAATTCATTTGCTTCGCTTCCGGAGTTTAGGAAATAGCACACTCGCAATGGAGCTGGCAGCAAACCAATCAAACGCTCCGCATACCGATTCGCGTTGTCGTGCAAATAACGTGTATTCGTGTTGAGGACTGCGAGCTGTTCCTGAACGGAACGCACCACACGCGGATGCGAGTGGCCCACGAGTGGCACATTATTGTACACATCGAGATACGCTCTCCCCGCATCGTCATAGAGATATTGCCGCCAGCCTCTCACAATTTTTAGTGGCCGGCGATAGGAGATACTCAGATTTTGTCCCAGTAGCGTTCGCCGTAGAGCGAGGGTCTCAGCCAGTGGTGGTGGCATTTCCGGGAACCGATCACCAGGAACCCCCAGAATCAAATTGGGATCTGGGGAAAGGCCTTTCCACACGGCCCGCTCGGAGGCAAACCCAACGCCTGGAAAATCTGTTCCCAAATCCAGCAGGTCCAGAATAATTTGAAAGTGCAGGTGTGGAGTCCAACCTCCGTTTTCTCTGGCATTTCCGACCTGTGCAAATGTAGATCTCTTTTCGATCTTTTGCCCAAGGCTGAGCCTGAGAAGCGAGGCTTCCGACAAATGGCCATACAGCGTAAAAAACTCAATCCCCGCATCGGGCGCATGGCGCAGGATCACTACGGGGCCGTAATCCAGTGCAGCTTTATTATTCGCAAAGGCATGCACGGTCCCGTCAAACGGAGCAGATATGGGCGTGCCGGACTCCACAAACAGATCGATACCCAAATGAATCGTGCGCCGCTCGTCGGTCGGCTTCGAACTCTCGCCAAACGATGGTGATAGATAGAGCGGCCGCGCCTCGTCGTACCTGCCAATCGCGGCATTCGCGTTCGTCGTTGCCATCCATTGCTGCAGTTTGTTCGTTAGATTGGGTTCTGTCAGTTCCGCTGGATTTGCAGGGAGCAGTGCGCCGCCAACGCTTAGATCCAGTACCTGCACGGCAGCATCCTCGACGATCTGTGGAACTAGTTTTGCGGCGTCATCCGCGTTTCTTTTTAGCCATCCGGCAACTTTAGCCGCCTGCGGCACCGCAGAAATTCCACAAGCCGCGCGAAACGTATATTCCGCCAATCGCGGATGAATTTTCGCCAGCCGTTCCAGAGCCTCCCACGCGGGAGCCGTCGTCACGGTAACATAGGCATCCTCTGGCAGAAGTGTTTGACGGTTTGCCGAGTTGACCACACTCACGGCCAACCTCGCCGCAATTAGGAAAAAAAGTACGGTTAGCTCCTCTTCCGTCAGAGGCAAAATCTTGTTGTACCCCGCCAATACTGCCGAAACTGCCTTCAGGGGATCGTCTTGACCGAGCAACGCGTACGCCGCAGCGATGGCAACCTCAGCTACAGTGATCGTTTCGTGCATATCGCCAAAATCGATCACCCCAATCACCTGGCGCGGCTGCGGCCATGGCGCACTTACCAGCACGTTGTAGTCGTTCGCATCGCCGTAAATGACAGTTCGCCGCAAGCGGGCCAAACGGGGGAGCACTTCCTGTTCAAACGCCGTCAAAAACGTTTCCACCAGTTTTCGTCGATGCGTGTCTTGTACCGAAGACAAAAAGTCACGGGCCCACAGCGACCGGGTAATGTCCCATTTCAGATCGCGCGCGGCCGCGGGATGTGCAAAATCCAGGAGCGCCAGATCCATTTCAGCCAGCAACTTCCCTAAGCTTTCGAGCAGTTCCGCAGATCGCGGATTGGCCTCTGCCAGCACCGTGCCCGGCAAAAAATTCAATAGCCAAACCAGTCGGTCTGTCCCATCCTCTAACCTGACCTGGCTGTAGGACTCGCCCTGCAAGTTTCGTACTACGCTTGGCAGCAGAAGCTTCGGCGATTTTTCCGCAAGATGCGTGAGCGCGCGGCATTGCATATCGACGAATGATTCTTCGCGGAACGGGTGCATAATTTTCAGCACGCACTCGCGGCCATCTTCGAGTTGTAAATGAAAGTTATCGTCGAATTCGCCAGGAAGCAGCCGCGCAGTGGCATGCACACCGTAAAGTTGCCGAGCTAGTTGCGTTGCTGCCCCAACAGTCGCTGGGGGGGCCACGCGCGATTCAGGCATCATGGCCAAAATTGTATCGGGGCTTACGTAGTTCGTCCAATCTTCGATCGTTCAAAGAATCCGCGAAACTATTCCAAATTCCCGCAAAATGATAGTATCCGGTCGAGAGCAAATCCTACGCCCAAGCTCGCCCCGGTCTCAGATTTTTCTGGCAGGGGAATCCCAACACTCGGAGATCAGAGGAATCCCATGAACACCAAGAAGGTACTCGTTCCGCTTTCGATAGCGGCGCTGCTGCTCTCGGGCTGCGAAAAATCCGCGCCCCCGAATAACATGCAAAGCGCTACTCCGCAGCAAACTCCGGCACAGGCACCCGATGCGAACTCCACAGCGAATTCTCAGCCGCCGGGGCAAAACGGGCAGCCAGGCCAGGCTCCGATGCAGACTCAGAATGCTGCAGCCCCTGAGCCAACTCCTCCTCCGCCGCCACCACAGCCCGTGGTGATTCCGGCGGGAACTTCCGTGCCAATCTTCCTTGGACAAAAGGTTGATTCGCGTGTGGATGACGCAGGCCAACAATTTAACGGTACCCTGGCCACGAGTATCTCGATCGATGGACAAGTAGCCATCCCCAAAGGATCGGCCGTGAGCGGTGTTATTACTCGATCGAAAAAACAGGGCACTTTCAAAGGCGAAGCGGATCTCGCGCTGATGCTGACCAGCATCAACGCGAATGGCAAGGTCTATCCCATATCCTCGAGCACCTGGGCCCAAACGGTTAAAGGCAAAGGCAAGCGCACCGGTATTATGACAGGTGGTACTGCGGCAGCCGGCGCATTAATTGGTGGTTTGGCGGGAGGCGGCAAAGGTGCGGCCATTGGCGCTGGCGTCGGTGCAGGCGGTGGGTTGGCCGCCTCGGGCGCAACGGGCGGGGAAAACGTAACGCTCCAGCCGGAGACCCGGCTTAACTTTAAACTAACCAAGTCGCTCACGAT
>DATFZN010000185.1:0-5734 GCA_035314425.1 Candidatus Acidiferrum sp. | reverse complement strand
TTCCTGGCCTGTCCGTATCTCCCCGGTCAGCGGATCGAACTGCCGTATCGTATCGATTTGGTCGCCCCACATCTCAAACCGGTAGGCTTGATCTTCATACGTCGGATAAATCTCGATTATGTCGCCGCGAACGCGGAAGGTTCCGCGGCGCAAATCTTCCGACCGGTCATACTGCATATCGACAAACTTTCTGAGCAGCGCTTCTCGCGAACTCTGGTGCCCTTTTTCGAGAATCACCAGCATTCCGTAATACGCTTCCGGCGAGCCAATGCCATATATGCATGAGACCGACGCCACAATTATCACATCTCGCCGCTCAAACAGCGATCGCGTCGCGCTCATCCGCAATTTATCCAGCTCGTCGTTGATCGTCGCTTCTTTGTCGATATAAATATCCGCGGCCGGCACATACGCTTCAGGCTGGTAAAAATCATAGTAACTCACAAAATATTCGACGGCATTTTCCGGAAAAAATCCTTTAAACTCGTGATAAAGCTGGGCTGCAAGCGTCTTGTTATGCGCCAACACCAGTGCGGGGCGGTTCACCTGCTCAATCACCTTCGCCATCGTGAACGTTTTGCCCGATCCCGTCACCCCCAGCAGCACCTGACTTTTCTCACCAGAATCGAGTCCTCGGCAAAGCTGTTCGATCGCCGCGGGTTGATCTCCGCGTGGTTGGTATCCGCTATGTAGTTTGAAATCCATGGCAAGGATCTCCTGCAGCGCCGCTAGTCAAAGCCGAAACTTTCATTATACTCCGCGCGTCAACCTCCAATGGCCACGGCACAGTTACTCTTGACTAGGGTTGCACCACTCACGGGGCAGCACCGGCTATCAGCAACATCTCAAAATGGCTTGTCGCATCGACCGTATATTTCACATCATTGGTGCCGTCGGTCTTCGCTATCACAACTTCCATCGACTGATGAACATCCTCGGTTCCGCGCATCAGCAGGCCCGATACCTCCGATATGGAACTGTAGGTTTCATTTTCTCCCTGAGCAGTTCCCCTGGTCTTTAGGTCATGGAGCTTGTAATCCTCTGGAGTGGAATTATCTGCCGACGATTTCTGCTTCAAAACCGCGGTGGTCAGAAATACAGCGCAATTCTCGCTCCCCGATACGGGACACTTGCCATTCTCGCCAAAGGTCGTTGTGCGTTCCCAAACCAATCGCGCTATTGGTCCCGGAATCGTCTCCGGCTCCTCGGATTTCCAGACTTCTCCTGGCTTGGCGATCCGCTCGGGAATTACCCAGCCAAACGCAAATTTCGATATCCAAGATGAGAATGCGAGGGCTTCGATCGGACTGAACTCCTCTAATCCATTCGCGAGTTTCAGTTGGCCATTCGAGCCGATTGTAAACTCCGCCGAATGTTTGAGCGCGTTCGCGCTGTCTTCCGTCGCTGCATTTTTGTACTGAGGATATTTGAACTCGGCTAGCGCGCTCACGACGGGTTTCCCATTTTCACTACCAACATTCTTGACCGTGATCTGCAGGATTCCAATGAATTGCTGCTTTACATCTTGTGGCACAACGTTCCGTACTACACGGCTCTCGGTTTTCGTGTGCTTCTGAACAAGGCCGCGAATGTCATAGCGCAAAACTTGCCCGGCTGTAAGTTGCGGGAGAAGCCGGAGTCGATTCTCACCTGCAAGCGACGATGAAAATGCAAATAGAACCGGGAGGACAAGCGTTGTTGTCCAGTGCAACGTGGAACGAATAAGTCGACGTTTCATTTTTGCGGCATCTGGAATTGACGGTCAAAGAAATCGCTAGTCGCCTGATACGCCTTAAGCCAATTGCTGTTTAACAGAAAGTCGTGCAGTTCATCAGGAAAAACCACCAACTCCACATGCACTCCCCGTGCTCGCAGTCGCGCCACTAAATCCACGGTCTGTGAAAAGATTACGTTTCGGTCGTCATCTCCGTGAATGAGCAGAACCGGAGACTTCCAGGTGTCCACAGCAGTCACCGGAGAAGAATCGTGCGCCAGCTTATTCATCTCGGGCGAAATATTCTTCCCTTCCCAATTATCGGTCGGCCAATCGTGCACACCATGAAAATCTACGCCCGCGGCAAATAGCTCGGAGTTCCGCCCGAGTCCGAGCGCGGTCAAATATCCGCCGTAACTCCCGCCCCACAAACCAATCCGCGTGGCATCGACACTGGCCCGTGCGGCCAAATATTTTCCGGCAGCAACTACATCCTGATATTCCGCGGCTCCGCGCCCCGCGCGGCCCGGCGCCTCTCGAAATGCGCGGCCGTATCCGATTCCACTGCGATAGTTCACTGCAAGCACCACATATCCGCGCTGCGCCAGATATTGATTCATCGCGTAGGCGTTCGCGTAGTAGTACATGTAATGCCAGCCGAGCAGCATCTGCCGCATCGGGCCACCGTGCAGAAAGATCAGGGCTGGCCGCTTTTCATCCGGTTTCAGATTCCCAGGCGTAAATAGCTGGCCGTGAATCTCCAGTCCATCAGCAGAGTGGAACACAACTTGTTGCGGCACCACTAGTCGCTCCGCGGGAAAAGTCGCCGGCAATCTTGCGGAAATCACTGACGCCGGTTTTCCATCTTTATCGGCTACGTACACTTGCCCCGTGTGCGTGGAATCTGCGCCGATATATGCAAACTTAGACGCGCCACCCACGTATACGGGGTTCCATTCCACGCCTGAATCCTTGGTTAATTCCTGCGCCACCCCGCTTCCGTTCACTTTCTGAGACCAAATGTGTCGCCGGTCAACGTCGCCGCAGTTCGAATTAAACAGAATATCAGCGCGATCCACGCTGAATGACCACTGTTCAACTTCGCAGTCCCCTGGTGTCAAGAGTCTCGCCGCATCACCGTCCGCTGAAATAGAATAGAGATGTTGCCACCCGTCTGCTTCACTGGCAAAAACCAAAGTGTTGTCGGCCGCCCAATTCAGCACTCCACCGCCGGTCTCGGCCGCCATATAAGGATACGAGCTTTCTATCGACGGTCTGCTTTTCCAGACTTCGTGTGCCTCACCATTTCCGGTGTCCGCCACCCAAATCGCCCAAGGCTCGGCTCGATCCGGCCGCACGAAATATCCTTTCGGCGTATCGCGCGGGACAGCGGGCTGACGGACGAATGCGATCTGCCGGCCATCCAAAGACCACACCGGATCGCTATCGCGATCTACGGAAGCCGCCACAAATTTCACCGATTGCCCTTCAGCATCGTAAATCCCAATAAAGCTATGGTCGTCTCGGTCGCTAACGAACAGCAATCGTGTTCCGTCTGGCGACCACGCTATCGGCTCATTTTTTCCGCGAACTACAACCTGTTTCGGCTTTTCCTTGCCAACAAGGCTCTCGACGGTTCCCAGATAGATTTGTCCGTCGCGTGCATACGCAATTTTGCCTTGCGCGGAAGGGCATGGAGAGTGGCCAGCATCAATTTTTTCCGGCGCTCCGCCACGGAACGGTACAGTCCACACGAATTGCTCTGGCCCAGCGGGATTGCTCGTGGGATTTGCGTATTCACCGGCTGAATTTTTCCCCTCGCCGCGCACGAATACAATCGCATTTCCATCAGGAGTGAATTTCAAGTCCGACAATTCTACTCCATTGTCCTCGTTGTAATTTGTCAGTTGCCGCGTCGTGAATGACTCGCCTTCGGCAACCCAGATATTACGCCGGCCTTGCTGATTCACGCTCCAGGCCAAACGGTTTACCGCGTTTACTGCGACCAGATCAGAATTAAATGGCGCGCTTAGCACCTGGTCTAACGTGAAAGATGATTGCTGTGCCCTTCCCTTCGTGGAGCACATCGCCAGCCAGACCGGTAGCAGCCATCTCAACAGTTTCCGATTCATCCGTTTGCTCCTAAACTCCCATGCTGTTCTAAGGCTTTTTTTTCCCCGTTCCAATAGTCTCAAAGGTTGCCTGCGGTGATTCGGATGGACCGCTGACTCGCAGTACACGAACATCCGCACCTCTTGCCGCTTCACGCGTTCCGGTCGGCGCAGAGCGAAATGCGAAGGAAACTTCTTTCCCGAACCCGATCGTCCCGTTGAGCCAAACTTTCGTGCGCGCTCCATCCAATTGGATAGCATCGAGGTGGACTTGGTGGTCCTTGATTTCAAATTCTCCTTCGCCGCTGGCCCAGCGAGACGATCCCGTCTTGACTGTGTTGCTCTCCAAACTACTCACCACGTCCCACCCGTTGAGTTCCATATTTTTGAGTTGAATGTCGCCCCGTCCGGCAATCTGGCTTAGCAGTTCTCCACGGCCAACTCCCGCGGCGGTCAGATGCAGCGTCCCCGATGCGCTTCCGTTCCAGCGTTCCGACCATTCGGGCGTCCATGGCAGTTGCGCGACGTTCGCATTGTCAACCTGCGCAAAAATCTCATATCTTGGCGTGGCAGAAAATGTCGCCTGCAAAGTCCCTCGAACATTTCCCCCCACCCACTGCGCTTCCCCTTCCCGGACATTTAATTGCAAATTCTGCAAATTGATTTTTGCACGTGCCCTGGACAGCTTAATTTTCTCGATGCTCACGCTATCCGCAGTCAATTCGCCTTCCGCTGAGATTCTCCGCAGGAGTTCGCTAGGCCTTCCGCCCGTATTCGCGCTTCCCAGTAATGATGGCAATACTCGCTCGAGCCAGTTCGGCCTCGCGCGCGGGCCGATCCAGCGGTCGAGTTCCGTAGCATCCAGATGATCCGCGTGCAAACGGAATTGCCAATGCGGCACTTCGCCATCAGGGGATAATCGCGATTCACCCGCGGTTCCCGACCACGTCGCGCCAAATCCTTCTGCCTTTACGATATTCGCGGCGCGCTGCCCTTCCTTCCACTCCAATCGCGCATCTTCCAATTCAATCGGCTGATTCAGCCCTGCTGCCTGCAACTCAGCTCTCGAAAAATTAATCGCACCATTCCAACGTCCGTTGCGAAATAATCCCTTTTCCCACTTCCAGTCCAGGTCACCGCCTACCCCGCCATTCAATTCCCATCCGTGATTGACAGCTTTGCCGAATGCCAAGGCCGTTTTGAAAAATGAATCAACCTGTTCAAGATGTCCATCCATATGAATCAGTCCGCCGTTCGACGAAGCATCATGAAGGAAACGGAATTCTGCCCAGTCTCTGGTGTCTCTTGGCTTGGCTTGCGGCTTGTCGGTCCTTGCGGCGATCGTTGGCTCGCTCTTGGGGCCAGGCAGCGTGATTCGCACAGGCTCGATGGCAAACACATTTCCACGAACGCCTCCGCGAACTACTCCAACACGCAACGATTCCGCGAATCCAGGAATGCGCAAGGTTCCACCTTCGCTCGACAATTCCCCATCTTCCCATCGCAATGGCCCGCCAAGAACGGTTCCACGTCCTGAGAAAGATTGTTGTACAGACACACCTTCGGCAACACCCGGCTGAAACGCCCGGTACCAGGACAATATGTCCGCGCCTTCAATCGCGGCAGATGTAAGTTGCAAGCTCCACGCAGAATTTGTTTTGGTCTCAAACTGCCCGGCTCCGTGACAATTCGATTGCGGCAAATCCATACTCAATTCTTCCATCCGCACTTCACCTTGAGGCAAATCCCAAACACCCTTCACTAGCAAGCTCATTCTTGGATTGTCGTTCCTCTCCGTCAGATCCCATCGATGAACTTGCTTGACGCGCGCCTGCAATTCGTAGCTCCACTTCCCGGGCGCTGGATTGCTTTCTCCCTCTCTGCTAACACCAACGCTCGCCAATCCATC
>DATFZN010000184.1:0-3762 GCA_035314425.1 Candidatus Acidiferrum sp. | reverse complement strand
CGTGCAATCGAGGATTGGGCTAGCCGGCAACTGCGCGGCGCAGCGCGGCATGGATACTGGTTGTGGGTCGTCCTGGGTGACATCGATTGTTTTAAGGCCATTAACGATACCTTTGGACATGACGCGGGCGACATCGTGCTGAAGACGTTCGCCGACATTCTTAGAAAAAATACGCGGGCTTCGGACATCTGTGGGCGGCTTGGCGGAGATGAGTTTCTGCTCGTGGTTACCCATGTGGATCCAGGGCAAGTGGAAGCAACGGTAAACCGCTTTCGCGAACAGTTCGCGACGCTGTCGTTTCCGTTTCAAGGACAGAGCGTAACTGTCAAGGCGAGCTTCGGGGCTGCGGGATTTCATAGCAAGGATGCGACGGAGTTTTCGGCTTTGGTGCGCCGGGCAGACCAGATGCTGTACGAAGCAAAACGAGCCGGCCGGAATTCAGTGCGGGTGGCGTTTCCTCACTAGCGGTTGTTCTTTGCAGCGACTCTACAGCCATTGAATACTTGAAGGGGCATAGCACGAACGGACGCCAGCGAGAATTGCCTTGATGTGGTATGAGTGCGATGGGAGCCGGGAATGCGCGAGGGCGATATGAGTTTCCTAAGCAAGAGCGTCGCGGTGATTACTGGTGCTGGTTCGGGAATGGGGCGTTGCCTGGCACAGCAGCTGGCAGCGGAAGGGGCCTCCTTGGCGTTGTCGGACGTGAATGAAAGGGGTTTGGCGGAAACCAGGGACCTGCTCGGAGCTGCCCAGGGGAAAATTACTTCGCACCTACTAGATGTCTCAAAGGAAGAGCACGTAAAGGAATTTGCAGTGTCGGTCGAAGCAGAGCACGGCCGCGCCAGTTTGCTATTTAACAATGCCGGTGTGGCGCTGCTGGGAAATTTTGAAGAGATTTCGGTCGAGAATTTTCGCTGGCTGATGGATGTCAATTTTTGGGGCGTGATTTACGGAACAGCTTCTTTTCTGCCGATGCTCAAACGGGAGAAGCGCGCGCACATCGTGAATACTTCGAGTTTGTTGGGATTTGTAGGAGCGATTGGTCAAAGCGCGTACTGCGCCAGCAAATTCGCCGTGCGCGGGTTTACGGAAAGCTTGCAACACGAGTTGAAAGATACAAATGTTTTTGTGACGTGCGTGCATCCGGGGTTTGTGAGGACTTCCATCGCGAAATGCGCGAAGCGCGGAGATAGAGCCCAAGCAAGTTTGTACGATGAGAGTATGGCGCGCTTCGAGCGGATCGCACGGACTGACCCGGAAGTTGCGGCGGCAAAAATCCTCGAAGGTGTTCGGAAGCGACAGACGAGGGTATTGATCGGAGTGGATTCGTACTTCGTGGATATCTGGCAGCGGCTGAGGCCCAGTGGTTATTGGGGATTGCTGGCGAAGCAGTTCGATGATCCGACCGCTCGGAAGTAGTCGCAAACCTAGGCCCTTGATGAAATATCGTACATAACGAGAGATTGGCTAGGTGTAGTACGAATCAAGTTTTGTAGTACAATGAACCTCATGGGAAATGCGATACAAGCCCGTTTAGACGAAAGATCCCGCAGGAGATTGGCTGCTCTGGTGCGGGAACTTCAATGGAGCCCATCCCGGGTTGTGAGGGAGGGCCTTCGGGTATTAGAGGCAAGCTATCTCCGGCGGCGGAAGCGCGGGGTAATTGGATTAGGAAAGTTCCGGTCTGGAATTTTCGACCTTGGCTCAAACAAGAAGAAGCATTTGAAGGATTTTGGCCGTTGAAGCCGGTTTTGCTTGACGCGGGTGTAATCGTCGCACTGCTGGACCGGAGCGAACAGCATCATGAAGTGTGCGCAAAAATCATTAAGAGTATCGAAGCTCCTTTACTTACCTGCGAAGCCGTAATCACGAAAAGTTGTTTTCTGCTACGCAATCTGCCGGGTGCACCTGCTGCGGTAATCGAAAATGTAGCTGCCGGGATATTTCAAGTGTCTTTTCAGCTCTCAACGGATACAGAAGGCGTGAAGCGGCAGCTACGTAAATATCAGGACCGGGAGATCGACCTGGCGGATGCCTGTCTTATCCGCATGGCCGATCAATTTGGGACGGGCGATATCCTGACGCTAGATCGCGATTTTGAAATTTATCGCTGGGGCAAGAACAAACCTTTCCAGTTGTTGCCCGCCAGGCGTTTACGTTCGTAGCTCTCTTTGCGACCGATCGGATCAGCTCCGTACTCCGTGCGTCCAGGATTGTTCCGATGGAGTGAAGCAGCAGGGAGTTCGTGTGATCGAGGACTTTGACTGGTCTCTAAAGCGAGAGATATACTCGGCAGCAGCGGAAAGGACCGGAGACCGATTGTGGGAGTCATCGACCAACGCTTTGAAAAAAATGCCCTGATCACATCAGTAGATTACGTTTTCAATTGGGCGAGGAAGAGTTCCTTGTGGCCGCTGACGTTCGGATTGGCCTGCTGCGCGATCGAGATGATCGCCTCGACCACCGCACGCTTTGATATGGCACGGTTTGGAGCGGAGGTCTTTCGTCCATCGCCTCGACAAGCCGATCTTATGATCGTCTCCGGTACTGTCACACTCAAGATGGCCCAAGTGATTCAGCGAGTGTGGCAACAGATGCCGGACCCGAAGTGGTGCATTTCGATGGGTGCTTGCTCGAGCGTGGGGGGACCGTTTAACGTCTACTCCGTCCTGCAAGGTGTGGATAAAATTGTGCCTGTGGACGTGTATGTGGTGGGATGCCCTCCGCGTCCTGAGGCACTTTTTTACGCACTGTTAAAGCTGCAAGACAAGATTGATGATATGACCCTGGCGAAGCGGCCGACAGAAGTGCGACTGAAGACCGAGATGGTCGAAGACTTCAAGAAGAGTGTGATGATCGCGCAGGTGGCTGAACCCGGCGAGTAAGCGGACTTGGTGTGTTGCGAGGTGAAGCGGAATGGGCTTTGTGCGAGCGGCGAAGATTGGGGAGCTGCCGGCTGGAACCGTGCGGGAATTCCAGATCGAGGGTAAGGCGCTCGCGCTAGCCAATGTTGCGGGCAAGATCTATGCGATCAACAATACTTGTTTGCATCGCGGAGGCCCTCTGGGGCAGGGCACACTGGAAGGAAAAGTGCTCACTTGCCCCTGGCATGGCTGGCAGTTTGATGTGACCAGCGGAAAAGTACTGGAAAACCCCCAGGCAGGGGTCGACTGCTACGCCACCGAGCTCCGGGGCCAAGATATTTTTGTAGACCTGCATTAGCCCTAAACCTCTCGATCGTAGCAAGTTAGCGGGAGTGTCCCGGCTTCGGGCCGCACCCGGTTCGGTAATCTTAAGAAAAGAAGTAACTTAGATTTATTTTACACAGCGTGCTCCTCATTTTAACCCTTTTGCTTCCTGTACCTTAGCTATCCCTCACATTTTGTTTGGTTTTCCATTCATTAACGTGTATATTGCAGCCGAATTCTGGGCCGATGGCGACCGCGACTCCTCCAATACGACATTTCTGGATCTTTAGTGCAGACCCACATCACTATCACTGGGATACTTTGTTCGTGAAGGGCAAAGAGATGTGGCATGGTGCGGGCTCGAAACCCGATGCCATCCGAGCGCTGAAACAGGTAAAAAAGGGCGACCGGGTGCTTTGTTATCACGCAGCCCCGGAGCGCTCGCTCTATTCCATCGCTGAGATAACCCGCGATCCTTATCCTGATCCGCACGACCGTAAAGAAAAAAATCTTGTCGCGGATTTGCGGGCTTTTGAAAAATTGCCGCGCCCGGTCACTCTGGCAGAGATGCGCG
>DATFZN010000183.1:0-44205 GCA_035314425.1 Candidatus Acidiferrum sp. | reverse complement strand
CTGCTCAACCCAAAAGGCTGCGACGCTTTCTACCGACGTGTCATCTTTCCGTGCTGCCAAGGCAGAGGCATCGTCAACCTCTACGGTCGCAGTATCGTTGCCGCCTTCGCCCATCAATTTCTTCCTGGCTCCAAGGGGGTTTGCCGGGGACAAGCCCTTCTCGCGGGAAAGATTTGGGAAAGAAATAAGATCATCAACGGCAAGAATTTTCAAGGCGTCACAGCAGGCGCTCATATTTTCCGCCGTTTCCGTAACTCGTTCCTTCGTGCATCGAACGTCCCCGCTGGCTTGCTCAAGTATTGGATGGGTCACAGCCGCAAGCAGGACATGACCGACGTGTACGACAAGAGCAGCGAGGACGCGGTATGGCGGGCGCAAGTCGCGGAGCAGATCGGCACAGGTTTCAAAACCCCAAGTTGTACCGAATGTACCGAAAAAGAAACGCCCACGGAGCACGTGGGCGTTTGTAAGTAAATGAAACAGCAGGAGAAAATGGTTGCGGGGGTCAGATTTGAACTGACGACCTTCGGGTTATGAGCCCGACGAGCTACCAGGCTGCTCCACCCCGCATATCTAATATAGCGGAGCCGCACAGTTCCGTCAAATAAAGCGGAAGAAAACTCTCACAAGAGAGAGTGCCACATCCGGTTCAGAAAGATAGCGTCTCGCAGAACTACCAGGTGCTGTAGGGCTGGCCGTTCGAGCCTACTTGATCTGATCCGGAGTGAACATCGTCGATTCCGCCGCTCGTCTGCTCTGGCGTCATCACCGTATCACCAAAATGTGTGACCCAATCTTTCTGGTGTGAAATTGGATCGATTGGTATTTCTCTTAAGTAATGTGCGTCGACCAGATCATCCAACGATTGCGGAGCCTGCTGCTTATCCAGCGTGTAATGATCGATGGCCTGCCGCATGGTTTGTAAATCCTGCTTCAGCACAGTCTCGCGGGCCCGAAGCACGGTCTTATCGTAAGCCAGAGCCGCAACTCCAATCAAAATAGCGATGATCATCATTACGATCATCAACTCGATAATCGTGAAGCCCCGGACGAGTCCTGCGCTGCTGCTCCCTTTTTCGCCTGGAGTTGTATTTGGCATGTGGCTCATAAAATTGTTCGAATGTCGATTCTACCAGTCCGAATATTTCGTTCCGTCCAATGCCGTGCCTGTCGATTTCGAGTAGACATCAAAAATATTCTTGCCACCCCAGCTGTTGGAGTCTGGGTCATCTTGCACGGCGCGCAGACCCCAGTCCGCTTTACCCGTCATTGGATCGACCGGAATTTTACGCAGGAAGCGGACATTTTTGCCTGCCGCTCCAGTGCCGCCCATCGCTACGCCTTTCACTAGAGTGTCGAGATCGGGCGGATAGCCTTCGCTGCCAAGTTCGATGCGAATCATGCCGCGGTCAGCATAATCCTTGTAACGATCTATCGCATTGCGCATATCTCGAAGATCGTAACGAAGTTCCGCCTCGCGTTGGCGCACGATGGTGAACCGGGCAATCGGCAGAGCGGCAGATGCCAGAAGCAGCAAAATCGAGCAGGCAATAATCAACTCGATCAGAGTCATACCAGATTGCGGGCAGGAGACGCGTTTAGAGTGGCGATAGCGCATCGCAAATGACCCGGACGTGCTCATTGCACTCGTACGGTCGCTTCACTGGTCACCAGTGGAATAGGTCTTTGCTGGGAATCCTTAGCGTTCACTTGAACGATGGAGAGATTGCTGGTGCCGGGCGCCAGAGCTTTGATCACGATGCCGAGAATTGTTCCGGTTCCGCTGACGCCGGGAGTATTGGGCTGACGGGTGGCGGAAATAATTGCTTGGCCGTGCTCCTTGTCGACGCGCTGAACGATGGCAATTTCTTGCGTGCCACCCGAGAGGAACCCTCCATGGCGCACTTCTTCCACGCTGATGATCGCTTGATTGTATTGCAGCAGCATCGGAACGGAGAACAGATCGGTCACGTTTTCTACGACCACGCCGACCGTGGCTGTCTGCCCCGCGGTGAGATTCAAAGTCGCTGGTTCAAAGTGAATGCGTGGTCCGCCAACTTGTGTCTGCGGAGCGACGCCCACTGGCGCATTGGAACTCATGGGAGGAGTGTTCGGGTTCACGGGAGCAATCGCGCCCGGCGCTGGGGCGGCCGGCGGAGCAACCTGTGGATTCGGATTCGACGCAGGTGCTTTCACTTCAATCTCGCGCTTCGCCCCGGGGAACGTTTCGGTTCCAGAATAGATGGGCCGCAGATTTGAACGCGTCCAATCGGGCAAACGGACGACGCGTGGAGTCAGCACGATCAATACTTCATCTTCCTGTTTTTCTGTGTTGTCACTAGAGAAGAGGTACCGCAGGCCGGGAATCTTCGCCAAACCGGGCCAACCATTCAAGGTCTTTTGATCCACTCGCGAGACCAATCCGGCAAGAATGCTGACCTCTCCTTCTTTCAGCCGAATTTCGTGCTCGACCTTTCTTTGGCTGATGATCGGCTGGGTGATGCCGCCAATTGTGGCGCTGCCGGTTTGCGCGGAAACTTCCACGGAAATCTTCATGCTTACATCTCGATTGGCGTGCACGTGCGGAGTGACGTCCAGGTTTACGCCGACATCGATGTATTGGAATTGCGTGTTGACGAGTGGATTCACAAATCCTGCCCCGCCGGTCGAGCCAACCCCGACGCCGGCCTGGAAGCTGCCCGTCGCCACCGGGATGCGATCCCCGATCTTCAGCTTTGCCGATTGACCGTCGATCGCCCGCAGTTCAGGGTCTTGAATAATTTTTGTGCCGGTGTCGGTCAACAGAAAGTTTGCTGTAGCTCCCGGCAATGTGAACACCACGTCGTTTTGATTCAAGTGGGTCAATTGGGCCAGCGACACCGTTCCCGGGGCTGATGTTGTCGTGGTGGTTGTGGTGCTGGTGCTAGTGCTGGACGTATAGTTGGGGTTGATCTGTACCGATGCCGATTGGCCTGGCAAAATTCCAAGATTTCTCAAATTATCAACGCGAGCTTCCAGCACCTGCACCTGAATGATGACCTCCGGCTTGGCCTTGTCGATGTCTCGAATAATCTTATCGGCAAGCGCGATTTTATCCGGTGTATCACGAATAATGATGGCGCTCTGGGCGTTGACTTGCTGAATGCGCTTGAAATCGAGCAACGACCGCAACCCGGTGGTGATTTCCGTCAAATCCTGAGCGATCGCGATGTTATTGAGATAAAACGTGCGTACAACTTGCTCTTCGTAGTCCCGCCGCTTTTGTGCTGTGTCCGGAATAATCATGATGATGTTCTCGGTCACGGGTTTCCAGAACGCTTTGCTTTCTAGGGAAACGATGTCCAGCGCTTGTTCGAGGGTAACGTTATTCAATTCCGTGCTGATGCGTTTCGCCTGCAAATCCGGATCATAAATGACGGTCAAGCCCGCCAATTTGCCGATTGTCTCGTAGACAACTTTGGCATCATTTGACATTTTTAGGTTAATCGGAGCGCGAGAAAGTGGTTTCAATTCTGGTGGCGCGGTCGCCATCATCGGGGAACCGGCCCCCACGGTCGGGCTCTCCGGCACCGCTTCTTCAATGGCGGTAGCGCGAGTCTTTTCGGTCAGCTCGTCGATGGTTCGCTTTAATTCCTGGTCCGCCACCATGCTCGAAGGGTCCAGAACTTGAGCGCGCTGAAATTCGGAGATGGCGGCTTGCAGATCACCTTTATCGCGAAGTTTGTACCCCTTGTGGATGTGCACCTGAGCTGCCTGGAAACGTGCTTGGTTTAACCCAATTTTATAGTTTGCGTTATGCGGGTCCGCGGCGTTGGCCTTCAGGAAATAATCGACGGCCGCGTCGTAGTCTTGGGCGTCCAGCGCCTTTTGGGCAGCAGAGTAGTCTTGTTTGCCCTTGGGACAGCCCGTGGCGAAGACGCAGATGACCAAAAGAAAAAAAAGCTGACTGCAACGGCGCATGAACTCTCCGGAACTCCAACTGGGGGCAACCCGCGTCTTTACTTGCTTTTGGAGTCTAGCATCGGGCTGATCGGTGCGGCAAGCCGTTTGCCTTTTTGGGTCACTTAATCGAACCTGTTCCATCAGCCAGTCCTTTTATGCGAGTGCAAATTGAGAGCCGACAGCGCAACCAACCTCGGATCTGTTTACCAACGTCGAGCCCGATGTCTCTATTAGACGTGTCATCAGGTAAAATGAAAGATTGTGACCAAGGCAAAGACCAAACCGGTTAAGACAAACCAAAAGGATGGGAAGGATTCCGGCGAGAAAATCGTCGCGCAAAATCGAGCCGCTTCTTACCACTACCACATCTTGGAAAAATTGGAGGCTGGAATCGTCTTGCACGGCACCGAGGTGAAAGCTCTGCGCGAGGGCAAAGCGAATATTCGCGACGCCTTTGTGGACTTTAAGCCAAGTGGCCCATACTTGGTCAACGCCCATATCGCACAGTATCTTCCCGGCGGGCCGTGGAATCATGAACCACTGGGCAACCGCAAGTTGTTGATGCACAAACGGGAAATTTTTAAATTGGAAGGCCGTACTGAATCGAAAGGATTGACCGTTATCCCGTTGCGAATTTACTTTCGCAACGGCATCGCCAAGGTAGAGATCGCTCTGGCACAGGGCAAAAAAACGTGGGACCGCCGCCAGGACGAACGCACCAAGGAAGCTCGTAGGGAAACGGAACAAGCAATGTATCGCAACCGGAGGCGATAATACTGTCATGCAAATCATCCTTGATACCAAGCCGTTCGCTGCCGTTGAAGCTGATGCACTGGTCACCTATGTTTTCGACGAATCCGACCCCATTCAGGGACGCGTCGCCGAACTCGATAAACTTGCCGGTGGACTGATCAGCCGTATTCAAAAGAGTGGAGAGCTGACCGGCAAGAACCTGGAATTTACACTCGTTCACGGTCCGGCCGGGCTGAAGGCCGCGCGCCTCCTGCTGATTGGCGCAGGAAAACGCGAGCAATTTAACCCTGGTTCCCTGCGAAAAGTTGCGGGGGCCGCTCTGCGCTATTTGAAATCTCGTTCCGTCCACAAGGTTGCATTTCTCTTGCGTGAAAATGATGTGAATGAAAATGCGGCCCAGGCCGTCAGCGAAGGCACTCTTGCCTCCGACTTTGAGACAGATAAATACAAGACCGACAAGAAGAACGATAAGTCTATCGAAACATTCACAATAGTCGGCTTGGGCGAGGCGGAAAAAACGGCGATAGAGACAGGAATGGCCAGGGGCCGTATCATCGGCGAGGCGTTAAACTTTACTCGTGACTTGGTGAATGAGCCGTCGAATAAATTGACCCCAAAGATTCTGGCAGAAAAGGCGCGGGTTATGGCCAAGGAAGCTGGCCTCGCTGTGGAAATTCTCGATGAAAAGAAAATTGCCGAACTGAAAATGGGCGCGCTTCTCAGTGTCGCTCAAGGTGGTCCCGAACCTCCCCGCATGATTGTAGTCACCTATACGCCAGCCAACGCGAAACCGGGCAGTCCCGTACTGGGTTTGGTGGGCAAGGCCGTTACCTTCGATACCGGCGGTATTTCGATAAAGCCGTCTGAAGGCATGGAAAAGATGAAGTACGATATGGCTGGCGGCGCCACCATGCTCGGGGTCATGCGCGCGGTCGCGGCCCTGAAACCGAGCGTTAAGGTTATCTGCGTGGTACCAGCTACGGAGAATATGCCTGGTGGTGCGGCGCAAAAGCCCGGGGATATCCAAACGGCCATGTCGGGCAAAACGATCGAGGTCTTAAATACCGACGCAGAGGGCCGCCTGATTCTTGCCGATGGAGTTCATTACGCCAAGCAGCTCGGCGCTACTCATTTGGTGGATGCGGCTACCTTAACCGGAGCGATTGTTGTGGCTCTTGCGAACGTGAATGTCGGTGTTTTCGGTTCTGATCCGGCTTGGACCGATAAATTGCTCGCAAGCGCCAAGGCGGCCGGGGAAAAAATGTGGCAGATGCCTCTTGACGAGGAGTATCGCGAGTTTATCAAGGGCAGCTTCGCGGACATTCAGAATATCGGAAGCGGCAAAGGCGGCGGTGCAATCACCGGCGCGATGTTCATCAAGGAGTTCGCTGGCGATACGCCTTGGATTCATCTCGACATCGCCGGTACTGCCTGGAACGATGAGACAAAGCCGTGGTTGGCCAAGGGACCCACAGGAGTGGCACTGCGCACTCTCGTGCAACTCATCACTTCGCTCTAATCAATTGGTTCGGACCCCGGGCTTTACCTGGGGCCCTAGAAATATCCATCGTCCGCTCCCGGATACAAAGAACCCCAATTTGGGGGTAGCACGCCCTCTACCTGTAGCAGGCGGATGGTTCGTGAACCCCAGCTGGCCTGCTCGACCGAATTTGCCTAGTTTTCTTTGCCACCAAAAAATAGGTGGGCGATGGCGACCAGGACTACAGCGCCGACGGTTGCTGCGGCCAGCGAGAACAAAAACGTGTTGTTGTGAACAATTCCGAGCTTGGTGAAAATCCAGCCGCCTACCACGGAGCCGATCAAACCCAGAATCACGTCTCCAATGCAGCCGAATCCGCGTCCCCGAGCCAACTTTCCTGCTAGCCATCCGGCGAGCAGACCGAGAAGGATCCAACTAAACAAGCTGTTCGGCCAACCAACTTGAACGTCTACCTGAGTGGAAGATACCTGCCAAAGAATGAACGAACTCAACATGCTCATGCATTTCCCTCCCCAATTATCCAGCCACCGGTTCTTGCTGCGTCATGCAGTGCAAAGTCCCCAATCCCAGAACCAGGTCTCGGCAATGGATGCCGACCAGCTGACGATCTGGGAAAAGCTTGGCGAGTGTGTTCAGCGCAACACGGTCATTCGCGTCGTTGAAGGTCGGTACCATCACCAGTTGGTTCGCGATATAGAAATTTGCATAACTGGCTGGTAACCGCTGCCCATTGAAATAAATCGGGGCGGGCATCGGAAGTGGTTCTACCCGCAGCGGCTTACCATCCTGATCGCGAGTCGATTTCAAGCGCTCGAGATTGTCCTCGAGCGCTACATAGTTCGCGTCCTTGCGATTTTCTTCCACAGTGGTTACCACAGTGTCTTCCTTCACAAAGCGCGCTATATCATCGACGTGTCCATGAGTATCGTCGCCGGCAATACCATTGCCGAGCCACAGCACTTTTGTGACTCCCAAACTTTGCCGGAAAACTTCTTCGTAATCGCCCTTGGTAAACCCTGGATTTCGCTCTTGGACCTTGCCGAGCAGACATTCCTCGGTCGTAAGCAATGTTCCTTGCCCGTTCACCTCAATCGATCCGCCTTCAAGCACAACTCGCCGCCCCTTATGCATGGGCAAGAATAGTTTCCGCTTCAATCGTCGGTTGGCCTTTCGAACGACCAGCACATCTTTTTTATGGCTCTCGTACTTGGCCCATCCATTGAAACGAAAATTGTTGTAGGCGAGTTCGCCTTTGGAGTTTTTTACACAAATCGGGCCAGAATCACGCATCCACCCGCGATCGGTCGGAATTCTGAAAAAATCCACCGAATCCAACTTCGCGCCAGCCTTTTTGAGAATAGTTCGGACGCGCTTTTCCGCAGCTTGTGATTCGACGACTAGATATACGCGCTCGACCTCAGACAAAGTTCTGACAATTTCCGCAAACGCCCAGGGAATCGGAGAGAATTTGCCAGGCCAGTCGCTTAACTCGTGCGGCCAGCTGAGCCAGGTTGCAGCATGAGGCTCCCATTCTGCCGGCATCCTGTATCCAACTGCATTGGGTGTTCGCGCCTGCCTGGAAATTATCATGGATAGGGAAGTGGAAAGCCTTTCGCTTGATGTTTCAACTATTTGTCGCCCAACCAACGGCTCGTCAATCCTTGAAACGCGTCAACCCGGCGATCGCGGAAAAATGGCCAGCCACGCCTGGTATCTTCACTGACGGCCGAGTCACATTCCACTACGAGAATGTCTTCCTTGTTGTCAGAAGCTTGCGATAAAACCTGCCCCGATGGGTCAGCGACAAACGAATTCCCCCAGAACTCGATACCTGGATCGCCTTTCTCTGGTTTTCCCTCGTAACCAACGCGATTTACTACCGCAACATAAACTCCGTTGGCGATGGCGTGCGCGCGTTGGATCGTGCGCCAGGAATCTAATTGCGTAGCCCCCATCTGGGCCTTCTCGTGTGGATGCCAGCCAATGCTCGTCGGATAAAAGATCACTTCAGCGCCCTGCATGGCGGTCAGGCGCGAGCCTTCGGGATACCACTGATCCCAGCATATCTGTACGCCGATGCGAGCGTACTTGGTGTCAAAATTCAGAAAACCGAGGTCGCCGGGCGTGAAGTAAAATTTTTCGTAGTAAAGAGGGTCGTCTGGAATATGCATTTTTCGGTACTTGCCAAGATAGCTGCCGTCAGCATCTAGAATCGCGCAGGTGTTGTGATACAAGCCCGCCGCGCGGCGCTCGAACAGGGAAGCGACCAGCGCCACTTTGTTCTCCTTGGCGACTTGGGCCAACCGATCGGTCGTCGGGCCGGGGATCTCTTCCGCCAAGCCGAATAACTCCACGTCTTCTGTGCGGCAGAAATATTCACCCGCGAACAATTCATCCAGGCAGATGATCTGTGCCCCACGCTTTGCCGCTTCTCGGATTTTCTCGATGCCGCTCGACAGGTTCTTCTCTTTGTTGGTCGTGCTCTTCATCTGCACGAGTCCGACCGTAAATTTATTGTTCATAGCCTTCATCCTAACACGCGAAAATATTTCTCCGTGAATTGAACGCGAATTTTCTTTTCTTCTCCTCCAGTTTGTACTATCAATTCTCTTGCGAGCAAGGCTTGATCGTTCAAAATCAGCGTTGCGCTCATATTCCAGGAGAACACATGGCGAAGCAACCGAAGAAGACCGTTACGGGCCGGGTGTTACACGACCCCGTTAAAGACAAGCTGCGCCCGATTTTCCCGCTGGATCTTTCTAAAATCAGCACCATTGACGATTTGGTCCGCGCGATGGGGGACACCGCTTACACTGCGCGGCAAGTTGGCGACGCTGCCGACGTTCTTGAAGCAATGGCCCGTGACAAGGAATGTTTTGTCGTGATGACCCTCGCCGGCGCGCTCACCGTTGGCAAAATGGGTTTGGTGTTTTGCGACCTGATTGAATCGGGCATCGTGAAGGCAATTGTTTCGACGGGCGCTTTAATGGCGCACGGACTAGTCGAAGCCACGGGTCGTTCGCATTTCCGTTACGACCCCTCAAAAATGGACGACAACGAACTGTTTCTGGCCGGTTACAACCGAGTTTACGATTCACTTGAACCGGAAACCAACCTCGATCACGTGGAAGAAGTGGTCGACGGGATTCTGGAAACCTGGGATCCGCAAGAGATTGTGTGTAGCTGGAAGCTGCACAGAAAAATTGGCGAATTTCTTCAGAAAAATACCAACGGCCGTGGCATTTTGAAATCCGCTTACGAGCACAACGTCCCGGTATTTGTCCCAGCTTTCAGTGATTCGGAACTTGGGCTGGATTTTGCCCTCAATAAATTTGGACGTCAGCGCGATGGCCACCCGGTGTTGCGTTTTGATCCCTTCGAGGATTTTGAAGTGTTTGCCAACACCATGATGGCTACAAAGAAAATGGGCATTTTCACGGTTGGCGGGGGCGTACCGCGAAATTGGGCGCAACAATTTGGGGTTTACGCGGAATTGATGGCCCGCCGTGGCTATAAGAAATTCCCCTTGAAACGGTATGCCTATGGAGTTCGCATTTGCCCCGAACCGGTTCACTGGGGAGGACTGAGCGGTAGCACCTATACAGAAGCAGTATCTTGGGGAAAGTTTGTTCCGCCTGAGGAAGGCGGCCGGCTCGCAGAAGTTTTCGAAGACGCGACCGTTGCTTTACCACTCGTGGTTGGAGCTGTGCTGCAACGCATCGGCTATTTCGACCGTAGGAAAAAATAAACGCTATTCCCTAGTCGTTGTCGGCAATCAAAAACGCAGCTGTTAGAACGGTGGTCCACAACCCGCGTTTGTCGCCAACAGCGGATTGCGTGATGTTCATGGTGCGAACGATCTTGTTCGAAATCCGGTAAACTTCCTTTTTCTCGTCCCAGGAAAGATCCGGGTCGAATTCCACGTTCAAGGTTGTAGCGAGCATTTCCGCGGCCAGTTCTTCCGCATACTCTCCGGCCACTTCTTCCGTTTCTCCGAAAGAATGATGCTCAGACAGGTATCCATACATGGATTTGTCGCCGGGAAGTGCCAATCCAATGCTTGCGGCGATCAAGCGGTGCGGTTCACGCGTAGAGTTTTCACTGATGACGGTGAATGCAACTTGGCCCGGCTTGATCTGCTTCAAACCTTCGCTTCGCGTGATCAATTTGCAATTCGGTGGAAAGATCGAAGAAACGCGAACAATGTTGCAAGCAGCTATTCCCGCGTTGCGCAGGGCCAATTCAAAACTCGAGAGACGTTCGCGATGTTTTCCGACGCCCTTGGTCAAAAAAATTCTCTTAGCAACAAATGCCATGGTGCCGGGTCGCGGCCTCCGAGAGTGGTTTCGCGCTGAAAAATAAGCGCTTGTGGAAAAGTAACAAGAAGAATTCACAGTGTCAATGGAAGAAGAAGTGCTCTTGCGGAAGACCTGCTCGTTTGTATGAACGGGCATTCAAACTTGAATCCTCTGGGGTTAGACGGATGGTGGATCGCCTGCCGTTCCTTCATTTCCCACGATGTACGTGACGATTTTTCCCAGAGGGCGGCAGATCGCCAGCACCTTTCCCAGATCGTCCGCGGTGAAATCTGCGCCTGCGTCCATTGCATTGATGCCTTTGCGGCTCACCTGCATTACTCCCACAACTTTTCCTTCAGATAAAATTGGCGCGCTAATGATTTTCTGAATCGCTTCGCCGGAAGTTGTCGCCGTTCGTACCCCTTCAAACACACTGGCATGGCGAGTTGCCGTAAAATTGTTGTTTATTTCCGCTCGGCTTTCTTTTGCAGTTCGCGCGGCCAGCGCAGAATTGCTGGTCAGCGGGATGAATCCCACATTTTTCAGTGCTTGCGGCACGAGAAAATGCAAGTGCCTCCAACGATAGGAAACACCGAGAATAGCCACTTCATCTTCCTTCACTCCAAGATGTTTGGCGATACGCTCCCCAATCGCTGGCATCGAAAGCTCTGACGATTCAGGCTGGTCACCTTCAAGTGCGTTTGCAAGACGCTCTAAATCCGTTAGCAAGCTGGTAGCCATGTGGTCCTTTGAACAATCATCTCCGTGAGCGGCAGGCGGGCGCAGGGCCTGCGGGAGATCTGCCATCTTCCTTCTCTCATCTTCAGTTGTTCCCCCTTCTCGCTGCAAGAAAATTTCTTAACGTTGTGTCTTTCGAAGTGACAGCCTCTCTTGCATCGCTTTTCTCAACTCCCTATACTGTTCTTGCTGCTTTCCCATCGCTTTGGCAAATAATTGCTCCAACCAACTGATTGGGAACTTCCGCGGCGGAGAGGGCATGTCTTTTGCGGCAACCCGACCTGACACAACTCATCTGCTCAAGCTGTTTCACTCGTTATCCGGCACGATTCTCAGCAGACCGAAGGACCACTCCATTCCATGAGCGCGACTGCGGTAAACCTTGCTGCCAGTAGCTTGCGGTTCTGGCAGACCACGATAGGTAAAAAAGCAATTATGGCCGTGACCGGCGTGATTCTATTCGGTTTTGTGGTCGGCCATCTGCTCGGTAATCTGCAAATTTATGAATCACCCGAGAAAATCAACCACTATGCGGCGACATTGAAGTCTCTGCCCCCGCTACTCTGGGGTACGCGGATTACGCTGCTCGTCGCCGTCATCCTTCACATTTGGTCCTCGTTTCAACTTGCGCTACTGCAGCGTCGCGCACGACCCATCCAATACGTGAAAAAGGTCAACATCCACTCGAGCTATGCTTCCCGGACCATGATGTGGAGCGGCCCCATCCTCCTGGCGTTCATACTCTTTCATCTCTTGCAGTTCACGTTTGGCACCGTGCACCCAGGGGCCTCCTTCAGCGAAACGGATGTTTACAATAATGTGGTTACCGGCTTCCAGGTTTGGCCCGTATCGCTCTTCTACATCATCGCGATGGTCATGCTTTGCTGGCACCTCTACCATGGGTTGTGGAGCATGTTCCAATCACTGGGCTTCAGTCATCCGGTCTATACCCCTTGGTTGCAACTGTTTGCCAAAGCTTTTGCCATCCTGATTGCCGCCGGCAATATTTCCATTCCGGTCGCCGTTCTGACAGGTTTCCTCAAGCCTGTCGTGGGAGCCTGACCAATGGAATTGAAATCGAATGCCCCGACCGGGCCAATCGAGCAGTCCTGGGAAAAGCACAAGTTTGACTTGAAGCTGATCAATCCGGCGAACAAACGCAAGTACAACATCATTGTCGTGGGCTCCGGCCTTGCAGGCGGAGCCGCTGCCGCCAGCCTCGGCGAGCTCGGTTACAACGTTCACTGTTTTTGCTTTCAAGATAGCCCCCGTCGTGCACACTCTATCGCCGCACAGGGCGGCATCAACGCCGCCAAGAACTATCACAATGACGGCGACAGCGTTTACCGCCTTTTCTACGACACGGTGAAGGGCGGAGATTTCCGGGCCCGCGAAGCCAACGTTTACCGCCTTGCGCAAGTCAGCGTCAACATCATCGACCAGTGCGTGGCACAAGGCGTTCCGTTTGCTAGGGAATACGGCGGGCTTCTCGACAATCGCTCTTTTGGCGGGGCGCAAGTCTCTCGTACTTTTTACGCTCGCGGCCAGACCGGGCAGCAACTTCTTCTGGGTGCGTATCAAGCCCTAGAACGACAGATCGGCCTCGGCTCCGTAAAAATGCATCCGCGTTCGGAAATGTTGGACCTGATTGTTGTAAATGGCCAGGCCCGTGGCATCGTCACGCGTAGCTTGTATGACGGCAAAGTGGAAGTTCGCATGGGCGACGCCGTTGTGCTCGCTTCTGGCGGATACGGCAACGTGTTCTACCTCTCGACGAATGCCAAAGGCTGCAACGCCACAGCTATTTGGCGTGCTTACAAACGCGGTGCACTGTTTGCCAACCCGTGCTTTACGCAAATTCACCCCACCTGCATCCCAGTTGCCGGTGATTATCAATCGAAACTCACACTGATGTCGGAATCGTTGCGCAATGACGGACGAATCTGGGTACCCAAAAAAGCTGGGGACAAGCGCCCTCCGGCTTCGATTCCTGAAGAGCAGCGCGACTATTATCTCGAGCGTCGTTATCCTAGTTTCGGCAATTTAGTTCCCCGGGACATCGCTTCGCGCGCTGCCAAAGCGGAATGCGATGCAGGCCGAGGTGTTGGCGAGACCGGCCTAGGCGTCTATCTGGATTTCGCGGAATCGATTGAGCGCCTCGGCAAGAACAAAATTGCGGAGCGCTACGGCAATCTTTTTGAGATGTATGAGCGGATTACCGGTGAAGACCCATACCAGGTTCCGATGCGCATTTATCCCGCCATTCACTACACGATGGGCGGCTTGTGGGTGGACTACAACCTAATGTCCACCATTCCCGGGCTCTTCGTTCTTGGGGAGGCCAATTTCTCCGATCACGGCGCCAACCGCCTCGGCGCAAGCGCGCTCATGCAAGGTCTGGCCGACGGCTACTTCATCATTCCTTACACCATTGGCAATTACCTTGCTATCGCGAAACCGGCAAAGCTTCCTGCTGATGTGCCAGAGGCCAAGGAAGCCGTCGCCAATGTCACCGCTATTACAAAAAAGCTCTTCAGTGGCAACGGTACACGCACGGTTGACTCCTACCACCGCGAACTCGGAAAAATTGTGTGGGACTACTGCGGCATGGCCCGCAATGAAGCCGGCCTCAAGAAGGCCCTCTCGCTTATTCCCGCGCTTCGTGAAGACTTCTGGAAAAATGTGCGCGTGCTCGGGACCAACGAAGAGTTCAACCAATCTCTGGAAAAAGCCGGGCGTGTCGCCGACTTTTTCGAGCTTGCCGAACTGATGTGCTCGGATGCGCTGGACCGCAAGGAATCCTGTGGCGGCCACTTCCGCGAAGAGTATCAGACGCCGGAAGGCGAGGCGCTCCGCGACGACGAGTACTATTCCTACGTCGCCGCTTGGGCGTACCAGGGACCAAATCAGCCTCCCTCCCTCTCCAAAGAGCCGCTGGTCTTTACCTACGTGAAGCCTTCGCAACGGAGCTACAAGTGAAACTTACACTTCACGTCTGGAGACAGAAAAACGCCGAAGACGCGGGCCGCTTGGTCCGCTACGAGCATCCGAACGTCGACCGGCATATGTCTTTCCTCGAAATGCTCGACGTTTTAAACGAAAATCTCATCGCCAAAGGAGAAGACCCAATCTCTTTTGATCACGATTGCCGCGAAGGCATCTGTGGCATGTGCGGATTCATGATCAACGGGAAGGCCCACGGCGGGTTCAAAGGTACGACCGTCTGCCAACTTCACATGCGCCATTTCAAGGATGGGGACGAGATCTACCTTGAGCCGTGGCGCGCCAGGGCATTTCCAGTCATCAAGGATCTGGCCGTCGATCGCGGCTCCTTCGACCGCATTATCGCAGCGGGGGGGTTCATCTCTGCCCCCACCGGAAGCGCTCCAGACGGCAACGCCATTCTAGTGAAGAAGCAGGAAGCCGACCTCGCGATGGACGCGGCGGCCTGCATCGGTTGCGGCGCTTGCGTCGCAGCCTGCCCTAATGCTGCCGCAGCTCTCTTTGTGGGCGCCAAGATCTCCCATCTCGGCCATTTGCCGCAAGGACAAGTGGAGCGTGACCGTCGCGCCCTTTCCATGGTTCAGCAGATGAACGTCGAGGCATTTGCCAATTGCACCAACATCGGCGAATGCGAGGCCGCTTGCCCGAAGGAGATCAAGCTCGAAGTGATCGCTCGCTCGAACCGTGATTACATCAAAGCTGCGTTTGTCGAGCGCCCGGAATCGGCCGTAGGCGGTGCTGGCTAAACGAACCGAGAAACACGTTTGAGGGAATTGAACTTTTTCGATCGATCATTTGAGAGTAAAACCCTTCCCCGTGCACTTTCTTTGCTAAACTCCCTACTTTGTCAATTCATCTATGGGGGATCAATGGACCGCAGTTTCTGTCTCGCCGCTTGTCTCTCGCTGGGAGTATTTCTCATGGCTGCCGATTCCGTATCCGAAAAGGCAAAAAAACTTCATTTCTCCGCGATCGTGATCGATACACACGACGACACCACGCAGCGTTTCCTTGACGGTAAATTCGACATCGGTGAGCGGCATACGGACGGGAATATTGATATTCCGCGGATGCGCGAAGGCGGCCTCAATGCGATTTTCTTCTCGATCTGGACTTCCAGTAAGACCGTCGGCCCAGTTGGCGTAAAGCAAGCTCTCGATCAGATTGACGCCGTTCGGGAAGCGGTACGCAAGCATCCTCGCGATCTTGCGCTGGCTACCACTGCCGCGGAGGTGCGCGCCGCTCACCAACAAGGCAAGATTGCCGCGCTGATGGGCCTGGAAGGTGGGCACATGATCGACAACGATCTCGGCGTGCTTCGCTCTTTCGCCGCGCTAGGTGTTCGTTATATGACCCTAACGCACATGGGCAACACCGAATGGGCCGATTCTTCGACCGACAAGCCAGAGCACAATGGTCTAACGCCATTCGGTAAAGATGTTGTTCGCGAAATGAATCGTTTGGGCGTTATCGTGGATATTTCCCACGTGAGTGACAAAACGTTTTACGACGTACTTGCCACCTCCGAGGCGCCTGTTTTTGCCTCCCACTCGTCCTGTCGGGCTCTTTGCGACGCAGCGCGCAACATGACCGATGAAATGATTCGTGATCTCGCTAAGAATGGCGGCGTCATCCAGATTAACTATCACGTTGGTTTCCTCAGTCAGGAATTTCGCGATTTCGAAAAAACGCATCCAGATGCTGAGAAAGAGATCAACGAGGAGGTCAAAAAGCGCTGCGCGGATAACGAAGCATGCAGCCTGGTTACCGGGGATCAGGTAGTTCGCGATTTTATGGAGGCCGGAAGGCTGCCAAAGGTCTACTATACGGCGATTATCGAGCACATTGATCATGCCGTTAAAGTGGCGGGGGTCGACCACGTTGGCCTGGGCTCTGATTTCGACGGTGCGGTCATGCCCCTGGGTCTCAGCGACGTCACCCATCTGCCGCAAATCACAGATGCGCTGTTGAAAAAAGGATACTCGGAAGGTGACATCCGCAAAATCCTCGGCGAAAATACTCTTCGGGTGATGACGGAAGTCGAACGCGTCAGCCGCGAACGGAACGCCAACGCTACAAAATGATGGTTGAGTCTTTTATTGATAGAAGAGTTTTTGCTTACGGAGGGAATCTTACAAATGCGCAAGTTCGTTCGTAGGGCTTTAACGTTTACCTTGACTGTGACCGTTCTATCCGCGACTGCCTTAGCGCAATCACAGGCGCCTGCCAGTTCTGCGGCGCCCGCCAAGCCAAAATCTACAACCACGACGGCAAAGCCTGCAACAACGACAACCTATGACCACGCACTTTTGAAGCCCGCTCTTCTGAAAGAACAGGCTCCGGCCAGCTATCAAGTGAAGTTCGACACGACGCGCGGTTCCTTCACGATTACCGTAACCCGCGCGTGGGCGCCTCTTGGTGCCGATCGTTTCTACAATCTCGTGAAGCACCACTATTTCGACAATGCCCATTTCTTTCGGGTCGTTCCGGGTTTTGTGGCACAATTTGGGTTGAGCGCGTATCCCCCCGTAACCGCGGCGTGGGAAAAAGCCACAATTAAAGACGATCCGCACGGGCAGAGCAACAAACGGGGAACAATTGTCTTTGCCACCGCCGGCCCAAACACCCGTACCACCCAGCTTTTTATCAATCTGAAAGACAACGGGTCACTGGACAGCCAGGGCTTCACCCCCTTTGGCGTCGTCGATGGCGACGGGATGAAGGTGGTTGAGATGCTCTATGACCAGTACGGAGACAGCGCTGGCATGGATCAGGAGGCCATCAGCAAGGGTGGCAAAAAATACATTGACACGAAGTGGCCCAGGCTGGACCTGATAAAGACCGCAACTTTTGTGGGTGCTGCGCCCGCCGCAACCCCTCTAAAACCAGCAACTACCTCCAAGCCCGCCGCGAAACCGGCTCCGAAACCCGCCGCCTCCACTCCTCCTGCTTCGAACCCCTAGATCCTTAGCTACCGGCGGGGCCCAATCCTTAGCGCCCCGCTTTCAATCCAAATCTCAAATGCAATTCATCCATTTTTCGCATAACCCACAACGTTGACTTCATCGACCCCACCACGTAGCCTTATTAAGATATGGATTCTTGCCAGAGCCTCTGTTGTCGCCTGATGGACTGCTGTTGTTGTCCGTCCTACCGCTCTGGCCAGTCGCGCATTCGAACTTAGATTTCTATCCCGCTAAGACCTTCGAAGCCCACGTGCCAGATGCCCAGCACGTGGGCTTTTTCTTTTTGGGAGCATGAAATGCCAGCGGTACTGGAAACCAAGACGCAGCGCATCGAACGTCTCAAGCGCGAGAAGAATGCTTGGGACCATCTCGAGGAAATCAGGGAGTTCGCGCGCAAGGGTTTCGATTCCATTCCGCCAGAATGGCTGGGTACCTATTTCCGCAGTTGGGGCGTATACACCCAGGGTGATGGCGCCGGTGTCACTGGTGGAAAGGGCGGAGAGGGTCGTGCAGTTCCGTTTTTTATGCTGCGCATTCGTGTTCCGAATGGCTTGCTCACCACGGAACAAGTCCGTACGATCGCTGCGCTTTCCGAGGAACACGGCAATGGCGTCGCCGATCTAACCGTCCGACAAAATATTCAGCTCCACTGGATTCCGATCGAGTCCCTTCCCGTAGTATTCGAGCGGTTACAGGCCGTTGGCTTGCGCACGACGGGCGCTTGCGGGGACGTCGCCCGCAACATCACCGGATGCCCGCTGGCTGGCCTCGATTCTCGAGAGATTCAGGATGTTTCTCCCGTGGCACTGGAGATTGACAAGGAACTTGGCGGTAACTCTGAGTTCTACAACCTCCCGCGCAAATTCAAAATTACAGTTACCGGTTGCCCCGAGTGGTGCTCTTATCCCGAAATCAACGACATTGGTCTGACCGCCACGCGTCGCTTCCGCAATGGACAGGAAGAAATTGGCTTTTCGCTTCGCGTCGCGGGCGGCCTTTCGACCGAGCCTCATCTTGCCGTTCGCCTGAATGCGTTTGTTCAAGGGGATCAAGTTATCCCTGTCGTCCGCGCCATCACGGAAGTCTTTCGCTCAAGCGATGTTCTCCGCCAAAGTCGCGAGAGAGCTCGGTTGAAATATCTTTTTCTCGCACATGGCTGGACTCCCGAATCTTTTCTCGCGGCTATCCACTCCCGCTTGCCATTTGCACTCGAGCCCGCCGAGCCGGAGGAACTTCCCGCTCACCTGCATCGCGATCATCTGGGGGTGATACCCCAGAAGCAGCCAGGATTGTTTGCCGTCGGTGCATCGGTCGTTCGCGGCCGGATCACCCCTTCGCAATTGCGTCTCGCCGCTGATTTGGCTGAGGGGTATGCAGACGGTCATATTCGTTCGACGCCGATGCAGAATTTCCTTCTGGTGAATGTTTCCGAGATTCACGTCAATCGAGTTGTGGATGCCTTGGCTTCCGGTGGATTACCTGTGCAAAGCTCGGCATTCGCGCGCGGAACGGTTGCGTGTACTGGCTCGGAGTTCTGCAAACTGGCGCTTACTGAGACAAAAAGATTTGCGCGCTGGCTGACGGAAGAATTGCAAGAGCGTTTCCCCTGTTTTGCCGAGCAACTGAAGCTACACATTACAGGATGCCCGAATAGTTGCGGCCAGCACTGGATTGCCGACATCGGTATCGAAGGCAAAAAAATTAAGGTGGATGGCCAGTTTGTTGACGCTTATTATTTTTGTGTAGGTGGTTCGGTCGGCCAGAATGCCGCTATTGCCCGTCCCGTCGGTTTTCGATGTCGCTCCGAGGAAGTCCCGGATGCTATCGCGCGGCTCCTTTGCGCTTACCAACTCGAGCGCGAATCAGAGGAAACATTGCAGAAATTTCTAGCGCGCCGTTCCAACGAACAAATTCGCACGATTCTTGCCGGAACCTCGGTCGAAGCCGTTGTGCGCGACGGTCCAGACAGTCCCGTTCCTCATGGAGTAGAAGGATGAAGCGATGAGCCTTTTTCCCGCATTTCTCAAACTCGACGGCCGCCAAATCATCGTCATCGGTGGCGGCAACCTGGCTGCCGCAAAAATCCCCGGCTTGCTTCAAGCCAACGCGCGCGTCCGTGTAATCTCTCCGCAGATTAATAGCGCCATCGTTGGCTTGGTCCGCCTGCAAAAAATTCAATGGCACCGGAAACTGTTTTCAGCTGACGACCTCAAAGGTGCATTCCTGGTCATCGCCGCCACTTCTTTGCGCGAGGTGAACGCCGCGGTTTATCAGGAAGCCGATCGGCGTGGAATTCTGTGTAACGCCGTCGACGACATCGAGAGTTGCCATTTTTATTGCGGCGCTATCGTGCAACGCGGTGACTTACAGATCGCTGTCTCAACCAACGGTAAGAGTCCCGCTTTGGCTCAGCGCCTACGCCAGGAGTTGGAGTATCAGTTCGGACCAGAGTATGCAGCATGGCTTGAATGGCTTGGGGCTGCTCGCGAAGTTCTGCGTAGCCAAGCGCATGAGCCGGAAGCTAGGAAAGGCCGGTTGCACAGTGTGGCCAGCCGCCCCATGTTTGAAAGGTTCATAGAGCAGGCTGGCTCTGGGCATGGCCCGCTCGGAGGCGACTGATGGGCAAGGTATTTTTGGTTGGGGCAGGTCCTGGTGACCCCGAACTACTCACTTGCAAAGCGTTCCGCCTGATTCGCAGCGCCAGCATTGTTCTCCATGATTCGCTGGTAAGCGAAGAAATCCTGCGATTGGTTCCAAGGATGGCCGAGCGCATTGACGTCGGCAAACGTCGCGGTTATAGGTTGCTGACCCAGCAGGACATTAATTCTTTGCTGGTGGCTGCGGCAGAGATGCATGAGGTCGTGGTCCGTTTGAAAGGGGGTGACCCGCTCCTGTTTGGCCGGGCTGCGGAAGAAATCCAAGCTCTTCGTGACCGAGCTGTGGAGTTCGAGATCGTTCCCGGAATCTCCGCTGCGTTCGGAGCGGCGGCCGCGGCGCGTGTGCCACTGACCAATCGTTCGCTGGCGTCAAATCTTTTGTTCACTACGTATTCGCGTTCGCCCGAAGCCGTTGAGCAGCTGCGCAACAGCCTCACCGCTGACACGACCGTGGTTGTGTATATGCCTGGCGTGCAGTACGCCGATGTTTCGCAGTGGTTGCTGGGCGCGGGTGTTGCTCATGGGTCGCCGTGTCTCGTCATTTCAAAAGCCACTCAGCCTGATCAGATCAGTGTGCTCTCGACAGCAGGTAACTTGGCGACCCTTTCGCCACTGCCCGCGCCGGCTGTTCTGATCGTTGGACGCACCGTCGCGCCGGAGATCGTCGTCCCCCTGGCCACCGATTGGCGGGGGAGCTCTGACCACATTCAAATTGCAGAAGATACATTAATCTCATAACAGGAGAACAAGAAGAATGACCCAACCCGATTCCAAAACTGTAGCTTCAAAAAGGCTTCTACTGTCTGTCGACGTCTGGGCAGTTCTTGTTGCCTTGCTCGCCGCTCTTTTCATTCGCACTGGTATCATCACGCGTGTGCCATGGTGATCGGTTTGCCAAAAATAAATGGAGAACAAAATGGCTGACACGATTGTCTTACCGCAGGCTCCCACCGTTTCGGTGCCCTCACAATTCCTCCGTCTCGTTCCCGGCGTTATGTTGCTTGCACTGATTGGCTATTCCGGCAAGCTTCTTGAGAAAAATATCAATGCCTACACCAAGACCAATCATTGGACCTTCCCCAATATCGAATACGTTCTTTGGGCGATTCTCATCGGGTTGGCCATCTCCAATATTTTTGGCGTGGCGGAAATCTTTAAGCCCGGCGTGGCCACCTATGAATTTTGGCTGAAAGCCGGGATCGTACTTCTAGGTTCACGTTTTCTGCTTGGCGATGTCTGGAAATTGGGCGGCGTAAGCCTTCTTCTGGTGGGAATCGAGATTGCCGGGGCTATCGCGCTTATGACTCTGCTCGGCCGCTGGTTTGGATTGCGCCCGAAGCTGACCACTCTTCTGGCGGTCGGCTCTGCCGTCTGCGGAGTAAGCGCCATCATCGCAACCAAGGGCGCCATCGACGCCGATGACGAAGATTCCTCCTTCGCCATTGCGGCCATCCTCGCGCTTGGCGCTATCGCCCTGTTCACCTTTCCGCTGATCGGACACTCTCTCCACCTGAGCGATCATGCCTACGGAGTGTGGGCCGGGCTTGCCGTAGACAACACAGCAGAAGCCACGGCCGCAGGCGCGCTCTACTCGGATGCAGCCGCCAAGCTTGCCGTGCTGACTAAGACTACGCGAAACGCATTGATTGGTTTTGTGGTTCTGGCCTACGCCCTCTATTGGGCTAGCAAAGGCCAGGCACATGCCGTCGGCAATAAAGCGGCCTTTCTTTGGCAGAAATTTCCTAAATTTGTTTTGGGATTTTTGCTGGTATCCGCGCTTGCTACTGCAGGCTTCTTTACCAAAGATCAGAATACCTCGTTGGCCAATCTTTCCCGCTGGGCGTTTCTTCTTACCTTCGCGGGCGTCGGTCTCCGCACAAACTTCAAGGAAATGCGCAAGCAGGGGTTAAGACCCTTTGCCGTCGGCTTCATCGGGGAAGTCGCCATTGCCGTATTTACCTTGGCGCTTGTGATCGGTGCAGGGAAGCTGTTTGGCTTCTAGCCAAGCCCAGCAGCTTCCTTCTGTTCTTCCACCGCGAGGGATGGGCTCCAGTCCGGCAACTGCGTTTCGATTCGTTCGAGCTCTAGGAAGATTATCTAAATTCCCAACACCGTCACTAGTTCCTTCACGCTCGCGGCTGATTTCCCTAAAGCTGCATGCTCTTCCGGAGTCAGCTTGATCTGAATAATTTCTTCCGCGCCGCCCTCGCCCAATTTTACCGGGACACCCATGAACAGGCCAGTAATGCCGTACTCGCCTTCCAGGTATACCGCGCAAGGCAGGATTTTCTTTTTGTCTTTCAGAATCGCGTCCACCATCTCGACAACCGATGCAGATGGTGCGTAATACGCCGATCCGGTCTTCAATAAATTGACAATCTCTGCTCCGCCCTTGCGCGTGCGGTCAACGATCGCATCAATCTTTTCCTTGGGAAGCAGGTCCGGCAGGGGAATTCCCGCAACAGTTGAATAACGTGGCAGTGGCACCATGTCATCCCCGTGCCCACCCAACACAAAAGAGTGCACGTTTTCCACGCTGACTTTGCACTCCATAGCTACGAACGTGCTCATGCGCGCCGAATCCAGCACGCCTGCCATGCCAAGCACGCGGCTCTTTGGGAAGCCGCTCACGCGGAACGCGGTTTGCGCCATCGCGTCGAGGGGGTTGGTCACGACAATGATGATGCAGCCGGGCGAATGCTTCACGATCTGCTCGACGACGCCCCTTACTACGTCGTAGTTCATCTTCAGCAAATCGTCACGGCTCATCCCCGGCTTGCGAGGAAATCCGGCGGTAATCACCACGACATCGCTATTTGCTGTGGCACTGTAATCGCCACCACTCGTGCACACTCCTGCTGCCTTCGCGTCGGTTCGCGTGACCGGTCCGGATTCCACCATGTCCAATGCTTTTCCCGCGGGAGGGCCATCGAGCACGTCCGTGAGCACTACATCGGCCAATTCCAAATCCACAATACGCTGCGCCGTTGTCGATCCAACAAATCCGCCACCGACCACCGTTACTTTCTTTCTGCTCATTGGGCTAGCTCCTTTGGAAATGCAATCTGTCAAACTTTAAGGTGAAAAACAAGCCGTCTACATGTTTTCGATAATGGCGTCGGCAAATGCGGAAGTTCCAACTTTGGTCGCCCCCGGCATCAGGCGTTCCAGGTCGTAGGTCACCCGCTTTTGCTGAATCGTCTTGGCAATGCCGTTCTCAATCAGCTTCCCGGCTTCGCCCCAACCTAAAAACTCAAACATCATTGCGCCGGAAAGCATTAACGATCCTGGGTTGATCACATCCTTATCGGCATACTTTGGTGCGGTTCCATGTGTCGCTTCGAACACCCCGTAGCCATCCCCGATGTTCGACCCGGGAGCCATCCCAAGGCCGCCAACCTGGGCCGCGCACGCATCGCTCAAATAGTCTCCGTTCAGGTTCGATGTCGCCAGCACGCTATATTCGCTGGCCCGCAGCAGTACTTGCTGGAACACGGAATCCGCGATGCGGTCATTGATCATCAATTTCTTCTTCCACTGGCCTTTTCCGTGCGTCGAGTAAATTGCGGTGACCGTATCGCTCACTTCCTCAAAAATATTCTTCTGAAAATCAGCCGTAGCCTGCTCAAGGCCCGGCTCAATCAAAGCGGCGTTGGCTTCCACACTGAGCCCCGGAGATTTATCCAGATTCTCTAGGATCCAGCTTTCGCGTTCCGTCACGGTCTCGGTGCGGAACTCTTCGCGTGCCAGGTCGTAACCCCAGTCGCGAAAACCCCCTTCGGTAAACTTTTGGATGTTGCCTTTGTGCACCAGCGTTACGCTCGGCCGTTTGCTAGCTAGCGCGTATTGAATTGCGCGCCGCACCAATCTTTTCGTTCCGGTAGGCGAGATGGGTTTAATGCCTATGCCAGAATCCCAGCGAATCTGTTTCTTCCCATCTTTCAGCATTTCGTGATTCAGAAAGTCCAACAACTTCTTAGCCTCTGGGCTGCCCGATTTCCATTCAATCCCGATGTACACGTCCTCGGTGTTCTCGCGGTAAATCACCAAATCCATCTTTTCCGGCTCCTTCACAGGGGAGGGAACTCCCGGGTAGTAGCGTACTGGTCGAACGCAGGCGTAGAGATCCAATATTTGGCGGAGCGCTACGTTCAGCGAGCGAATCCCGCCGCCGACAGGTGTGGTCAGCGGCCCTTTGATCGAGACGCGAAAATCACGAGCGGCTTCGACCGTATCGTCCGGCAACCATTCCCGGAAGGTCTTGAACGCCTTTTCACCGGCATAGATCTCATACCAGGCTACGTGCCGCTTCCCGCCATATGCTTTGGCGACCGCCGCATCGAATACTCGCCGCGAAGCCTTCCAGATATCGCGTCCCGTTCCATCACCTTCAATAAACGGAATGATCGGATTGTCCGGCACCACAAGTGCTCCGCCGCTATACCCAATCGGTTTCCCGTCGCTCGGGACTTCCAACTTGTTGTAGACAGCTTTCATCTTCAGGCCCCCTGGGCGACACTCTGAATTTCTTTGACACCCACTCCGTCTTGCTCCGAGTCTCGAACCAAAAACGATACCACACCGCCCCGCATCTCTAAAAATCGCCGCCGACGAGATAAATCGCATTCTCTCTTGTAGTTGCCTAGGTCGCGACTCTCCATTAACCCTTTAGCAACCAACCCCCTCACTTTCCCCCTTGCCACTTCTACTGTTAGCCACTAAGATACCCTTTCGTTTGGAGGAATCAGTGCCTAAAGAGAAACCACAAGTGAACATCGGCGAAGTCATCAAAACCTATCGCAGCCAGCGCGGCCTTTCCCAAGGCGACATCGAGCGCCGCACCGGGCTTCTCCGTTGCTATCTGTCCCGCGTCGAGAATGGTCACACCGTACCTTCTCTGGAAACCCTGGCAAAAATTGCCGAAGCCATGGAGATCTCTCTCGCCGATTTCTTTCCCGGGACGGAAACTGTCCACGACAAAGAGACGCAAAAAATGTTGGGCGAGCTTTCCCAGGACGAAATTCGCTTCCTTGCCGAAATCAAAAAGTACAGTACTACGCTTTCGGAAGGCGACAAGCGCCTGGTTCTTGCCATGATTCGCAAAATGGCCACGCTTTTGCCCGTGCAGGGTGGTATGGCCAAAAAGGCGGCCATTCGTCGCCCTTCCCTCTAATTGTGTTCGGCGACAGAGTCTGTGCTGCTTACCGCGAGATAGGGGAGACTGCAATCTCAGGTTTGTAGTGCTGGCAAGTATGACTGGTTTTTTTCTGTTCTAGAGGGACAGCCGTCGACGCCAAAGCTCATCCCGCCGGTCCCCGCATCATCCGTATCGCATCCGCCGCCAGACCGCTACCTGCCTGCGCGCCGGCATCGTCGGTATTCCCCGTTTCGAGCTTGTCGCCTTCGCCCGGTGCTAGAAACAGGTTTGTTTCAACCGCATGTTGTTTCGTGTACAACTCGAAATATCTTCCATGGGCCGCGTACAGCGATTCATGCGTGCCGCGCTCCAATATCCGTCCCTCCTGCACTACTAATATTTGTTCTGCCCTTCGAATCGTCGACAAACGATGCGCAATGACAAAGGTTGTCCTTCCGCGCATCAAGTATCGCAATCCTTCCTGAATGAGTGCCTCGGATTCCGAGTCGAGACTCGACGTCGCCTCATCCAGTATCAAAATCCGCGGATCAGCCAGGATCGCCCGCGCAATCGACACGCGCTGCTTCTGACCGCCGGAAAGTTTCACCCCACGTTCGCCAACCACAGTGTCGTACTTTTTCTCAAAGCTTTCCGCAAACTCATCCACTCGGGCGATGCGGCACGCTTCCATAATTTCTTCTTCGCTGGCATGCGGCCTAGCATAGGCCACGTTCTCTCGAATCGATCCATCAAACAAAAAGGTTTCCTGCAGCACAACGCCGAGCTGTGTCCGGTAAGAACTGAGCTGCACCTTTGACAAATCCACGTCATCCACCAGCACTCTTCCCGTGGTTGGCGTATAAAATGCCGACAACAATCCAATCATGGTCGACTTGCCCGAACCCGACGGCCCCACTAGCGCCGTAACTGTTCCCGGCCGAGAGTGAAACGAAACTCCGTGCAAAACTTCTTTGCCGGGTTCATAGGAAAAATGCACATCGTCGAAAGTGACCCGCCCATCGATCCGGCCAAGGGAAACCGTGCGCCCTGGATCCTGATCTTCCATCGATTCGTTCAAAATCTCGCGGGTCCGTTCCAACCCGGTGATTGCTTCCGTTATCTGCGTTCCGATTGCCACAATCTGAAATACGGGGGCGACCAGCAGGACGAGAAATCCGGAGTACTGAATTAACTGGCCGGTCGTCATCGTTCCCGAAAGAACCTGCCTGGTCCCGAGGAACATAATCACGGCGCTTACTAGGCCCATTAGAGTCGCACCCGAAAGGCTCATCAACGAGGTTGCCGTCAACGTTTTGAGCACGTTGTCGAGCAACCTTTGTGCGCCTCTGGCAAAAACCTCTTCTTCTCGCGCTTCCGCGTGGTAGCCCTTCACGACCCGCACTCCGCCGAGAGATTCTGTCAACCGTCCCGTCACTTCAGCATTGATCTTTGGTCTCGCGCGAAAGATCGGCCGTATTGTGGAAAACGCCTTGTTCAGGAAAAACGCAAACGCCAACATCACCAGAAAAGCCACGACCGTCATCAGCGCGCTGATCCGCAGCAGAATAATCAGCGCCATCAATGCGGTCAGCAGTCCGCCGACGAACTCCACCAATCCTGTCCCAATCAGGTTCCGTACACCTTCCACGTCGCTCATAATTCGTGAAACCAACACGCCCGTTTTATTCGCGTCATAAAAGCTAACCGGGAGGCGCCCGATATGTGCCTGGACCTGCTTTCGCAGTTCCGTGATCATCCGTTGCGCCGATTTGGAAAGAACCTGCGTCAGGGTGAAAGATGTCAGTCCCTGCACGATCGTCGCGCCAATGACCGCCAATACGATTGGTCCGAGCAGGTGGACTTCCTTCTTGTTGATTACATTGTCGAACAGGTATTTGCTAGAACCCGGCAGTATCAATCCGGACACGCGATTGATGGCCACAAGCAGCAAACCCAACAGCAAGATTCCTCGCCGCGGCCGAATCATCTGCCACACTTCGGGGAACGCTTTCCAGTCGACCTTCTTCTTCGGTTTTTTGGTTGCCTCGGCGGGTACAGCTACAGTAGTTACAGTCGTGGCCATAGGATTCATTTTTAGGATACATGTTCGATGCCCGAAACGGTAATTGATCTACACGTCCGGGCAGGCCCTGCCTGCCGACTCTACCGCCGCCTTTCGCGCAGAGGAAAACTACTGCAACAGTGCCTGAATTCCGTTTGCCAGGAGTCGGTGGACTCGGCGCTTCGCGCTCAGGCTCCCTGTGTTAAATTTCTACCTGCCTTTCTTGATTTCAGGAGAGAGAATGCGGCGCTGGCGGTTCCTTCTATTCTCGGGTCTCTTCATGGTCGATGCCCCCTTGGCCGAGCCCCAAGCAATACCTCCTGCTACCCAGTCTCAAATCGATTCCCGAATCGCTTCCTCTCACGCCGATGTCGCAGTCGCTTTCCGTACTCTCGATGGCAAATCGGAATTTTTCTACCATGCCGACGAGCCTTTCCACGCCGCCAGCACTATGAAAGTCCCGGTGATGATCGAACTGTTTCATCAGGTGCAGGAAGGGAAGCTGCAACTGAACGAACAAATTCCAATTCACGTCGAATTTCACTCGATTGTCGATGGCTCGCTCTACAAACTCGATCCTGCAGACGATTCCGAGATCGCGCTCTACAACGCGAAAGGCAAAACGCGCACCATTTCTCAACTTTGCGATCTGATGATCACCGTGAGCAGCAATCTAGCCACCAATCTCCTCATTGAAAAACTTGGCGTTGAGAATATTCAGGTCGCCACAAAATCGCTCAACGCCGGTGGAATGCATGTTCTGCGCGGGGTCGAAGACCCCAAGGCTTTTGCGAAAGGTTTGAATAACACCACAACGGCGCGGGGGCTTCTGGTACTGATGACGGCCATCGCGGATGGCCAAGCCGTCAACGCCAGCTCCTCTGAGCAAATGCTGGAAATTCTTGAGCACCAAAAATTTAACGAAGGAATCCCCACGGGCCTTCCCCCGGGCACCCGCGTCGCTCATAAAACTGGCGAAATCACCAAAATCCACCACGACGCGGCCATCGTCTATGCACCGCGTCCGTTCGTTCTGGTTATTCTTGTCCGAGGGCTTGTTGACGCAAAAGACAGTGCCGCCGTGATCTCCGACATCACTCGTCTTCTGTATCAATCCACCCAATAAACCTAAAGCTCTTTGCGTTAAACCTGGCCGGCTTAACCGGCCGTGCTCTCCATGCCCTGTATTTGCTGAAGCGGATCACTACGAGGTGGGCTTCAAGGCCTTGATTGAGGTTATCGCCAGCATCGGCGCGTCTCCGGTCTCTACCCCGCGACGGTGGGTGACGATACCGGTAATTTTGACACGCTTGTTCGCATATTTCTCGGCCTGCTGCGGATCGCTGAATTTCACTTCAATCGAGCTCATAGGCTTGTTCTGAACATTGGTCTCTGTATCGAATTCCACGGCCCATCCCGTCGATTCACCGCCGATGGCCATCACCCGAGTCAATTTACCGATCACCGTGATTTTCGTTGCGGCAGTTTGTGCGGACGCTCCCATAGAAAATAGAAATACGAGAAATCCGACAACAAGCTTTCTGCTGGTCATTGCCTGCCTCCTGCGCAATGTTCAACCCGTAGTGTACATTCGCAGATTTCTCTTAGAAAGATTCCTGTCATTTCCTCCGGGCAATCTTTGGCTTATACTCTCGCCTTCCAACACTACACCTCCTCGGAAAGGGACTGCCATGATGCTCGACTGGAACACCTACAAATCGGAACTGGTGAAGACCATCCCTGAATTTGGAAGGCTTTCCCCGGATTCGCTGAAGGGTTATCAAGTACTCTCGGGCGCAAACAGCAAAGACTCTCATCTTGGAGAAAAAACTCGCCAGCTGATCTCTCTGGCGGTTGCGGTCACCACCCGCTGCGATGGTTGTATCGTCTTTCATACGGAAGCGGCACTGAAGGCTGGAGCTTCGCGCGAAGAAATCTCTGAAGCCCTGGGCGTGGCTGTCCCCATGAATGCGGGTGCCGCCTTTGTCTACTCTTTGCGCGCGACCGACGCCGTCTCTGCGCTTTCTGGGCCCAAATCCTAGGAGCAGCGGAGGATACCCTCCTGAATTAGATTGCGGGGGGCCTCAATTAGCTTTTGTTCAAGTGGATCGAGCCGTCACCGGTCCGAACTATGATGGGCGAACCGCCGCCATTCATCTTGCCGTTGATCCGCGAAGAGCTAAATGTTCCTTCCACTGTCACTGGAATGTCCAGGCTGATGTGCCCGTCGTGCGTGCTGGCATCGATGTTGGCCCGGATCTCGCCGGGCAGTTCCAAATCCACACTGCCATCGCCCGTGTGAATATTCCAAGTACCTTCCACTTTTGAACCATTATTGGCGCGCGCTGTCACGCTGCCATCGCCGCTCCTGATGCTCAGCGAATCGAAGCGCCCTTCGAGATTGATGTGTCCGTCGCCGGTCGTCGCATCCACCTTGCCGTCTAGCCCGCGTCCTTCAATCGAACCATCGCCGGCGCGCAACCGTATATCTCCTTTTGCATCTTGTATGCTGATGCTTCCATCCCCGGTCCGAATCGCAAGCGCTCCGTAAATCGAAGTGGCTTCCACCGAACCGTCGCCGGCGGTCACGTCCAGGTCCGCATCTTTGGGCATATGTAGTTCAACCCGCAGCTCTGCATGTCTGCTGCCCCAATTGAAGTTCCAACGATTTCCGGTCTTGGCCTCGACTTCCACGCTGTCGCCGTTTTGCGCCGTCGTTACATGCAAATCCCTGTCGAGCTTGTACCCGCTGTAGACCACACGGATTTCTACCTGTTTGATGTCTCCTGTCGAGACGCGTACCGCACCGTCGTCGGTCTGGACGCGCACCTTCGCGTGCCCGTTGACGGTAAAAGTCTTGCTGATCTCTTCGGCCTGTGACCCCGACGCGCTTCCGGTGAGCGCCAGCAACATCCCCGCCACCGCCAAAGGCAGGCGGCCCACTCGGCTCCTCAATGTCTCCATAGGTTGACCCCTCCAGGTCCTTCTATCACTAGTAACGACACCGCCCGGTAAAAAGTTCCCTGTTGCGAGCAGGGTGTTCTAGGGCGAGGCGGGTAGGTCAACTGGCCAACGAGCGCCCTTTTGCGGCCTTTTTCTTGGCAGGCTTGGCCGCCTCCGGCTTGGGCCTGAGCGCCTTCAGGAACGCATCGAGGGGCAGAGTATTCATCACATCCTTTTTCTCGAGCCACCCTCTCCGCGCCATGGTTACCCCGTAGCCTATGTTCGACAAATTGGCGGTATTGTGCGAATCCGTGGAGATGACCACCTTCACCCCGCGCTCCTTGCACATCCGCAAATACACGTCCTTTAAATCCAGCCGATCGGGGTAGGAATTGCATTCCATCGCCACCCCATGCTTTGCGCAAGCATCCAAAACCTTTGCCATGTCGTAGTCAAGCGGATCGCGACGCAGCAGCAGTCTTCCGGTCGGGTGGGCAATAATTTGCGTGTAGGGATTCTCGATCGCCGCCAGCATGCGATCGGTCATCTCCGCCCGTTCGAGGTTGAAGTACGAGTGGATGGAGCACACCACAACGTCCAGTTGCATAAGTATCTCGTCCGGATAGTCCAACGTGCCCGTCTTTAGGATGTCGACCTCAGAGCCCAGCAGAACGCGAATTCCCAGAGTTTTCCGATCCGCCGCGCGCAAATCCTGGATGTGCTGCAACATCCGTTTTTCGTTCAAGCCATTGGCCACCGTCACGGCTTGGGAATGGTCGGTGATCGCAATGTATTCGTGTCCCAAGGCCTTGGCTGCGGCCGCCATCTCTTCGATGGTGTTTTTGCCATCGCTTGCTTGGGTGTGCATCTGAAGGTCGCCCTTCATATCCTTCCGTTCGACTAAGTGCGGCAGTTCATTGCGCGCGGCGGCGGCAATCTCGCCGGTGTTCTCGCGTAATTCAGGGGGAATGAATGCCAGTTTCAACTTTGCGTAAATCTCCTCTTCGGTCTTACTCGCCACGCGCTTTTCGCCCTTTAACGTAGCCAGTTGATATTCGTTTAATGTATACCCTTGGTCATTCGCACGTCCGCGGAGGGCCACGTTGTGTTCCTTCGAGCCAGTGAAATAGAGCAAAGCCGCGCCGATATTATTCTTCTCGAGCAAGCGCACATCGACCTGAAGGCCATCGGATAAGGTGAAGCTAACCTTGTTCTCGCCCCGTGCCAGGGTTTGATCGATCAATGGATATTTGAGGATGTGCTCCGCGATACGGTCGACTTCACTTTGCGAGGTGTGCCCGTCAGCCAAGGTGAGCAAGAGGTCCAGATCACCCACCGTCTCCTTCCCGCGACGCAAGGAGCCCGCCGGAGTAACCGACTCAACCGCTTTGCCGATTTTCAGGATATGGGCAATGATGGCTTCGGCCATCGATTCTGCGACGTTGATCAGAAATCGCCCCGTCGATTTCTTGAAGACTTCGATTCCCTTAAGGATGTTCTGTTCGCTCTTCTCGCCGAAACCCGCCAGATCGCGGAGTTTTCCCGCATTCGCCAGTTTTTCGAGGTCCGCTACCTTGCTGCACTTGAAGGTTTTGAACAGAAAGGCCACTTTCTTCGGTCCGAGCGATTGCAGTTCCAGCAACTCCAGGATTGTGGCCGGATATTTCTTCAGCAACTTGGCACGTAAACTGTAATCCCCGGTCTTTACGATCTCCGCCAGGTGTTCCACCATGCGGTCACCGATTCCTGGCAATTCCTTCAATTTTTCCGGTGTGCCGATCAACTGCGCTACGGAGTCCGGCATGTTTCCAATCAACTCGGCGGCCTTTTCGTAACTGCGATACCGGCCAATGATCGCGCCATCAATCTCTAGTAAGCGCGCCGTGTCCTGCAATATCTTGGCGATCTGTTTGTTTTCCATTCCCGAATTATATGCCGTTTCAATGGGCTTTGGGCATTGTCCAGTAGTAGCACGGGCCTCCTGCTTCCTCTGACTTGCGCAGCGCCTCACGTTTCAAGGAAGGCGCACTCTGAGAGGCATCTCCCCTGTAGGGAAGACGAGTTACCGCCCGGGCCAACTAAAAAAAAGCGGCGGAGGGGCTGATTCTCCGCCGGCAACGCGTTCCCGCTTTTACACTTTTTCTTATCCAGCCTTCGCTACGTTAGAGGCTTGAGGCCCCTTCGGGCCCTGCACGATCTCAAATTCGACCGGATCCCCTTCCTGCAGCGTCCGGTAGCCATCCCCGACGATCGCCGAATAATGCACGAATACATCTGGGCCGTCTTCACGTCCGATGAATCCGTATCCCTTCGAATTATTAAACCACTTAACAGTTCCTTGCACTTCGTGTCTCCTTTTGACGGTGACTCTTTGGGCGGTACTGATTCCATCGCCGCAATGAGCACGAATTGCGCGGAGTCTATCAAAAAAGGATTGTGAGTCAATAGGACATTTGGAGCCCGTGGAAAAGTTCTTCGCGTTTTTGTCACTAGAAAAACGAATTAACTTTCAGAAAGGGCGAGATTACTTTAAAAAAGTAAGGTAATAAAGTATCCCGGCAATCGACTTGGCGTCCGACAGCTCTCCTTTGGTCATCATTTGTTTTAGTTCTTTCAGGTTATAGGAGTGGGAAATTATTTTCTCATCGAACTCAGGTTGCGCTTCGCCCTCGATCAAATCCGTCGCCAGGAACACGAATAACCGCTCTTCCAAGAAACCTGGTGTGGGAAAAATCTTCATCATGAGCTTGAACCGTTTTGCTTTGTAACCGGTTTCCTCGAGAAGTTCGCGCGCGGCTGCTCTTTTCGGTGATTCCCCACGGTCAATGCGCCCGGCCACGAGTTCCCAGAGAAATTGCCGAACGGAGTGGCGGTATTGCCGGACCATGACGATCTTTCCGTCTTTTTGCACCGGCAAAACCACCACGGAACCCGGATGGGTAATCACCTCTCGCTGCGTCTTCAGTCCACCTGGTTCGATCAACTCATCGCGGCGCACCCCAAAAATTGGCCCTTCGTAAATTAAGAAACTCTTCAGTATTTTCTCTTTGCCTCGGGGCAATGGCATGTAACTTTTTTTCACATTTCCTCCTCCCGGGATTGCCCAGCATCATAACCTGACCCGCGCAATTGCCATACGCCCACGCCTTTGCCTATACTCACAGCAAGGTCCTGATCTTTCCTTGGGGTTCAAATTTTGGGTTTTGACGCGCTCCGTGCGGCACCGCTCGAATGACCATAAGCACTATCATCGTCGATGACGAAAAGCCCGCCCGGGATGAACTCACGTTCTTGCTAAAGGGGTTTCCCGAAATCAACCTTATCGGGCAAGGGAAGAACGGGCTGGACGCGGTGAATCTTATCCGAGAGCACTCTCCTGACCTCGTTTTCTTGGATGTGCAAATGCCGGGCCTCGATGGCTTTGGCGTTCTCAAAAAATTGGTGGAGCGAAAACTGAAAGTGCCGCACGTAGTCTTCGCCACCGCTTTCGATCACTACGCAGTAAAGGCGTTTGATGTGAATGCCGTCGATTATGTTTTGAAGCCGTTTGACAAGGCGCGCATCGCTAAAGCCATTCAACGGGCCCGCCGGGAGATTGAGACGCAGGTCAGTCCGACCGAGCGGCTCGAGCAACTGGTTGCTCAGCTTGGATCAGCTAAATCTGCGGTTCAGCCATCCAAGCTGCTGATCAAGTCGCAACAACGACTTCTTCTAGTTGACGCCGAAGATCTCATTTTTGCCTCGATCGAGGGTGGGCTGATTTCCGTCACCGCCAAAGACCTCGAAGGGTCCTCGAACTACCGCACTCTCGATGAGCTCCTCGATACGCTGCCGAGCGAATCGTTCTGGCGGCCTCACCGCTCGTACCTGGTGAACATCCACCACATCAAGGAAGTCGTACCCTGGTTTAAATCCAGCTTCATGCTGAAAATGAATGACAAAAAACAGACTGAAATCCCTGTCTCTCGCCAACAAACCAAACGCCTCCGCGAGCTGTTTAAACTTTGAGGATTGCTTCGAGTCGAAAGGCTACGGTCTGTGGCAACCCGTTCCGGATGCCGGGCTATTCGTTTTCTTTTCTCCGGCAACCTGCTAATTTCGACTCTGAACTCTTTACCGAAAATTGAAAACGAATAACGAAACGCTATCGACATGGACTTCACTTTCGCCGACCACCAACTGCTCATCCGCGATACTGTCCGCGAATTCATGAATGCCGAAGTACGTCCACACGTCAAAGACTGGGAAAAATCGGAGCACTTTCCCCTTGAGAGCATCAAGAAGCTCGGCGCGATGGGTTGTTGCGGCATGCTAATGCCCGAGGAGTGGGGCGGGCCGGGGCTTGACACGATTTCCTATGTCCTGATGATCGAGGAGGTCGCACGCGTCCACACCGCTATCTCTACCGCGCTGGCAGTGACAAATTCCGCGGTGCAGCTTCCGCTATTGGCTTTTGCCACCGACGCGCAGAAAAAGAAATACCTCAAACGGCTAACTTCGGGTGAGATGATCGGCGCCTTTTGCCTCACCGAGCCGCAAGCCGGCTCCGACGCCGCTGGCATCCAGTGCCGTGCCACCCGGGAGGGTGACCATTACAAACTCTCCGGCAGCAAAACGTGGGTCACCAACGGCAGCGCTGCCGGGGTATTGATCGTGTTCGCGAAAACAAATCCCGAGGCCGGCGGAAAGGGAATCACTGCCTTCCTGGTCGAACCCACCTTTCCGGGATTCAAAGTAGGCCGCCACGAAGAAAAAATGGGCCAGCGCTGCTCGCCTTCGGTCGAAATTATTCTCAATGATTGCGTTGTGCCCGACACCAACCGGCTTGGCGAAGAGGGTCAAGGTCTGAAGATCGCGCTTAGCGCACTCGACGGCGGCCGCATTGGCATTGCCGCACAAGCCGTAGGCCTCGCGCAAGCTGCGCTTGAGGAAGCGGCCAAGTACGCCCGTAGCCGCAAGGCCTTCGGCAAGTCCATTGCCGATTTCCAGGCGATTCAATGGATGCTGGCCGACATGCACACGGAAATCGAAGCCGCCCGGGCACTGCTCTATCAGGCTGCGAGCAAGAAGGACACCGGCCTCAGGATGGGCTCTACGGCTTCTCGCGCCAAACTCTATGCCAGCGAAATGGTCAATCGCGTCGCCTACAAAGCGGTGCAAATTTTCGGCAGCCAGGGCTACTCCCGCGAATCTGAGGTCGAGCGCATCTATCGCGATGCCCGAGTGATCTCCATCTACGAAGGAACCAGCGAAATCCAGCGCACGATCGTCGCCCGCGACCTCCTCGGAAAGTAATTGCGATTCCACCGCTACCGCGACCTTCCGTGCGACCGCGCGCGTCTCTGCGCCGTCCGTTTCCCCCTCCGAGTGACCTCGCTACCGCGTGAACTCCAGCTTTAGTGTCCCTCTTCCCGTTGCCGCTCCCAATATCTGATATCCTTTTCTGCGCCAACAATTTAACGCAACTGACCAAGGACACTCTTTCTTGACCACGAACAGGAAATCAAAACGGGTTCTATCCGGCATGCGGCCGACTGGACGCCTCCACATCGGCCACTATTTCGGTGCCCTGCAAAACTGGGTGAAACTCCAGAACGATCCTGCAAATGATTGTTTTTATTTCATCGCCGATTGGCACGCGCTGACCAGCGATTATGCGGACCCCAGCGCCATCGCGGAAAACTCGCTGCAGATCACGATTGACTATCTCGCTTCGGGCCTGGACCCCGCGAAGTCCACTGTCTTTTTGCAATCGAATGTCCCAGAACATGCCGAACTTCACCTGCTACTGAGCATGGTCACCCCGCTCGGCTGGCTCGAACGCATCCCCACCTACAAGGAGCAGATCGAAAACGTTTCCAACAAAGATCTCCAAACCTACGGATTTTTGGGCTACCCAACTTTGCAAACCGCCGACATCGTCATGTACTCCGACCCCGGAAAATCTCTTTCTGTCCCGGTCGGGGAAGATCAAGTCTCCCATGTTGAATTTAGCCGCGAACTCGTCCGCAGATTCAACACTTTTTACGGCATAGAGTTCGACCAAGAAATGCGCGGCGCGAACTCATCCGTCTATCGGGAAATAGCAGATGCACTAAAGATGAACCACCTAGTTTCTAGCGATCGGAAGGCCTCCCCGCTCGATGCTGACAACTGGTCGGATGTGGAAAGAAAAGTAAGAATGCGAATCCTCGAAATGGGGATCGACAACGCGATGGGCGCGCTCGCTCGCGTCCTCGGTAAAGAGCCGCTCGATCGATGTGTTCGCTTCCAAGCGGTGCTAACCGAACCCGCCGTTCTGCTCACCCCGACTCCGCGCATCCCCGGTCTCGACGGCCGCAAGATGTCCAAGTCCTACGGCAACGCGATCACGCTCAGCGAATCTGACGCCGACATTCGCGCCAAGACCAAAGTGATGGTTACCGACCCCGCCCGCAAGCGGCGGAGCGATCCCGGCAATCCCGAGGTCTGCCCGGTCTATGACTGGCACAAACTCTTTTCCCCCAAAGAAACTCTCGCTTGGGCGGCCGAAGGCTGCCGAAGTGCAGGCATCGGCTGCATCGAGTGCAAATCGAAAATGGCAGACCACTTGATAATGTGGATCGAGCCTGTCCGTGCGCGTCGCGTCGAATATGAAAAAAATCCCAGGCGGGTTCTGGAAATCCTCGACACCGGTTCTGATACTGCGCGAAAGTCTGCGCAACATACGATCGAGCGCGTCCGCGCCGCCATCTTCCACTGGCCCCTGAAGCGCCAGGAAAGTTCGGCGTAACCCGCTTTGGCCCGGAACCCCTGTCGTCTCGGATCGCGAGAAGCGCGAAGAGGGGCTCCAGATCAGTTTCCGAATCGTCGGCCTTTTTTCCGCTGTTTTCCTTTTCCGCTGTTCACTTTAGACGGTGAACGGTAAACTTATTCTCGATGGCCACACCTTACAAAATCAACATCCCGCTTTATGAAGGTCCCCTCGACCTCCTGCTCGACCTCATCAAGAAGCAGGAAATGAACATTCACGATATTCAGATTTCGACGATCACTTCACAATATCTCGACTACCTCCACAACCTGGAAGTACAGAACATCGACGTTTCCTCGGAATTCATCTACATGGCCGCGACACTCATCTACATTAAATCCAAAATGCTGCTGCCGCCCGATCCTTTCGCAAATTCCGAAGAACAAGCGGGTGATCCGCGCGAAGAACTTGTGCAGCGCCTGCTGGAACATGAGAAATACAAGAACGCCGCGCAGCTTCTCTATCAAAAGCAGCAGATCGAGGAAAACGTCTGGTCCAAGCCCGACAAGTCTCTCTACAACGATGAAGGCACCGAAGGCGAATTGATCGTCTCGCTCGTCGATCTGGTGCGGGTGTTCCAGCAAGTTCTAGAGCGTAAGAAAGAAGTCGCGCGCATCGAACTGACCCACGATGTCTTCACCGTCGCGCAAATGATCGCGCAACTTCGAGGGCAGATCCTGGCGAGCGATACCTGTACCGTCAACCTCATCGAATTCTTCGACGCCTGCCCGTCACGCCACGCGATGATCGTCGCCTTCCTGGCTGTGCTTGAAATGGTCAAGCTCCAAGCCGTCTTGCTCGTCCAGGACAATCCGTTTGGCGACATCCTAGTCAAGAAGAGTAAATCGTTTGACGTGGCATTTGATGAAACCGGCACCCTCCGCATCGACGCGGAATACCAGTAAACAGCTTTCCGCTTGATCCCGCTTCCTTGCCGGAGCGCACCAGGTGCCATGCACCCATGCACTTGCCACCCAGCCATTCCCCCGCTAACCTGATGTATCATTCAGAGTCCCCCGTCTAGCATCGCTCTTCCGGTTTCTGTATGCGGACAACTGTTAACTGAGGACGTACAACAACCAATGACCAACGAAGATCGCAAAGCCGCACTTGAAGCCATCATTTATGCCGCCGACGAGCCCGCCACCCTCGAACAACTCGCCCAAGCCCTCGGCGAAGAAAAGTTGCTCGTTCAGGCATCTCTCGACGAACTGGTCGCCGGGTATGCCACCGACGATCGCGGCATTGAAGTCCGCGCCGTTGCCGGGGGCTACAAGATGTACACCAAGCCACAGCACCACGATGTTGTGCGGCGATTTATTAAGAGCCTGCGGCCTCCGCTGCGCCTCTCCATGCCCGCGCTGGAAACCCTGGCCGTCATCGCCTATAAGCAGCCCGTCACTGCACCAGAAATCTCGGAGATTCGGGGTGTCAACACCGCCGGGGTCATCAGCACTCTGCTGGACAAGAAGCTCATCACCACAGCGGGGCGCAAGGAAGTGATGGGGCGACCCATCCTTTATAAATCGTCAAAAGAATTCCTGATGCGCTTTGGTCTGAGCGATCTTGATGAACTTCCCAGCCTAAAGGAATTTGAGGCGTTGGCACGCGAAGCTCTTGGCGCAGACGAAGGCCTTGCCATCTCTGCGGATTCATCCGACGAAACCCAACTCAGCTCGCCAAATGCCGACACACTCGAAAATCTTCCACTCCCGGAAAGTTCGGCTGAAGTGTTCGCGGCTACTCGTTCCAATCCCGCAGCCGCAGAGCGCGGCATCAGCGAAACCATCCAAGGCGAAGCCCTGGCCGATGCCAAGGCCGATCCGTTTTTGCGCAGGGAAGAGGTCAGTGCAACGAACGAGGGCATGCCCAGCGGCCAATTGGACGAAGCCCCACCGAAAGCCGATTCGGCCACTGCCGGCGAGTGAGCCTGGATTGCGTGTCATTTGAGACCCCTCCATTTGCCGTGGGCGCAAGGATGAACAACTAACCTCCATCCCCCAATTCAGCTATCATAAGTTTTCAACCGAGGGGACTGTCGCTTTCAAGCGACAGGCGAATCGGTCTGTTCTCCTTTTAAAGATGTTAGCTACTTCACAGGTATCGAATACCGTGCCAAACTTGTTTTGCTGGTAAAGTATCACCTGGTGTGGTGCCCCGAAGCACCGCAACGACATTCTCACCGGTGCACGGGAGAAACGGTTGCGGGAATTGCTGTACCGGAAGGCGAAAGAAATCAAGGCGGAGATTCCAGCCTTGGAAATCATGGCCGACCACGTTCACCTGTTCGTTGCGAGTGACCCGACGATGGTACCAGCGAGGTTGGCAGCACAGTTCAAAGGATTCGCCTGCCACCAACTTCGAGAAGAATTTCCTTGGTTGAAATCGTATCTCCCGAGTTTGTCGAGTCGTTCGTACTACATCGGAAGCGTCGGTGCCGTCTCTGAAGTCACGGTCAAGCGGTATATTGCGAATCAGAAATCTCATGCGTAAGACGTTCAAATATCGTCTATTCACAACTCGCCTCCAGAGCGACCTGCTGGACGTACAGTTGGGAGAGGCCTGCCGTCTGTACAATGCAGCGTTGCAAGAGCGTCGTGATGCGTGGAAGCAACGGGTGTCGATTAACTACTACACGCAAGCGAACCAACTGAAAGAGATTCGAGCCGCTGGCGACCTGGGGTTGGCGAACTTCTCGTGCTGCCAAGACATTCTTCGCCGTGTGAACAAAACATACGAGGCGTTCTTTCGCCGTGTGAAACGTGGTGAGAAAGCTGGCTACCCTCGATTCAAGAGTCGTCGTCGCTTCGACAGCATCACGTTTCCGAGTTACGGAGACGGTATTCGACGGAATGACAACGTGCTCCGCATTCAAGGCATCGGGCGAGTCGAAGTGAAGTTGCACCGCCCTGTCAGCGGCAAGATTAAGACCGTTACCCTCAAGCGGGAGTGCGGTAAATGGTATGCCTGTTTCTCAGTGGAGTGCGAAGCGAAACCGCTGCCGCCCAACACGAACGAAATTGGAATCGACGTTGGTTTGCAAACATCCGCCACTATGTCGGATGGCAAGTCGGTGCCCAACAACCGCTGGTATCAACGAGCCGAAGCGCAGTTGCGCCGTGCTCAACGTAAAGTTGCACGTCGCAGGAAGAGTTCGCATCGTCGTCGCAAGGCCGTTGCGCTGTTGCAAAAGATTCACCAACGAATCAAGAACCAGCGGCACGAGTTCCAACATAAATTTACCTTCTGGCTCGTCCAGAATTTCGGGACAATCGCCGTCGAGGATTTGAACTTCAAAAGCTTGGCAGACGGTATGCTCGCCAAGTCGGTACACGATGTTAGTTGGGCTGCATTCTTTTCTAAACTCACGTACAAAGCCGAAAATGCTGGGCGTGTGTGGAAGGCAGTCAACCCTCGTGGAACAAGCCAGACATGCACGTGTGGAGCAAAGGTGTGGAAGGAACTCTCTGATAGAGAGCACGTTTGCACCGCTTGCGGATTGCTTGCTTCTCGTGATGTCGTGTCTGCTCAAGTAATTCTCCAAAGGGCTAGGATGAGTCCTTCAAACCGTAACGTAGCGGATTTAATCGCAAGCGTGGTTTGAGAAGCCGTCGCATTTATGCGAAGGAGAAGTCACAGAAGCCCATGCTCGAACGATTACAAAAAATCATCGCCCACGCGGGCATCGCCTCGCGACGACACGCTGAGCAACTCATCCTCTCCGGTCAGGTTCTCGTCAATGGCCAAGTCGTCCGCGAATTGGGAACCAAAGCCGACCCTTCCGTCGACAAGATTGAAGCCGCCGGCCGCCTCGTCGAACAATCGCGCAAGCCCGTGTATCTCATTCTGCACAAGCCTCCCGAAGTTGTTTCCTCGCTTGCCGATCCAGCGGGCCGCAAAACTCTGCGCAATTTTCTTCGTGGCTTTCCGGAGCGCGTGTATCCGGTCGGCAATCTGGACTATTCCGCGAGTGGTTTAATCTTTCTCACCAACGACGGCGAGCTTACCGCTACCATGTTGAGATCCTGGTCCAATATTCCGCAGATCTATCACATCAAGATCAAGGGTAAGCTCATGCTCGAGCAGCTCGAGCATCTCGGCAAGCAAACGAAAACGGTCGTTCGCCTTGTGCGCCAGCCGGACTCCACCCGCGGTCACGCCGCCAACTTTTGGTATGAAGCGCAAGTCAGTGGCGCAAAACTCGACGAGCTTGGCAGGGTGCTTGAGAAGAATGGTCATCCACTTGAAAAGGTCAAGCGCATCGGCCTCGGCCCGCTGTCGCTTGAAGGAGTTCCCGTCGGGCACTACGTTGTTCTCGGCAAAGAACAAGCTGCGGCCATGCGTAACCCAACCCACGGCGCCAAGTTTTTCGCGCCGTATAAGCCCAAGGCTGGGGCGAAATCAGCCTTTCGCTCGGATCCATCTGGTCAGGTGCGTCATCACGGAAACGCTCCGCGGACAGCCCCACGCTTTTCTAAGCCTTTCGGAAAGCCCGCGACCCGTCCCCCTCGTTACACGAAATTGCAACGTCGGCCGGCTACGCCGCCAAACGCTCCTGGAGCGTTCGAGGAATTCGACGACAAGGGTGTTCTGCGAAGCACGACCAATCACCCACCTTGGCTTAAAGGTCCAGGTAAGTTCAGTCCTTCTACTCCATCGAATCGGCCATCTGAAAAATCGAATCGCCCGTTTGACTCTTCCGGCAAACAGAATCGTGCCGGATTTTCATCCAAAAGATTCAATCGGCCGACGCGAGGTTCCGGCAAACCCGCGCACTCCGGCTCCGGACGCCCCAAGAGCCGCGGCAATTTTTCATCGCGCAAACCACGGCCTCCCCGTTAATTGGATCTCACCCGACCGATCGCCGCCATGCCCGCCGAACGCCTCCAAAAAATCCTCGCAGCGGCCGGAATCGCTTCACGTCGCAAGGCCGAGGAGATCATCGCGGCCGGCCGGGTTACCCTAAATGGGCAGGTTATAACCGAGCAAGGCAGCAAAGCCGACCCGCTCGTCGATGCCATCGCTGTCGATGGTAAGCCCGTGAAGGCAGCCCAACCCTTAGTCTATTTCTTGTTGAACAAACCCAGAGGCTACGTTACAACCGTCAACGATCCCGAGGGCCGCCCCACGGTCCTGGACTTGTTGGGAACTCTAAGGGAACGCGTCTATCCTGTGGGGCGATTGGACTATGCGAGTGAAGGGTTGCTGATCATGACCAACGACGGAGCGCTTGCACAGAAATTGACCAAAGCCGGTTCGCACATCCCCAAAACGTATCTTGTTAAAATCAGCGGAAAACCAACCGAGCAAGCGATTGAAAAGCTGCGCGCGGGAATTTTCATTACGCTCGAAGATGGCCGTCGTGTCAGGACGTCGCCGGCAAAAATTCGTCTTACCGAAAATGCCAGGAACCCTTGGTATGAGGTTGTTTTAATCGAGGGCCGCAACCGGCAAATCCGCCGCATGTTTCTCGAAGTGGGTTTTCACGTCGAAAAAATCAAGCGCGTTCAGCTTGGCCCGATTGCGCTCGACGTTGCTCCGGGCAAATTCCGGCCACTTACGAAGTCTGAAGTGTTCCAATTGAAAACTCTTGCCAGAGCTAAGTCTACCTAACCTCCGGGCTGATGAACGAATCGCTACATCACCCTCGCCAAATCCGTATATTCGGAATAAAATCTACTTATGACTCACACTCTGGAAGAGCTCATCCCCGATTATATCCAGGGTCTGCCCGCTTACGTTCCCGGCAAACCAGTGGAAGAGGTCGAACAGGATCTGAAAATCCATGCGGTCAAGTTGGCGTCTAACGAAAATCCTCTTGGCCCGTCCCCGAAGGCCATGGAAGCGGCTCGCCGCGCTCTTTCTGACGCGAATTGGTACCCCGATGGCGGCAGTAAGCGCTTGCGCGAAGTGTTGGCAGAACGCTTTGGCGTGCATTCCGAAGAAATTTTTGTAGGACTCGGCTCGAGCGAAATTATCGATCTTGCTTCGCGCGTTCTTTTGCGCCCGGGTTGCGAAGGCATCACCAGTGAGGGTTCGTTCGCGCTCTTTTCGATCGCCATACGCGCCAGCGGCGGCAAGCTGGTTCTCACACCCATGAAGGAGTTCGCGTTCGACCTTGATGCCATTGCCCGTAGCGTCACCCCGCAAACTCGCATCATCTACATCGCCAATCCGAATAATCCCACCGGCACCGCGTTCGGAGCTGACGAGTTCAGAAGGTTCATGCAGAAAGTTCCCGGGGATGTATTGGTTGTCTACGACGAAGCCTATCGCGAATACGCGGAACGCGGAGACCTCCCAAGCCCGCTCGATCTGTTCAAGCAATACAACAATCTCCTTACACTGCGTACTTTTTCAAAAGTCTACGGGTTGGCCGGACTGCGCATCGGTTACGGCATTGGCCATCCCACGCTGGTTGCCGAAATGAACAAGCTTCGGACCCCCTTCAACGTAACGAGCGTTGGTCAAGCCGCAGCTCTTGCCGCACTCGATGATGGCGAGCACGTTGCCCGTTCTGCGGAAATGAATTGTTCGGAACGCAAGAGGCTCTATCGCGAACTTCGTCAGCTGGGACTCTGCCCTGTTCCCAGCCAAACTAATTTCCTGTTCATGGAAATTGGCCCCAATGCCAAAACGTTTTGCGACGATCTGCTGCAAGAAGGAGTGATCGTTCGCCCGCTCGCTTGGATGGGTTTCCCAGAAGCGATCCGCATTTCTGTGGGTAGTCCCGCGGAAAATACAAAACTCCTTACTGCTGTGGTTCACGTCATCGAACAGCGCAAACCTCAATTAACCACAAAAAACGTTTGATGCGCTTGTTCCGCCAGACGTACCATGACAAGTGAAGTCAGCATCGAAGAAGCATGAAAGTTCATCTTCCGCAATCCATACAATCGCCGAACGATCCGATTGCTGAAATCCTGCAAGAAGCCAAGACCATTGCCGTCGTCGGCCTCTCTTCAAATCCCGCCCGCCCTAGCTTCGTGGTAGCCCAATACCTCCAGTCCGTCGGATATCGCATTATTCCTGTCAACCCGAACGAAAAGGAAGTTCTGGGAGAAAGGGCGATGGCCCGGCTAGAAGACATCTCTGAGAAAGTCGACCTGGTCGATGTTTTTCGCCGAGCCGAAGCTGTCCCACCAGTCGCCAGAAGCGCCATTCAAATCGGTGCCCGAATTCTCTGGCTGCAGCTTGGTATTGAACATTCCGCTGCCGCAGAACTTGCCTGTGCCGCGGGTCTTACCGTGATTGAGGACGCCTGCCTACTGGTCGAACACAAAAAAAAGCGCCCGCACTAGACGCCCCATGTGATTGTTTGGCTCTTCGCTCTCTGTGCCCGCTGCGTTCCATCTCATCGGGCAGGACCCGGAGAGGTCTTTGCCTCGCTCGAGGTCGTCCAGCACCTAGTG
>DATFZN010000182.1:0-4466 GCA_035314425.1 Candidatus Acidiferrum sp. | reverse complement strand
TGCGTCCGTCCGAGCACATCACTGCAATTGCCAATGTGCCTGCCGCAGACTTCGGCCAAACGCTTGGCGTCTGGGGTATTCGGACCGGTCCGTACCTTGTCGTGCCCGTACTGGGACCTTCCGATTGCCGCGACCTGGTTGGATACGCCGGTGATTTTGTGATGTATCCACTCAACTGGTACGCGATTGGCCTGATGCATCACGTGCTTATCAGCAACACGATCAACTTTTCTCTCGGAGCGGCCAAATTTGTCAACGGGCTCCCGAAGGCCTTAGAAACATACGACCAGATCACGTCCGCGGCAGTCGATCCGTACATTGCCGTGCGAGATGGTTTTCTTTCGCTTCGCGCCGCGCAAGTGAAGAAGTGATTCTCGGGCGTCTTCCGTGTTCTCAACAGTTTGGCGGCTCCGATTAACGACAGACCGTGGCCGGCCAAACGCGGCAAAGTTAGCGGACGGAACGCGAATGTAGGATAGGCGTCCCGCCCGTCCATTTCTCGCCAGCGGCTCCCTGGTCAGGAACGGTTTGCACCCGGCCGTCGTCCACTGGTGCACAAGTGCGTTTATACCGAGAAATGGACAGGCGGGACGCCTATCCTACATTGGTGTGTGGCCGGCTGTGCTTGGCGTGCGGTTTTCCTCTTATTTCTGCTTCGGTTTTCCGAATAAATGGATAAAGGGTTACTCAGACCGATTACACACTGCAATGCCGGACTTTCCGCACCTACCCGATGACGAACCGCTCATCCGCGCGATCACTATGCCTGCAGACGCGAATCCCTTCGGAGACATCTTCGGCGGCTGGCTGATGTCCCAAATGGATCTTGCTGCCGGGAACGCTGCAAGTCGCCGATGCCGGGGACGCTGCACCACCGTCGCCGTCGATGGGATGATTTTCCATGAGCCGGTCTCTATCGGGGATGAAGTGAGCCTCTACGCAAAAATCACACACGTCGGCCGAACTTCGATGACGATTCGCGTTGAGGCGTGGCGGCGAAGCCGCACCGCCGACGTCAGGAGCAAGGTCACAGAGGCAACCTTTACATTGGTTGCCACCGACGACAATCGCAAACCGAGACCTGTCCCGGCGGAAACGCCGGAATAAACTGGTTCCTCGGACGAAATAACCCGCATACCGCGTATTGCAAGCTCCGTGCCCTTTCAACACCCAGGCCAGGAGCTTGTCACGAACGGCAATAAATTCCTGAGCGCTGCGGTTGCGCGCAGGGGCACCGGCCATAAATTGAGTTTTTTGCAATCTCGTCAATCTATGTGGCCGGTACGCGGTTGGGTTCCATGGCTTCTGATCGGGCTGCTCGGCTTCGCAAATATCCAAAAGGCGTCGGCACAGCAAATTACGCCCCCGTTCGGTTTTTATTGGGGCGAGACCCAAAAAGAAATCGCGAAGATTCTTACGCGGGCAGGCGCAATCGTCGTTGACAAGTCGGTCGTTCAGGGACGTGATGCCTGGACAATTGAAGGGCTGATTCAGCCCGCACTCAAGCAGACAATTGTCTACTTCGGCACAGCGAAAGATCTCGTGGAGGTCGAACTGCAATACCAGCGTCCGGAGTGGGACCTCGTGGCTTACGAACAATTCCTTGACAGCGCCCGGCAGACACTCGAATCGCGCTACGGCCCGGCGACCCTCCTCGTGAAAGACAAAAAGCCCGAGGGTGACGTAATGCAGACGGTTGTCGGATACCAGTGGCAAGCACAAGGGAGCAGTATCCAGCTGTTTTTCTATTCCGCAGAGCGGAACAGCGATGTCTATCGCACTGTAAGCCTGCATTACCGGGCGGGATGAGCGCCGCACCGCACTCAACGTCGCGGCTCAGGGAGATAATCCTCACGTTTCCGAGCCTGCGGCGTCGCCGGCAGATCGGCCTGGTCCAATCTGAATGTCGCCACCATCTGATCCTTGATGGAAACGAACGCGTTCGAAAGAGACTTCTGGACTAGCTCACGCGCTTGTTTCCTGGCCAGGTCGGGGCGCGGCACAATTTGCTCGCCAAATCCAATCCAGACGCGGACACGACGAAAGTGGATCCAATTACGCGGATCGTACAATCGGTTGGATGCAACGATGTACGCGGGCGCACTCGGGAGTGTCGCAAAATAGACCACTTGAATCCGGCAAACCGGTAAAAGCGCAGCTCGAATGACCCGCTTGCACACGCCAAGGAAAAGTCGCTCGGAAAACTTGGCTGCGGCCATGTGCAGTTGAATTGGCAGCGCTACCTGTTGGCTAGTATTACACACGAACCGCAGCGACCAGTCGGGTTGGATTGGGCTGCAGAGAGCCCGAGGTCCCTGCATTCTGCGACGTCAGCTCCTTCAATAATCAGAAAGACTTGGCGAGCCTCCTTCCATGCAGCCGCAACCTGATCACGCGTCAGATAATTTGCGCGGCCAATCCCGAGAGAGCGCGTTGCAAACTCAATATTCGGGTGTCCGTCCACCCAGAAGATCCTCTGGTGTAAATAGAAAAAGAGGCTTGTCCTTATGTTAGGGTCCCCCTGTACGATCACCATGCTTTCGGGACTCGCTCGAGATCCGATCACTTCACCAATTTTTGCGGAAGAAAATTCATCCTCGACGAGCTGCATGCCACGGGCGCCCGCCAAAAAGAACGCCGCCATTAACAGCGCGAAGGCCGTAAAGCAATGTTCGGATTTCCCTTTACGATCGAACAGAAAGACAACGATCCCGGTCACGACCGCGAATCCCGAGGCCACGCAGAGAAGCGGAATGACTTCCTTCCAAACGGCGGGAGGCAGGATCTGGAACACGTTCAGAATCGTGTCGCCGATCAGGGCCGATGACTCAGCAGCATTCCCCAAACTATTCCCCCGGAAAATTTCCAAACCAAGTCCAAGGACAATCCCTGCAGTACCAAGGAGCGCCACAATGATTGCGGGCCATTTGAATGAAATCGTGTGCTTTGCCACGACCCAACCGATCCAGGCCGCGACAGGTGCCCACGCGATCATCAGGTAATAATCCTGAACGTTGGAGAAGCTGATTCCTAGTGCAATGACCAGGAACCATGCCAAAAGAATCACTCCGTCGTCGCTAATCCAAGGGCTGAATTCCTTCCGCCGGCGCAACGTGACAAAGATCGCCGATGGAAGCAGAAGAGTAATTGGGAAAATCAATGCCAACTGCTCACCCCAGAATAATCCGAGAGGAACACGGTCACTATCGGGCGGCCATCTCCGGCTAAGCGCCGACCCGATCTGTTCGTTGTAGAAATGATCCCTGAGAAATCCGGGGTAACGCGCTTCGACCATCAGGTACCACGGTACAAGAAGAACGAAGAACAAGATCCACCCTTGCGGTCGCAAAAGAAACCGGCGCCAAATTGGGCGGATCGATGGCCTAAGCAACGCGCCACAGGAGAAAGCCGCAAGTGGTATCACCAAGGCGTGGACCCCTTTTGCCAGCGTCCCGAGCGCGATAAACAGCCAGGCAGCCAGCAGCCAGCGATCGGTCGTCTGCTTCCTCTCACCGAGAGCGTCTAATTCCAGAGCGATCAGGAATGACCAGAATGTGAGGGCAAGAAAGCAGCACACAAACGGTTCCGGCATGACTAGATGCGCGAAGAAAAACGTGGAGGTAAACATTGCGAGCGTGAGCGCTCCTGCAACACCGGCGGACCAACTGCCGGTTGCACGCCGTGCAATCAGGCCGGTAGCAACGAACCAGCCGACCGTCGCCAGTGCAACTGGTAACCGCGCAGCAAATTCTGTGATTCCAAATACGCGCATCGAAGCTATTTCGCACCAGTAGACCAACGGGGGTTTCTGCAGCCTTGGGACACCATCCTGTGTTGGAATCAACCAGTCGCTTCGCGCGATCATCTCTCGTGCGGCACCGGCGTATTGACCATCGATTTGATCGAACAACCGCGGCACGCCGCAGGTGATGAGGTAGACGAACAACAGCACTCCAAGAGCAATGACCCAAGAACGTGAGACTCGCTCTGGCCGAAGAGGAATATAAGGGCCCGTGGCCCCGTCCAACTTGTTATCAGAGAGCGCGACCTGGCTCTCTGAGGCCCGTTGCACCTCGATCATCGGAGGTGCATCCGAAAAATCGGCCGCCGCCCCTCCCGGTCGACGCAGACCGAAACTATGCAAAATTTGCCAAAAACGACCATTCATCCCGCGAAAGCCCCAAAATGTTGCTCTTACAAAAAATCAGTTCTCCGGACGCTGTAAGAGGTTAATTCTGGGATTCGGCACCAACAGAAAATCGCATTACGGTTTGTATTCCGCCGCCAACCGCTTCAACTTGCCGGCCAGCGAAACTTTCGTTGCCGAGGACATCCGATCGATGAACAGGATGCCGTTCAGATGATCGGTTTCATGCTGGACAGCGCGCCCTAACAGTCCCGCCGCTTCAAATTCGATTTGGCGCCCCTCGAGATCCTTCGCCTTGACTTTGACCCTGGCCGCCCGG
>DATFZN010000181.1:0-3403 GCA_035314425.1 Candidatus Acidiferrum sp. | reverse complement strand
CGGGAATAGATTTTGTCGCACGTAGAATCAATAAGTTATGGACATAGCCATGTCTGTAAGTTATTGATTCTTGGTTGAAAATTTGTTATTCCCGACACACTCCTAGTGCGCCAATTCTTGGCCGAAGCATTTTTGCTCTCGCTGATCGGCGGGGTTCTTGGAGTGCTCGCCGCGCTGTTGGGCGTCGCCGGACTGGTGGCCCTGGCTCCGAAAAACTTGCCGCGAACTCGACTGCGTTTCCGTAAGCGTGCCGGTGCTGCTCTTTGCGTTCTTGCTTTGCGCTGCGGTGGCGGCTGGGCTCGGCGCGTTTACAGCTGCGCGAGCGACGCGAGGCGATTTGATGAAGGGCCTAGTCGAAGGCGGGCGCGGGCAGGCCGGATCGCAAGGCAGCCAGCGCGTCGGGCGAGCGATTGTCGCGGCACAGATCGCCATCACGTTTGTGCTGGTGATCGGCGCGGGTTTGCTGGGACGCAGCTTAATGAAAGTCCTCGAAGTGAATCCAGGGTTCCGCGTAGACAAGATTGTAGCTATGGACGTCTCGCTGCCGTGGACGAACTGCTCGTGTTTGCGGCTGATGGAATGGTGGTTGTCGGCGAAGAACCATGCCACGGATACTGCAATGTGGGCGGAAGTGACCCGAATCCTAGTCCGTGTTTGCATCCGAATGGGATGGTTAGCGTCTGTGAGTCCCAACCCTTCGACTGTAGCCCTATTCATGACGCTGCACAGAAAGCGCTCGACCGCCGCTCGATCTCAGCTATCTGAAGAGCGGGCCTTATCCCCACAACGAAAAGCACAGCGTCAGAAACAGTGCGAACCATCCTTGCGGAGTTCCTAAAGCGCATTACGTAGTAAAGTATTTGGTTTCATTGATATACGATCATGGAACGGCGTCGGAGACGTTGAGAAATACGCGGGGGTAGCCTTGTAAAGTCGGGGTGAAAAAGCGTCATGTCTACTCATTATCCCCAATGAATACGCGGGGATGAGCCAGGGTAATCAAGAACCAGAAGGGTGGGCGGTATCCCGCTGCGGGGTCGCTGTGGGGTCGCTGGTCGGCGGTAGTTCGTCGTGGTCACGCTGTTGCCCACGCCTTTCTCACACTGGCCTCTAGTTGCTTCTGTCGAGTGGCAACCCACGGTGCGTAGCTTTTCTCAGTCACCTTGATGCTCTTGTGTCCCAGAAGCATGGAGACTTGATCTATCGGCATCCCTGCCTCAAGGTAATGCACAGCGAACGTGTCGCGGAGCATGTGCGGGTGGCAACGCTTGCCGAGTTCGGCTTTCACGAATAGCCCTCGCAAGGTTCGCTGCCAGCTCGCCACTACACTCTTAACCAGCCCACGGCTTGTCCAGAAGAAATAGGCGGGGTTTGAGTTCGGCAACTCGCGCAACGCTTGCGCCACCTCCGCTGGTATCAGAACAAAAACGTGTTCGCCAGTCTTCGCCATGTAAAGCCGGATGCGGTTGTCGTCCGTCAGCCGTGCCCGCTCCAAACTCACAGCGTCACCGATTCTCAGACCAGACCAGCGGAGCAGTAGCAGGAACGCGGTCACTCTGGCGCGAAGCTGTTCTGCTGTATGTCCGTTTCTGCCTCTGGGGTCGGTGTACATCTCCGCAACGGTTGCCAACAACTTCTGAAATTCTTCGGCGGCGAAAGGCAGGGTAGGGCACTGCATCACGCGAACACGCGAGAGAGATTGAGCGGGGTGTCGGTAATCCACTTGTGGCGCTGGCAGTATCCGAAGAAACCAGATATACGTTCCTGCTTTTTCTTCCGTGCTGGTGGTGTATCGCTCCAACTTGCGCGGAATTTCTCAAGCTGTGCCCGCGTCAATTCATGCAGATAGACCAGCGCGTTGTTTTTGCACCACTCGCCCAACTGCTTGCGGAACATCAAGTCGAGCTTGTACAGCGTCGAGGTCGCACGGTTCTGGACTTTCTTGTCTTTCAGGAAAAGGTCTATCGCGTGTGAGATCGTCTGGCGGTCTGGATTGGCTGCGGGCTTTCCTGCTGCCATGAGGCGGGCTTTCGTCTCTGCCGTCTCCCATGAGCGGGTTAAGGCAGGAACGCGCCGTCTTTCGACAGCGATATAAATCCACTTGCGGCAGCGACATCGACGATAGAAGCGGTTGGATTTGTGCGGACACTTAGCGGAGTGCTTCGTGTAAACCTGTGTCTCCATAACGGAGACAGCCTAACAGACTTGTGTCTGTTTCGTGCTACAACGGAGACAGCCTAACAGACTTGTGTCTGTTTCGTGCTACTTTTTCTTCCTTCACTTTCTAAACTACTGAAAACAAAAAAGAAAGTGATATGGAGGCGGCGGGAGTTGAACCCGCGTCCGAAAATGCTGTCAGCGAAGAGACTACATACTTAGTCGCGTTCCCGCGCCGGTATGACCCGGCACTCTCGCCAACCGCGCTCAGAACGGACAAGAAATGCGGCCGGCCAGCCTGAAAGTTTCGCCCTTACCCCCAGACGTAGGGTTTCGGGCTAGCTCACTGTATGACGCCCTGACTCCAGCCCATGAGCAAAGCCGAAGGGAGCGGCAGCCTAACTAATTAAGCTGCGTATGCCAGGTTTTGATTGGCAATTGTGTTTTTGCACACGATTACGGATGCGTGCACTCCGGTATGCCTCTTCACCGCAATCACTTCCGTCGAAGCCGTGACGCCCCCACGTGGTGATGCTACGGTCAGCTTCACTCTATCATCGCTGGCGAGGAAGTCCAAACCACCAATCATTTAGATGTGCCGTGACGACGGACGATTCTGCCGGGACGAATCCTGCATCCCGCGCCAAGTGAAATCATCCAAACGTTTTGCGTGCCTGTTAGTCTCATAGGTTGCAGGGGCAGCCGCCGGTTCAGAGGTTGCTGAAAAAGCGGAAGAGCAGATTCCTCGCGGGCTAAAGCCCGCTCGGAATGACAAAGATTAATAGGCTTGTACGGCACGGCTGAAGCCGTGACCCTTCAAGCTGGGCGAGAAGCGTTTTTTGGGCGAACCTGTTCGGCTGTCAAATCGTGGATTGCTGAGAACGATAATGCTTCGGGATCTCCACAAAATCGTTGAGCAGCGCTCGCAGCGCGGCAGCCGTGGTTCCGACTGCTGTTGCCGCGTCCTGGCATTGGAGCGCGGCGCGTGATTCCCGATTGCATTCCGTTCAGTTCCATCCCGCACACCACCCGGCTTTTCTCCGATTTCCTCAACTACTCTCCTGAAGTTCGACAGTTCTTTCCATATCCGCCAGACCCTTCGCAGGTTGCTGCCCGAAGTTCGGACGTTCCGCATGGGACTGAAATTAACCTCCGAGTCGCCGATGTGCTGGAGAAGCAAAACCGCGCATGGGGGGCTTCGGAAAAGACCCTGAGCAACATTCGCCGCCTGCGCGAGGGTGCCTTC
>DATFZN010000180.1:0-2314 GCA_035314425.1 Candidatus Acidiferrum sp. | reverse complement strand
GCTTGCTTCCAGAAACTCTCTGCCAATCTTTGGCAGTTCCTCGCTCGAATCGAAAATCTCCTGCGCGGTGGCCAGCTGTGCACCCCGATACAGGAAGTCCTCCTTTTTGCTGCTTCTCTGCCATTCGCGCCCGGAGTCGAGCAGACGCTCCTTGAGCCGACTTTTCTCTCGGTTTTCGTTCACCCACTCGCCAAGCCTGCGCCAGCCACTAATCAATGCTTCGTGCGCCAGCTCAGCCTGGGCCGCTTCGGGACGGTCATCCCGATCGGTTGTCACTAGGCGGGCATCGGCAAGCTTTTTTAGCACCGCACGCACCGCATCCGTGGGGGCAACATCGTCCAATGATACGCGTTTCTTGGTATCCGCTGCACCTTCGCCGGGATGGACGAGGTCTACGAGCAATTGGCGACACAGAGACTGTTCTTCGACGCTCAGAGTTTTTGTGAAGAACTCCTCGGCGTGGGCATCCAGTGCGCCTCCCAGTCGGCCCATTTCCGTGTAGGCCTTCGCCATGAGGCGCCGGCCGTCGCGCATTTCCCAGAGCTTGAACAGCGCGTGTTCCAGGAAAGGAAGTGCGCCGGCCTGTCCCTTCATATCGGCGAGCAGTAGTTCCATCAGGCCTGGTTCTAGTTCGCCGCCGGCGAGTTGCGCGGGAGATTCGATGGCGTCGCGGAGTTCTTCCTCGCTCAGCGGACCGATGAGTGATTGGTGATCCGCGATAGCTGCGCGCAGCCCAGGGTAACTGGCGCACTGGCCATAAAAGTCGGCTCGCATGGTCAGCACCACGATTGTCCGGCCGCCAGCAACATTGGTGGCGTAGAGAACGTTGTCGATTAACTGGCGGCGAGCCCCCTCGTCATTACACAAAGTGAAGATCTCTTCGAATTGATCGATAAGGATGAACAGCCGATGGTTCTCGGGCTGATCGTGCAGAGCAAGTTGTGCGGTAAGGTGAAGGCGGCGCTGTTCGTCCTCTGGACGGATGATAAGCGTCGGCAGCGCAGCCATGTGCAACGCTATCTGCTGATTAGTCGATAGAGCGATCTGCAGGTTTTCCCAGGGTCGAGTCCCCGGCCGGCATCGGACCAGAGGCCACTTCGCGCTCGATGGCAATTCGCCGCGCTGTATGGAGGGGCTTAACCCGGCAAGTGCGAGAGAAGACTTCCCACTTCCGGACGCACCAATCAGGGCGAGGAATCGCTCTTCCTTCGGTGTGCCGAAGTGGTTGCGCAAGCGGTCGATCAATTCCTGGACCTTAGCTGTGCGCCCGAAAAAAAGCGGCGCGTCATCCGGCTGGAATGTCTTCAACCCGAGGTATGGGCATTCCCCTTCCAAGATGGTGGCTCCCGGCCGACGCCCAGGCGGGATACCTTTGATGCCACACACCAAGCGGTAGAGGGCACCCTCCTCATCAAGTGATTGACGAAACTCGACCCACGTTGTGCCTTGCAGAAAGCCTGGCACGTCGCTTTCCTTAGCGCGTTGGCCACCAGGCAGGATCACAGGCAGAACGCGGAGCTTGCGCTCACGTGAGTTAACCCGTCGCTGGAGGGCCAAGCGCATTTCTTCGTTGTGCCATGGACCGAAGCCGAGCGGGCCAAAGAAGACGACACAGGTGTCGCACTGGCCAAGCGCTGCTTCGATCGCGGCCTGCCAGGGATCACCTGGAATGAGATTCCATTTGTCCAGCCAGCAGGCTAAGCCGCGCTTCTCGAGTTCCTCCGCGAGCCTCTCGACCGAAGACTTGTCCGCGCCGTTGTGAGACAGGAACGCGTGATAATGCTCCTGCTTCGTCGGATTTCCGCTAAAACTCGCGTTTCCGGCACTCATGAACCGGGGCGCTCGGTACCAAGACCCTCCAGAGCTTAGATTAGATTAAATTCAAGCGCGGTTTGCAATAACCCAATCGGATAACATTTGCCTTCCCAAAAAATTCGACGCTCATATCGCTGCGCCCAAAAATTCGGGCGTAAGGATCTATCGGATGCCCAACCGAAGGACGAGTAAATCTCCTAGAGCTGATCAGCGCGGCCCCCCCAGAATTTGAGCGAACCCGAAGTCTTTGAGCTTCTCTGCGGTCCAGCTAGCGAATCCGCCTTAGCCGCCCAGGACCTCACGCAAAATAATTCCCCAACACATTTCGTCGTGTCCCCTCCTCCCCCCCAAGATTGTATCATAATGCAGAGCATTTTTAGACCGGCGTCGCGGCGGGAGGCGCTTGGAGAGCACTCAGGAGGTGATCGCCGCGACGGTGGTCTAAAAATGGGTTGGGCTAAACCGTCGGGGTGTGGCGATATCTATGGGTATCGATTGC
>DATFZN010000179.1:0-6335 GCA_035314425.1 Candidatus Acidiferrum sp. | reverse complement strand
AGTGCGTTTTCAAGAAGCTCTTTCACTACCGAAGCGGGCCGTTCGACAACTTCACCAGCGGCAATTTTGTTGGCGACTCCTTCCGGCAATATACGGATGCGGCTCATCGGTTCTTGATTTGTATCCCCAACTGGTCCAATTGCTCTGTATCAACTTCGCTCGGCGAATCTGCCATCAAATCGACCGCGGCGGTCGTTTTCGCAAAAGCGATGACTTCGCGGATGGATTTTTCACCGGTGAGAAGCATCACAACACGATCCAAGCCGAGCGCGATGCCGCCGTGTGGAGGCGTGCCATAGGTGAGTGCGTCAAGGAAAAATCCGAAGCGGCGGCGCAGAGTTTCTTCGCTGAGGCCGAGCGTTTTGAAGAGGTGCTCCTGAACATCCTGGCGGTGAATTCGGATGCTACCGGATCCGAGTTCAACACCATTGAGCACCAGGTCGTAGCCCTTGGAGCGCACTTCCCAGGGCGCGGTTTCGAGTTTCCCCAAGTCTTCATCAACGATTCCGGTGAAAGGATGTTGCGCGCTGACCCAGGCTTTGTCGGACTCACTCCATTCAAAAAGCGGAAAGCCAGTGAGCCACAGGAATTTCCACTTCGTTTTGTCGATCTGGCTGAGCGCTTCGCCCAGCTGCAAACGCAATTGGCCCGCAACCAGCGCAGCCGCTTCAGTGCCTTTGATTTCCTGCTTGGCCGAAACGGCTACAACCAAATCACCGGTCTTGGCGCCACATAACTCGCCTACCTGCTTGGCGTTCTCTGCGCCGATCAATTTCTCGATCGTGGACGTGGTGCCTTCGGCTAAGACCTTTATGAAATATGCACCGCGCGCCCCGATGGCTTTAGCCTTTTCGGTCAACTCATCCAGCTGCTTGCGCGAGTAGGTCGCCGCCCCGGGCGCCGCAAATGCAAACACCGTTCCTTCAATCTGCAGCTTCTGTTTCGCTTCCGGCGGAAAACATTCGGTCACTTCGTGCAACTCCATGCCGAATCGCCTATCAGGCTTGTCGCTACCGTACTTACGAATCGCATCCCTGTACAGCATGTGCGGAAAAGGAGCCTCCACTTTGATTCCGGCTACAGCACACGCACGCACCATTACGTTTTCGATTACGCCGAAAATGTCTTCCTGGCGCGGAAAAGACATTTCCACATCGAGTTGTGTAAATTCCGGTTGGCGGTCGGCGCGCAGATCCTCGTCGCGGAAACATTTCACGATCTGGAAATAGCGGTCTAGTCCCCCGATCATCAAAATCTGCTTAAAGATCTGCGGCGATTGCGGCAATGCGTAGAACTGCCCATGATGCACGCGGCTGGGAACCAAATAATCGCGCGCCCCTTCAGGAGTGGAGCGGGTCAACATCGGCGTCTCCACTTCGATGAAGCCCAATTCGTCCATGGTCTTACGAATTTCCAAGAGAATTTTATGGCGCAGGGCAAGGTTGCGATACGGCTTCGGCCGGCGCAAATCGAGATAGCGGTAACGCAAGCGTGTCTCTTCTGCCGCGTTGATGTCTTCTTCCACGGGGAACGGTGGGGTCTTTGCGTTGTTCAGAATATGCAGTTTGTTGGCCACGATTTCCACTTCGCCCGTGCCGATATCGGTGTTGGCGCGGTCGCGTTTGGTAACCTTGCCTTCAACGGCAACGACGAATTCGCTGCGAGCCTGCTCGGCTTTGGCATGCGCTTCGGGCTGGCTTTCCGTGTTGAATACAACCTGCACAATTCCCGACCGATCGCGGATGTCGAGAAACAGCAGATTGCCGAGGTCACGGCGACGGTGAACCCATCCCATTACGATGGTGTCGCAGCCCGCGTCGGCGGCGCGAAGTTCTCCGCAATAATGTGTGCGCTTCAAATTACCCAAAACATCGAGCACGTCAGTTTCCTCTCCCTCTAATTTTGCTGCTGCGCGGTAGCTCGGGTCTTCCGCCTCGAGAGTTTACAAAGCCACAGGCACCAATTCAAATTAGGTGTCTGCGCTCCTGAGGGGTGAACCATGGTGCTTGCGCAAAAACTCCGCCAATTCTGCCTCTGTCAATTTCTGTTGCGAGCTGTCGGCTAGAGTCTTCACGGTCCACTTGCCGCTGGCGATTTCCTCGTCGCCAAGAATTAGCGCGTGCCTAGCACCAATCCTATCGGCTTGGCCGAGAGCCTTGCCAAATTTCTGCTCGACCGGTGGCAGTTCCACGCGAAAACCGGCTTGCCGCAACGTGCGCGCCACGTGAATCGCAGTGTCTTGGGCCTTCTCGCCCATCCACGCGATGTACACGTCGCAGCCCTTCGCCACGTGGCCCTTTCCTGCCGCCTCGAGCGAAAGAATCAGGCGATCTTCGCCGATGGCGAAGCCGATGCCCTTGGTCGGCATGCCACCCAGTATTTCGACCAACCCATCATAGCGTCCGCCGCCGCAGACGGCATTCTGCGAGCCCAGGCCCCGCGCGGTGATCTCGAATGTCGTGCGCATGTAATAGTCGAGGCCGCGGACCAGTCGCCAATTTTCCTTATAGGATACTTCGCGCACCGCAAGCTGCCGTTTTACTTCGGCATACTGCTTTGCGCAGGTTTCACACAGATGCTCGTTGATGTGCGGCAACGTGGCGATGATTTCCTGCTCGGATTCGAGCTTTGAATCGAGCACCCGCAAGGGATTGTTGTCGATCCGGTACTGACTGTCGAGGCCGAGTTTGTCTTTCTCTTCTAACAATCGGGCGCGCAGCAATTCTATGTATTTGGGGCGGCATTCGCGACAACCGATCGAATTGATTTCAAGTTGCACGCCGTCGAGTTCGATCTTGGCAAAGAACGCCATCACCATCTCGATCACCTCAGCATCGACGGCGGCATCTTTTCCAGTGTTCTTCGCGGAATCCTGCAGGCCGGGTTGTAACGCCTCCAGAACTTCTGCACCAATCTGATAAAACTGGCGATAACGCCCCTTTTGTGGCCGCTCGCGGCGAAACATCGGCCCCGTGTAATACAGCTTCACCGGCTGAGGCAGCGCGTGCATGCCATGTTCTATGAATGAGCGACACACTGAAGCGGTCGCCTCCGGGCGCAGGCTAACAGATGTCTCGTCGCGATCTTCAAACGAATACATCTCCTTTGACACGACGTCCGTATCCAAACCGATCGAGCGAGCAAACAATTCCGTCGGCTCAAAAATAGGCAGACGAATTTCGCCGAAACCGAACGTGCCGAACACTTGGCGCGCAGTTTGCTCCACGCGATTCCACAGTTCTGTCTCCGGTGGGAGAAGATCGCGAGTGCCCTTGATTGCCTGGAATTTTCTTTTTTCAGCCATTTGACCCTGAGAAAGATTCGTCGCTGCGCGGACTCCAATCGAAAAACCAACTGGGCGACAAAGCGTAAAGAAAGAGAGTCATGTCAGTTCGCCGACTCCGCGTTGTTCGTGCCTGCCACGTCACTCTTGTAAATATTTTTGTAGGAAACGTAGCGCGCCGCATACGCAGCAATCGAATCGCGATCGGCGTCGGTTAAAGCGCGCTTGACTTTTCCCGGTGATCCCATCACCAAACTACCGGCGGGAATCACCGTGCGCTCAGGAATCAGCGTGCCGGCGGCGACGATGCTACCAGTTCCAACACGCGCGCCATTTAAAATAATGGCACCCATGCCGATCAGACAGCGCGACTCAATCGTGCAGCCGTGCAGCGTGACAGAATGCCCAACTGTCACTTCATCTTCGAGCACCAGCGGCCACTCATCTTTCATCACATGGAGAACAGAGCCGTCCTGAACGTTGGTGCGGTTGCCGATACGGATATAGTGCACGTCGCCGCGCACCACACACAGTGGCCAGACGCTTGAATCCTCACCAATCGTCACGTCGCCGATGAGTACTGCAGCAGAATCGATGTAAGCAGAAGAGGCAATTTGGGGCCACTTGCCTTTATACGGTCGAATGTCTGGTGTCCGGCTCAAGAGTGTGCCAATCCCCGTAAGTCATTGAAGAAAAAAGGTATAACCTCTATTCGAATCGGGATTTCGCGCGATTCCGCACCTTCAAGATATCATCCGTATTGCGTTGCTGACAAGCAACGCCGGCTATTTAACCCTATAGACACTAGAGAAGGCTGCCCCTAGAGGGGGTAGGCTAGGGATGATCTGCTCGACTGAGGCAGGCGTTCGCGCCATACTCTGTCCATGCAGACCCGCTGTGTCGTGTGTAATGGACCGATCGACTGCCGGCCCAAGGACCCCTGCTGGTGTGCCGAGTTTCCGCACAGACTTGCCGTGCCCACCGGTGAAAGGTCTGCGGGCTGCTGGTGTCGCGGGTGCTTGCAAGAGGAATTAAAACTGCAGGCGGATCGAAGTCCGGGCCGCCCTGCTAACCCCATCTCTTGATCTTCGGCCAGATATCCTGCAGCGTTCCAAATCTAGGGCGGCGGCAAAGATAGACATCAAAATGCTGATAGGGCATGGACAGCGGGTGATCGACGGTACCCACCTTTTCCACGCTCTCAAATAATTCGCCGAGTCTCTCCGGTGTGTCACCCATCACGATCAAACACTGGCCGCTGAAACCGTGTGGTCCCCAATAAAAATAATTCTGGTGGCCAGAAATTGCCGGGGGCAAACCCAGTTTCGCACCGAAAAAATCGATTGTCCCCGCTTGCCCATAGTTCTGTGCAAAAATGCCACAACTCTTTTGCTCTTCGGGAGAAAGGTTGTAATAGGCAGCGGCCACTACCTGCGCCATTTCTTTCCAGCCGAACTGGTCGGCATAGATTTGCGGCAACGGGCCCATCCGGTGATTTTCCAGTTTCACAGGCTGAAAGTGCAGGAATCGTGAGTACGCAATGTATTGGTTGACACTCAGCAACGGAAAATACCCAAAAGGCGCTAGCATGATTCCGGTAACCACCAGCACGATGATGTAGGCAGGCCTCAGCCAACGTCCGCTTTGCATTCGCGAAAACCATCCATCGAATACCACGCCACCTGCCGCGAAGAGCATCGGATAGGCCGGACCGGGATAATACATCCGGCCGCGAAACAGCAACATGCAAAGCATGATGACCAGATACGTGATTCCCAAAACGCGCCAGCCCTTGCCCTCGGGATCGCGCAACAGCAGCAGCAACCCGGCGATCCACACGGGCGCTGCGAGCGGATGCAGAATGAGCACCTGGACGAGCATAAACATCAGCGGTTTCAATTCTGCGTTGCGGCCGCTACGTTGCACATTCTGCAACACTTCGATGATGGGGAAGTGATGCTGGATCTCCCAGATGAGATTTGGCAGGAAAATCCCGAGGGCAATCAGGCCGCCAAGCCAGAACCACGGTTCATCGAGTTGCTTGCGCTGCCTGGTGAGAAGCAGTCCAGCGACCAGGCCAAAGCCAAAAAACAGCATCGAATGTTTGTTGAGCAGGCCAAAGCCGCAAACCAAGCCAAACGCCAGCCACAATTTGGGGCTTGCGCCGTTGAAGATTTTAAGCGCAATCAGCGCAGCGCCCATCCAGAACAGCGACTCGAACACATTCATGGTGAGCAGCGAATCCAGACCGAGATACAGCGGCGCAACTGCCACGCACGTGCATGCGAGGGCAATGCCAAAACGTTTTGCGCCCAGTTCGCGTGAGAGGTATCCCGTGACTACAACTCTCAGGCCGGCAGCCACTGCGGGCAGAAAGCGCAACGCCGTAAGCGAATCGCCAAGGGTTACGCGCTCGAGCCAGGTGAGCCAAGCAATCAGCGGCGGCTGGTCGACATATCCCCACGCAAGATGACGACTGCATGCGAGGTAATACAATTCGTCCGTGAAATAGCCGTAACGACCGCTGACCAGCATGTGCGCGAGAAAAACGAGCAGTCCGATACCGCCAATCAGGCGCCGGTCGCGGGCCAGCTCCGCATCGATGGGAACTTTGCCATCCATGTCGTCAACTCCCGGAAAAATCCAAGGTTATCTTACCTCTCGTTGGTCGGCCCGAACTAGCCTGGTGTTCTGCGAACACTCCAGGCAATCTAGAGTCTTGCGGGGCGAACGCCCGGGCTTGCGAAAGGGAAATTGGAGAGCAGACTATATCCACAACTTTAAAGTGGGCCAAGCTTCCTGCAGCGAACCGTATTTTGGCCCGCGAACAATCCAAATTCCGCGATGATTTTCAAATGGCATCGCGTAGGGATGATAAATTTCACCCTCCTCGATCACCGTTTCATATTGTTGCCGCAATTGTTCGCGCGTCCGGCCGATGATGACCAAGCAAGAACCGGTATAACCCCGCGGTCCCCAATAAAAATAATTCTGGTGGCCAGAAATCGCCGGCGGCAAGTCGTAAGCCAGCCCGAAATAATCGATCGCGCCT
>DATFZN010000178.1:0-4302 GCA_035314425.1 Candidatus Acidiferrum sp. | reverse complement strand
CACCCCGTTTCAGGTGATGTTTATAGGTAAATGGCTCGCTGACCAGGATGCTGTTCTGTCCCCGCAACTCGGACAGGACTTCCCCGGCGGGCCTGCCGGAAAGAAAATTAGACTTGTCGTAAGGACCTAACACTTGCACATCCATCGAAGCCAGCGTCACCGGCATTCCTTCAAAACCAATTTCGTACGCCCGCAAACGATCCACCGCCGCCACGCCGGGCAATTTTGCGATTTGCTCCGTCAATTGGAGCGACAGCGCGGGATGCCGATCGGCCGCTGGCTCTCCTGCAGGTCGCACATACAAATCTGCGGGCAATTGATGATCCATCCAACTGACCACCGTTTGCCGAAAACTTCCCACCATGATCCCGACGGAAGTCATCATGGCTACCGCGGTTGCCAGCGCGCCGATCAGCACCGACGTGCGTCCGAGCGACCCCACCAGGCTTCGTGAAGCCAACAATGCCTCCACACCCAGCAGCCGTTGCAACAGGCCTGTGCTCACTGCTGAAACAAAGTTGACGAGCGCCGGAATTGCGTATGCCGTTGCAACGATTAGCAGGATCGTAGCTAAATACCCGAAAACAGGCTTGCCACCCGCAGCAGGTAATCGCGCAAGTACAGCTGCCACGATTGCCAAAACCACCGCAATCCCTAGATCTTGCCCCTTATTCATGCGCGAAGCGTATTCGCGTCGTCCACGAGCCATCGCGTCCACGGGTGCAACTTGCATCGCCTCCCGTGCCGGACTCACCGCCGATGCAACCGATACGCCCACTCCCATGGTCAGCGCGAGCAAAACAAAATAACCGCTGAGCACAATGGCTCCCGGGCGGCTGCTCACATACAGCATGTCGACTGTCAGCGCCATCAGCTTCACTGCGCCACTTGCCAGGGCCCTTCCCAGCGGAAGTCCCAGGATCGCTCCAGCAAGTCCAATGCCCGCAGCCTCTCCGAGAAACGCCAAGCCGACCTGTGTGCGGCTCGCTCCCAGTGCGCGGACAATGCCGATCTCGGCTCGCCGCCGAACCACAGAGATCGAAATCGTGTTGTAGATCAGGAATGCGCCCACCACCAGGGCGATATAACTGAGCAATCGCAGATTCCACCGAAACGCTGCCAGCATTTTGCGATTCTCGATCGTTCCCGTTCCTTGGGGTCGAATCTCGGCTCCTGCAGGAAGCAAGGACGCGATGCGTTTCTGCGACTCCTCTGCGTTCGCCGTTTCCGGAACCTTCAAAAGAATGCGATCGACATGGCCGGCTCGTTTCAACGCGAGTGCGGCGCCTGCCAGGTCCATCACAATCGCGCTTTCATTTCCATTCGCGTCCGGATACACCCCGCGCACTGTGCAGGTCACAGTCTGATCATTTATGAGCAGCTCAAGTTGGTCGCCCGGCTTTTTCTTTAGGCTGCTCCCTGCCCAAACGCTGGTGGGTTCCTGCAGGGATTTCAGTGCGAACTCAGGTTGTTCTGACGTGGAGTTTGCTGCGGTTAGGCTATTATTAGCTCCAGCGTAACGACTTCCCTCCGCGATCATGTCAATTCCGATCAGCGGAAGTGTTTCCTTCGATTCGATAGCTGTGGCGTAATCCTCAATGCGAGCGGAGTATTTTAGTGGAATAGGCTGCGTCGCGAGCATCGCCACCACCGAATCCGGCACGCCGCCAACGGCCACGATCTCCAGCGTGTATCCTCCCGCAAGTGTTTCCATGGACGAGTGGAACGAACCAGCGGCAGCATCCCCGGCCATCTCGATGGCCAACACCACCGCCACGCCGATCGCGACTGCCAAAATCGTCAGCGCCATGCGCACCGGTTCGCGCAACAGTGGCCGCACCATCAACCGGTAGAAAAGATTTAGCCGTGCCATGTCAACGCCGCGTGATTTCTTCGATGTGACCGTCGCGCAGCCGCACCAAAGTGTCACAGATTTCGGCGGCTTCCAGGCTGTGGGTGGCCATGATGGTCGCCGTCTGGCGCTCCCGTGTGAGCCGTTGCAGCAATTCCAGAATGAGCGAGCCCGTGGTCGTATCCAGATTCTCCGTAGGTTCGTCGGCCAGCAAAAGTTTGGGAGAATGAACCAATGCTCGCGCAATGGCCACGCGCTGCATCTGCCCTCCCGACAATTGATGAGGAAAGCGCTCGCCCAGTCGGTCGAGTTCCACCCACCTTAATCGTTCGCGAGCTTCTTGGCGTGCCCCACCATCTCCCGCCAGCAGCAGCGGCAGCTCCACATTTTCCAGAGCTGTCAGCGTGTGCAACAGTTGAAACGATTGAAAGACAAAGCCCACCTTTTCACGCCGCAGTTTCGTTTGTCCGGCATCATCCAGCCCCGCGGTTGAAACGCCATCGATGAGCACGATTCCGCGGGTCGGAAAATCCATTGCTCCGGCCAGATTGAGTAGCGTGGATTTTCCACACCCGCTGCGCCCGACCAACGCGACGAATTCCCCCGCTTGGACCTCCAGCGTCACCCCAGAAAGAGCCTGAATCGTCTGACCGTCGGTAAGATAATTTTTGCTTACACTTTGTAGGGAGAGAATGGCCATGAAGTGTGAATTCGCTCGCGCGTCAATGGAGTAGGGTTGGCGCTTTTCCCGTCTCTATCTGCGTTGGATGTTCAGCAGAGCAGAACGGGTTCATTGTTGTCTCAGTTGTTCTAAGCCCAGGCTCGGTTATTTTTTCAGTCCGGCCAACGCTTTCTCAACTGCCGAAGTAACTTCGGGCGAGTCCGGTTCCACCTTGGAATCAAACCGCGCAATCACTTTGCCGTCCGGTCCGACGAGGAATTTTGTGAAATTCCATCCGATCTCGCCGCCTGTGTCCGGATGCGCGGTCTTGTCCGTCAGAAACGCGTACAACGGAGTAATGTCGCTCCCCTTCACGGAAACCTTCGCCATCATGGGGAAAGTCACATGGTATTTGGAACTGCAAAATGTCTTGATCTCCTGATTTGTCCCTGGCTCCTGGGCGCCGAAATTATTCGCCGGTATGCCCACGATGACAAATCCGCGATCCTTGTATTTCTCGTACAACGATTCCAATCCGGCGTATTGCGGCGTGAATCCGCATCGGCTCGCCACGTTTACCAGCAGAACCACCTTGCCTTTGAAATTGGAAAGTGGAGTGGGTTGTCCATCGATCGAGTTTAAAGTGAAGTCATACACAGTTTTTTCCGCTGCCATCGCGCTCATCCCTAGAAGTGCCATCAGTACAAAAAGCTTTTTCATTTGTTCACCCCCAGCCAAAAATCGGTTTCCCGAGCCTATTACTATAGACCTACTGCAATGCAAAAATCGAAATGCTTTGTGGCGCAAGAACCAGCTTCAATTGCTGCCCCGCCAAGTCGGCTTGGCCATTCCCAAACAGGGTAGAGATACCCGCCGCAGCCTCCGCCGGAGTGCCCCGCAGCGAAAGATCCACAGTCTTTGCGCCCGCGCCATCATGAAAGGCAATGACTAGTTTCTCCTCGTCTGATTCCCGCACAAAAATGTAGCTCGATTCATCCGAAGCCAGATGCCAGAGTTTTCCTCCCCGCAACGCATCATGCTCTCGCCTCAGCCGCAGCAGCGTTTGCACATACTCGAAAGTCTCTTCTTGCTCCTTGGTCCTACCTTCCCGAACAAAGGCATTGTTCTGATCTTCCGGCCAGCCACCCGGAAAATCGTGGCGGTTATCCGGATCGCCTCCACCAGGCATTCCAATTTCGTCGCCATAGTAAAGTTCGGGAATTCCTCGCATCGTGATCGTCAACCCGAAGGCCATTTTCAATTTGTCGGGAGTGGCCCCGGTCGCCCCTGCAAACCGGGTCGTGTCGTGATTCGCAAAAAACGGCACAAGAAATTCGGGGTGCGGATAAAGGGAATCCTGCCTTAGTACATTGGCGATCCGTCCTGCGGGAGCACCGTTCAGCAAAACGTCCCGCATAGCAAAATACAGCGGAAAATCAAAGAGAGTTGTCAGTTGCGTGTCAATTCCATCCCACCCTTTACGTCCGCCGGCAAAAAAGGAGGTCACCGTCGGGTCGGGATGAAACACCTCTCCGATGGTGGACAGTCGCGGGTAAATACGGCGCAACTCCTGGTGCCAGTGCGCCCAAAAGGCTCGCGAGACATAAGGAAACGTGTCGATGCGGTACCCGTCCAGCCCTGACGTTTCCGCCCACCAGATGCTGTTCTGAATCACGTACTGCTGAACCAAGGGGTCCTCGGTATTCATGTCCGGTAAAACTCCGAAGAACCAACCATCCGTGAGATTCTTTCGCATCTGCGGCGGGGTGTGCGGATCAACCAGTGCTTC
>DATFZN010000177.1:0-3537 GCA_035314425.1 Candidatus Acidiferrum sp. | reverse complement strand
AATTGGAACCGGATCGGCAGGCCGCGCCGTTTTGCGCTTGACCCCACGCTTCGATTTCTGCTAACATGGTTCGCACACAAGTTATCTATAAGATAATGGTCGGATCTTTGACAAGCAGAGTCGCAGGCTGTCTGGGGCGCCGTGTTAACCTCAACGTTTTCAAGATTTTGCCTCTAACTACCTTAAGAACCATAGATCTAGGAGGCAAGAAAATTTTCGACCCTTTGTTTTCTAGATTTTGCGCGGAAATGAGAGTTTTTTTTGAGGTAAATAATGCACCAGAATGTGTGCAAGAACGCAAATTCAGCGTCCCGACGCGGCTTCCTCAGCCGTTATTGGTCAACGAGGATCGGACTGTGATGCCAATCACATCCATTGTCGGCGAGAAAGATCATACTCGCCATACTTTCAAGGAGAAACTAAATCATGACGCAGAAACTCGTATGGATGGTACTGGTCCTGGGCCTCGGCACAACTTTGCTGTATGGCGCACCGCAAATGGCGAACGACAAGGATTCGGGAACGCAGACCGTAACCGGCTGCCTTCAGAAAGGCGTGGAACCGACGGGCTTTTTCCTCGTCAGCACCGAGGCGAAGCATTGGGAGCTTTATCCCAACACCGGCGTCTCGCTTGCCGAACACATCGGCCATACAGTTACTCTAACCGGCACGGTGGCCCACAGATCGAAAACCCAAGAGGAAAAAAGCCAACCCAACGAAAAGAAAGAAATCGGTGTAAGGCAACACGCCGACTTGCAGGTGTCTGGCCTGAAGATGGTCAGCACGACTTGCAGCAAATAAAATTTGATCCGCTTAGGCAGTCGAGGCCATGGGCGTCGAGATCTGAGCAAAGACCCGCCCCTTGCGAAAAAACCGCAAGGAACGGGGCACCCAAAACCCAGTTTTCAGTTGCTAAGGTCGGGGCACGCCGCGAGTGTCGGCGCAGTTCGTCGTAGCTAATCCTCTTCTTCGGATTTGTGCAGTTGTTGCGCCAGGTAGTTCTCGATGCCCATCTCGGTGATGGCGTGGAGTTGGCCTTCCAGCCAGTCGACGTGGTGTTCTTCGTCTTTCAGAATCATTTCCAGCAGTTCGCGCGATCCGTTGTCTCCGGCCTTCACGCAGGTTTCGATGCCGTCATTCAGCCGCTTGACCGCGTCGTACTCCAGTTGGAGGTCGTTCTTCAGTTGCTCCGCCACGGTCTGGCCGATGTTGATCTTGAAATAATCGGTCATGTTGGGAGCGCCGTCGAGCAGAAGAATGCGCTCCATCAGCTTCTCCGCGTGCGTCATCTCCTCGATGGATTCTTTGCGGGTGTGTTTGGCCATGCGCTCGTAGCCCCAGTTTTCACACATCTCCGCGTGCAGGAAGTACTGGTTGATGGCGGTTAGTTCTGCCTTCAAAACTTGGTTGAGTACGGCAATAACGTTTGCGTCGCCCTTCATGATGGACCTCTCCGAAGCCAGGGCCTTCTTCTGATGGCCTCTCTGGCAGACCGATTATGATACACCAAGGATTCCGCCTCAGACATTGTGCGCCGCTTAGTATCTGGGGGACGTCATTGTCCGCCCTTTCCTCACAGCACCGGGTGATCCTCATCACCGCACCATGGGCGAAACAGGGCCACACTTAAGTCAGCGGTTGGGTGTTTGGCAGGAGGTGGGCCCATGAAAACCTCGCACATCATCATTCTGGTTCTTGCAGTACTTGCGCTGGTTCTGACCATTAGCCCGGTAATCGCGGGGCAGTCCGCGGCAGGTGTCGCCGTTCCGAAGTACGATCCGGCAGCCGAAGCCACGTTCAAAGGAACAGTGGAAGCGGTCAGCGAGCGCCAGTGCCCGGTGAGCGGAGGTATCGGCACGCACTTGATCTTGAGATTGTCTGCCAACCAGACGATTGAGGTTCACCTGGCAACCACGAAGTTCGTAAAGGCTTACGATCTTGTATTCAACAAGGGCGACGTGGTCACGGTGATCGGGACCAAAGTGGAGTTTGAAGGTGTGGAAACGATCTTTGCCCGGGAAGTCACCCGAGGCAGCGAAACCTTCGTCTTCCGCGACAAAGACGGAAAGCCGGTCTGGTAACTCTGGCGTCGCGGCGCAGGGTGACGATGTGGCCAGTGCGTCCGCGCCATGAGTCATCGGCCAGCCGCGCGAACGTAGTCATTGTCCGCTGTGGTGGCGGTCGCGCTTGTATCGAGCGAATTCACGCTTTGGGCGCACGGAAAAGCGCAACCCTATGCGGTAAGCCGGTATTCTTGCTAGAATAATTAATTCTATTGGGGTTCGGAATAATCTCAGGGAGAACACTCTATGGCCTACGTAATCGCGGAACCGTGTATTGGAACCAAGGACACTGCTTGTGTGGACGCTTGCCCGGTCGATTGCATCCATCCGAAGAAGGATGCGCCGGCGTACGCGGAAGAGGAAATGTTGTACATCGATCCGGTGGAGTGCATTGATTGCGGGGCGTGTGTGCCGGTCTGCCCGGTGTCGGCGATTTTTGCCCTGGATGACTTGCCGGAAAAGTGGAAAGCTTTCACCGAGCGGAACGCCAAGTACTTTGGCCGGTAGAATCGATTTCCCCATGCTTATTGAGCGCACGCCTTTTGTCTTTTATTCATTATCCCATCGGCGTGCGCCTTTTCTTTTTCTGCGATTGACTCGCCGCGTACGATTGAGGTGTATGCTGACTCCTCTGTCCGTCTTCGGGAAGGTCTGATTAAGTATCGATTCGCGACTGGGGAGGAATGGAGATAGCGGACCTCAGCGGCTTTAAGCCGGGCCCTGCCCGAGCTATCCGAAAAAGGACTTAATCGGAGGTTCCTTGGAGGAACCAGTGGAGAGCTGCCCTGGGTCTTGCGGCGATTCGTTCGAAGCAAGAAAGACCCGGGGTAGTATGACCCGCCGGGCCAATCTTTGCGCAAATCTACTTACTGATCACCGAAACATTTCACAGTCACTACTTAGCGACGGTGGCCGCCGAGCCGAAGCCGGTCGTCCACCGTCGCGATACTTGTGGTTGTGCCCGGAGTCATCCCCGGCACGGCAATCTTCTTGCACGCCGCGCTGAGGACGACGTTAGCCTTCTACGGTGCCAACGCGTTGATCAGGCCGTCTGTGTTTGGGCTGCCCCAGCCGGTCGCCAAGTCGTAGCCTTTTACGGCCGGAAAACCGTTACTGCCGACGGTGATGTCGTGGAAAGCGGTGGCATAACCTTTTCCCAGACCCAGCGGATAAATGGCTGGGTTAATAAAGCCGGGTGGCTTATCGCCGTTTTTGGCCGCCTGTTCATTGGCCAGAGCCAGGTAGCCGGCCCACATCGGCGCCGCAAAACTGGTTCCGCCATAATTGTTTGCCGTGCAACCGGATTGGTCGGCGCAGACATAGAAGGTAAAATTCGAGTTTGCCGCGACGTCCGGGCCGTTGCGATATTTCTTAGAGCCCTCATTCTTCTTGGTGATCACTCCTTTAAGTTTCTGCCAGCTTGGAATCGGCAACTTGTCGGGAGAAATGCCGCCGCCGCCCGGGCTCCAAACGG
>DATFZN010000176.1:0-3799 GCA_035314425.1 Candidatus Acidiferrum sp. | reverse complement strand
CAGGCCAAAAATCATGCTTAAAACGGGAACGTTCAGTACTTTGAAAATAACATACACCGCAAGAGCGATCAACACGTAGCGGAACGCCGCGCGGAAATACGTGCCGAATGGCACTTGGGCAGCGTGTTCCGTAGATTGGGTGGTAGCGGCATCGGCAAGCGCGTCTAGCCCCTTCTGAAGCCAGCGAAAGTTGAACCAGGCGAGCACGGCTCCGACGAGGATACCGAGGCCCCAGCGCCATCCCTCAAGGAAAGCGACGGGGAGAGCCGCAATAGCACCGATCAGCAAAGTAAGCTGGGCGATACGGGCTTCGGATTTGAGGTAGCGGGAGATGTCAGGCGGTCGAGCTGCCATGTTAGTGCGGGAGGCGACGGAGAACTTCGCGGAGACCGCCGAAGAACCCCAGAAAGCCCAGGACAAACAAAAAGATTGGTTTGGTGTGCAGCCAAGCGTCAAGGTAATGGCCAATTATCCCGCCGACCGCGATGGTACCTACAAGAATGAATGGGAGTTCCGTAGCCAACGCGACTTGCTGGGAGAAAGTCTTAGTCTTCTCCAGGGCGGGAGGCAGTTTGGGGTCGCGCGATTCGTTATTGTCCGAGGGCATAGCGAGCAAGATGTGTGAAAGGTTCAGGATACAGGCCCGCGGCCAGAGTTACAAACACGCAGATGACCAGGGCGAGGATTTGCGCGGTCGTCAGCAGCGGCCGAGACATGTTCTCACCGGGCTTCTTTAACCACGCGTGCACAATCACCCGGAAATAGTAGAACACCGCCGGCACGATGTAGAGCGCCGCGGAGATCGCCAGGATCCAGTGGTTCGACTGGACGAGCGCCTTCAAAATAAAATACTTCCCCATGAAACCAGCTGTTGGGGGAATGCCAGCGAGCGAGAGCATGAAGACCAGCAATAGGAGCGCTGCGGCCGGACTGCGCTGGTAAAGACCGTCGAGATCGGACAGTTCGTCACCGATCAGTCCGCGCTGGTGGAGGATGATCACAATGGCGAAGGCTCCGATGGTCATAAACGCGTACGCGATCAGATAGTAGAAAATACCGATAAGCCCGGTCTCATTCCACGCGACGACGCCAAGGAGAATGAAGCCGACATGAGCGATCGATGAATAGGCAAGCAGCCGCTTGATATTGGTTTGCGTGAGGGCGGCAAGATTTCCCCAGGTGAGTGAGGCGATCGCAACACCGGCGATCAGATAGAGCCAGGAGGGTGCCTCGGCCGAGGGGCTAAAGACCGTCAGCAACCGGATGAACATCGCGAAACTGGCAGTCTTTGAGGCCACGCTGACGTATGCGGATATTGGCGTGGGCGCACCTTCATACACGTCCGGTGCCCACTGATGAAAGGGAACCGCCGCAATCTTAAAAAACATTCCCGCAGCAACCAAAACGAAAGCCAGGAGTGGCAAAACCTCGAGGAGATAGGGATCGAGATGCAATGCCGCCGGAAGGCGCGCGGCCAGTAACTGGCGCATCTGCTCGCCCGCGGCGCCGGCTTGCTGGCTTACCGCGATGGCATGCGCCAGGCCGTTGCGATGATCAAGAGCCGAAGAGATATTGGCGAGATTTGTCGAGCCGCTGATACCATAGAGGAACGAGAAACCGTAGGTGAGGATCCCGGTGCTGAAGGCGCCGAGCAAAAGATACTTCATCGCGGCTTCGTTGGAACGTTTTTCCCGCCGCAGGAAGCCAACCAGTACGTAAAATGCTAGGGCCATCGTTTCCAGTCCGAGGAACAAAACCACAATATCCATGCCTGAAGCCATGAACATCATGCCAATCGCCGCAAACAGAATCAGAGCGTAGTATTCGCCCTCCGTTTCCTGCTCGATCTCCATGTAGCGGATGGACAGCAGAATGATCAAGGCCGTAGCGGCAAGAAAGATGACGCCGAAAATGAGCGAAAAGCCGTCTACGATGACGCTGTTCTGAAAACCGAGCACCGGGCCCGCTCCCATGGGATTTTCCATGGCCGCGGCCACTTTTTTGTATTGCATGTACAGCCCGAGTCCGCCGGCAAGCACCCCGGTAAGCGCCAGGTAGGCGTTGAAGTGCTTTTCTCGTTTCTCCAGGAGGAAATCGAAAATAAGGATTCCCAACGCGAACAGCAGCAACTCCATCTGCGGAAGGATAACCAGCCCATCGCCGTGGATGTAACCCAGTATAGGAGCAAGGAAGGAGTGCATGTAGTTCCCTACTTAGCCTCCGCAACGGCAGATGCTGAAGCGGCTCTGACCGCTTGGTCTGCCTGCTCATAGAAATGTGGGTTCACTTGTTCGACGATCTTTTGCACCGGCTTTTCGATGTAATCGAAAAATGGCTTTGGATAGATACCAATCCAGAACGCCAGAACCACGAGCGGTAGGATGACGACATACTCGCGCAAGCTGAGGTCGCTTAGCGTCTTGTTCACTTCGTGGGTGATTGCGCCAAACATCGTCCGTTGGTAGAGCCAGAGAAGGTACGCAGCGCCAAGTACGATGCCGAGCGTGCCCCAGGCCGCCCAGGCTTTGTTCACGACGAACGCGCCTTGCAAAATTGTGAATTCACCGATGAAACCGTTCAGCAACGGCATGCCCAGTGAACTGAGGCTGATAATCAGGTAGATCGCCGCGAAATGCGGCATCGGCGTGGCGAGTCCGCCAAATTCGGAAATCAGCCGCGTGTGGCGGCGCTCGTAGAGGAATCCGACCAGCAGGAAGAGTGCGCCCGTTGAAATTCCGTGGTTGACTTGCTGCAGAACGCTGCCGGAAAGGCCTTGCGGCGTCAGTGCAAAAATACCCAGCGTGCAGAAACCAAGGTGGCTGACCGAGCTGTAGGCGATGAGCCGCTTCATATCCTTCTGCATCAGGCAAACCACCGCGCCGTAGATAATGCCCACCAGCGACAGCACGATGACGATATGAATTATTTTGGCCCGCAGCAGCGGGTCCAGCGGAAGCAGCGGTAAAGAGAAGCGCAGGAAACCGTACGTGCCCATTTTCAATAGAACACCGGCCAGGATGACTGAACCGGCCGTGGGGGCTTCGGTGTGCGCGTCAGGGAGCCAGGTGTGGAATGGAAACATCGGCACTTTGATGGCGAAGGCGAAGAAGAATCCCCAGAAAAGCCACACTTTCAGCGGGTCGGAGAACTTTTGCGCTGCAGCCAGAAGCGTGGGGATGTCAAACGTCTGCACTCCCAAATTCTTAGAAGCGTTGTAGTACAACGCCAGGATCGCGAGTAGCATCAATACGGAACCGGCTAGGGTGTACAGGAAAAATTTGATTGCGGCATATAACCGGCGTTCGCTGCCCCAAACACCGATCAGGAAATACATCGGTACGAGCATCACTTCCCAGAAAACATAAAATAAGAAAAAGTCGAGGGACATGAACACACCGAGCATGCCGGTCTGCAATAGCAGCAGCAAAATGTAGTATTCCTTGGTCCGCTGCTGAATCGCGTTCCAAGAAGAAAGAATCGCCAGCATGCCGAGGAAGGTAGTCAGCATGATCAGTAGCAAGCTGATCCCATCAACACCGAGCGAATATTTCGCGCCGAGATAGGGAATCCAATCGGCGGATTCGCGGAAATTGTAGCCCTCGCTGCCAATCGGGAAGCGCAGCACCAGCGGGATGGAAACGACAAAGCCCAGGACGCCGAACAGATTGCCGACGATCCGATGACCTGATAGCGAGCTGCGCGGCACGAACATGAGCAGTAACGCGCCCACGAGCGGCGTGAATAGGATCATGCTAAGTAGATGAGTCTCAAACAAGTGCTGCATGATGCGTTATGCCTT
>DATFZN010000175.1:0-14710 GCA_035314425.1 Candidatus Acidiferrum sp. | reverse complement strand
ATTTTGCCGGACAAGGATTATCCCCATCGCCCGAAACAGGTTTGGACTCAAGGCGAATCCGAAGATACGCGCTACTACCTGCCCACTTATGATTACCCGAATGATCGACTGACGACTGAAACCATCCTGACTGTTCCTGCGGAGTGGCTCGCGATTTCTAACGGCAAACTGATTGGCGTGACCGATGCCGCGAACGGGCTGAAAACCTGGACGTGGCGGGAATCGCAGCCAAGCTCAACCTACTTGTTCACTGTCGTTGCAGGCGAATTTGTCGAGTGGAAAGATACCTGGCGCAACATGCCTGTCACGTACTATGCGCCGAAAGACCGCGGCGACCGCTTGGCCTCGGACTACGGACATACCCCTGCTATGATCGAGCATTTTAGCACCACTCTCGGCGTCGACTATCCCTGGGAAAAATATTCGCAGGCAATGGTCGATGATTTCGTCGCCGGAGGAATGGAAAATTCCAGCGCAACCACCAACACCGCAAGCTCTCTGCGAAATCCCGTGCTCGAAAAAGAATACATCGAAGGCGAAGACGAATTGATTTCACACGAATTGGCGCACCAGTGGTTTGGCGACCTCGTTACCACGAAAGACTGGGGCAACCTCTGGTTGAACGAAGGCTTCGCTACCTTTATGGAATCAGTGTGGACCGAACAACAGTTCGGAAAGGACCAAGCCGATTATGACCGCTGGCAGGCTTCGCGCAATTGGAACGCGAGCCGGAGTTCGTTCGCAACCCCTATGGTACGGCACGACTTTGCTGATTCGAGCGAGTTCGACGGCAGCATTGTGTACAACAAAGGTGGATGGGTCCTATACATGCTCCGCAACCAACTGGGCTCTGAGCAGTTTTATGCTGGCTTGAAACACTACCTCGAAACAAATCGCGGTAAGAACGTGATGACCTACGACCTGATTAAAGCGATTGAGGAGGCTACGAACAGGAACGTTGATCAATTCTTTGACCAGTGGGTCTACGGCGCGGGCGCGCCGAAGCTAGACGTTAGCTATTCTTATGACAACGCGAAAAATCTAGTTGTACTGACGGTAAAACAAACCCAAAAGGTCGAGGGGCGCGTGGGTTTGTTTCGCCTGCCCGTGGACATTGAAATAACCGGTAGCATGGGGCCTAGACTGTTTCCCATTGTGGTATCAAAAGCAACGGAAACATTCACCTTCCCCTCTGAAGCGGCGCCACAAATGGTGTTATTCGATAAAGGCAATCAGGTGCTGAAGTCGATCGAATTCAAGAAAGAAAAGAAGGATCTGCTCTATCAATTGAAAAATGCCACCGAAGTTGCCGATCGCGCCGACGCGGCAGTGGATTTGGCCAAGTTGAAGAAAGATGATGAAGCAGCCGTAGCGCTTGGAGAAGCATTGCGCAACGATAAAGCGTACGGGGTGCGGACGACCGCGGCGCAAATGCTAGGCGAGATGGGCGGCCCTTCGGCTTCGAAAGAGTTGCTGGAATCGCTCGGGACGGCAAAAGAGCCTTGGGTCCGTAGCCAGATCGTACAAGCGCTCGGTGGCTTCAAAGAAGACCCCGCCGTCATAGCAAAACTGGAATCTGTGGCGCAGGAAGATAGCTCTTACCGCGCACGGGCTGCCGCACTGCAATCCCTCGGACGGTTGAAATCGCCGAATGCCTTCAGAACGCTCACGGCGATGGTGGGCGGTGATTCACCGGACAATTACTTGCGCAACGCTTCCCTTCGCGGATTGGGATCACTCGGCGATGACCGGGCCGTTCCCATACTGGAAGATTGGGCTCGGCCCGGCAAGGATCTGGATTCGCGTGCGGCAGCAATCAACAGCCTCGCGCGTTTGGATAAAAACAACAAGGAAATCACCGCTGAAATTGCCGGCTATCTTGCGGAACAACACTCGCAAATTCGGTTTTCTTCGGTGTTTGCGCTTGGCACGCGCGGTGACGCTACGGCGATTCCCGCATTGGAAGCACTCCTCAAGCGTGACGATTTAAGCGCGGATATGTCACCCATGGTCAAGCAGCAGATTGAAACCCTGAAAAAGCCGGCGCCGAAGGGCACTCCTCATTTGGCAACAGGAGAGGATGACGATAGCCAAGAAGAGACCGGCGCAAACCAGGGTGTGGAAGACCAGAAATATGCTCACTTGGAACAGTTGATCGAGGAAATGAATGAGCGTCTGAAGGCCATCGAAGGCAAATTGCAAGTAAAATAGGAGAATCAATCACGGCTCCGCTAGGAGGATGCGTAGGTCGCGAAGATTGTTATTCGTCGGCCCGGTCACAATGGCATCTTCGATTGCGTTGAAAAAGGTATACGCATCGCTCTCCTGGAAATAGGAAGCCGGATCAAGTGAGCCCGCCCGTGCTCGCGAGAGCGTGTTTCCATCGGCAACAGCACCCGCCGCCAGGCTGTTGCCATCGATACCGTCGGTACCTGCGCTTAGCACCGCAATTTTGCGACCGGCTATCTTTTTGACGCACGCCAACACAAATGCCGAGTTCCGCCCGCCGATTCCTTGCCCTGTGACCGGCGAGGCGACCTCACCATCGGCGATAAGCGCCACTCGTTGCCCGGGGTTTTCGTGCTTCCATTCCTCCAGTTGAGCGAGCAGCGAATCGACAGCTTCCTCGATCGGCCAATCGTCTGTCGTGTTGTCGCAACGCGCCCCATATCCATGCGCTTCGGCCGCATGATGCGCAGCGTGAAACAGGTCGTGCATCCCTAACAGTAAAACAAATTGCGCGTTCGCGAACGCAACATGCGACTCCTTGGGAGTTTCCGCCATGCTCTGCGCATCGAGCCAACGTGACAGTGTCGCCGGACATTTCTTTCGCAAATCGTACTGGGTAAACACTCGGTGCACATCCTCTACGGTCGTGGGATCGGGCAGAGTTGGGCCCGAAGCGAGCGCCCACTCCTTGCCCACGGGCACATCCGTTACTGCCAGAGTTATTTTTTGTGCCTGGCCCGCCGCAATTGCTAACCGACCGCCTTTAATCGCCGACAGATGTTTGCGCACGGTATTGATCGCATCAATCGGCGCTCCACACGTTACCAGCGCCAAATTTAGCGCTTGTACATCCTCGAGTCTCATCGCCGGATCAAGAGGCACCTCTACCAGAGCCGATCCCCCACCAGAAAGCAGAAAGAAAACCAGCGTACGCTCATTTGAGAGGCGCAATAAATCCAGCATCGCTTCCGCGGATCGCCAACTGTCGGCATTCGGTATCGGATGCCCGGAAACGAAATATTCGAGCCCCGGAACTGGATTAGCCGCTTTCGTAGGGGCAGAAACAACACCTCTCATTTTGCAATTGGTCGGAAGAATGGCCGCAAGCCCATCCACCATGGGATGAGCCGCCTTGCCTATCGCAATTACGAAAAAGTTCTCTATTAAAGAGAGATCGACCGAAGTTTCAGGAAGGATCAACTGGTTCTTGGTGAATCGCAGTTTACATTCCATCACGCGGGGAATACGGATAGTGTCAAGTGTCTGCTGAAATATCTGGCGCGCGATCTCTTTTTGGTTCGCCATCTCTAGACGACCCGATAGTTATGATTTCTTCAACACCGTCGGATTCAGCATATTAGGAGGCATCTGCCCTTTGAAAAGAGCAACAATATTATTTGCGGCCATTACCGCCATTTTTGTGCGAGTCTCCGTCGATGCCGAGGCCAGGTGCGGGGCCAGCACCACATTCGCTCGTTTTAGGCCCGGGTGAATGAATGGTTCGTTCTCATATACGTCAAGCGCAGCTCCTGCAATCTTCTTATTTTCCAGGGCAGCAACCAGCGCAGCCTCGTCGACAACTGGCCCACGCGAAGTGTTAATCAAAAACGCCGTCGGCTTCATCCGGTAAAATTTCGGGCCATCGAACAGGCCTCGCGTGTCGGGCAGCAGCGGCACATGCAGGCTGATAAAATCCGATTCTGCCAGCAGACTATTCATATCGCGAAATTCCGCGTTCACTGACTTCTCCACATCCTCCGGAGCGCGCACTGCGTCGGTGTAAATCACCTTCATTTGAAAGCCAGTGGCGCGCCGCGCAACCGCGCGTCCAATTCTCCCAAATCCCACCACCCCGAGCGTTTTGCCCCAAACATCAGCGCCACAAAGTTGATCTAAATTCCAACCCTTCCAATTTCCGGAACGCGCTAGTTGTTCTCCCTCAGCGATACGCCGCGCCACCGCCATCAGCAACGTCCACGCAAAATCTGCCGTCGTTTCGTCCAAAACCCCAGGTGTGTTCGTCGCCACAACGCCGCGCTTGGTGCATGCCTCTACATCTATATTGTCGAAGCCCACCGCAACATTCGAAGCAATCCGCAACTTGGGAGCGGCCCGCAGCAGTTCTTCATTTATCTTTTCCGTCAGCAGGCAGACCAGTCCTTCTTTGGCTTTTATTCGACGCAGAAATTCATCCCGCGGCGGACGCTCCGAATCAGTCCAGTATTCAACGTCGCAAGCGCCATCCAGAATCTTGCGCGCATCAGGAAATAACGCATGGGTAGAAAATACTCTAGGTTTAGCCATTCAAGCCTCTATGCATTCAAGCCCTCTACACTAACACAGGAAAAACGCAACGCGCTCCCTGCAATTCCACCTGTCGCCGGGCGCGCACTATAGTAAGATGACCAAAGGTTCTACTTCTCCCATGACTTTGTCTTTGGTTCAGGAACTGACTTCCTTACTTGGCACGAGTAACGTGCTCTACAGGGCCGAAGACCTCACCCTTTACGAATATGATGGATCGGTTGAGAAGGCCCGCCCCGATGCCGTCGTGTTCCCTCGGACAACGGAGGACGTTTCTCGGATTGTCCGGCTCGCCGCAAAGCATCAAGTCCCCATTGTTGGTCGCGGCGCTGGTACCGGTCTATCGGGCGGGGCGCTGGCTCGCACCGGCGGGCTCATGCTGGTGTTTGCGCGCATGAATCGCATTCTCGAAATCGATATCGCTAATCGCCGCGCCGTTGTGCAGCCGGGCGTGGTAAATCTGGATATCACCCGGGCCGTCGAACACATGGGGCTATATTTTGCCCCCGATCCTTCCAGCCAAAAAGCCTGCACCATTGGCGGAAATGTCTCGGAGAATTCTGGCGGTCCACACACTTTGGCCAGTGGGGTCACCGTGAATCACGTCACTGCTCTTGAAATGGTTTTGCCAGATGGGGAAGTTGTTCGCATCGGCAGCAGGCACGGCGACTCTACGGGTTACGACCTTTGTGGATTATTTGTCGGAAGTGAAGGAACTCTGGCTCTGGTCACGGAAATTACAGTGAAGTTAACGCGCAAAGCCGAAGCCGTTAAAACCTTGTTGGCCATCTTCGATCGCGTTGATGATGCGTCGCAAACTGTCGTCGAAATAACGGCGAGGGGAATTACTCCCGCGGCCTGCGAAATGGTGGATGGCTGGACCCTATGCGCCATCGAAGATTATATCCATGCCGGATTTCCGCGTGACAGCGCTGCGATTCTTCTCATCGAAATGGAAGGTTTGTTCGAGGGCACAGAACGGCAAGCTGCGGCGATTGAAGAAGTGTGCCGCTTCTATGGCGCCCGGGAAGTTCGCGTGGCGAAGGACACCAAGGAACGTGATTTACTGTGGAAAGGACGCAAAAACGCCTTTGGCGCGCTAGGCAGATTGGCACCCAGCAATTATGTTCTCGATGGCGTGATTCCGCGCTCCAAGTTGCCGATTGCGCTCCGGCGCATTCAGGAAATTGGCAAAAAATACGGTTTCAGCATCGGCAATATTTTCCATGCAGGAGACGGCAATCTGCACCCCATCGTGCTTTACGATCCGCGCGACGAATCCGCGTTAGAGAGAGCAATCGTCGCATCAGAAGAAATCATCCGCCATTGTGTGGAACTCGGGGGAGCACTGACTGGCGAGCACGGAATCGGCATGGAAAAGAGCGAACTTATGCCGCTCCTGTTCAGTGATGCCGACCTGGATCTGATGAAACGTGTACACGATGCGTTCAACCCTGATTCTTCGCTAAATCCCGGCAAGATATTTCCCCTAAGCAAAGGCTGCGGGGAGATTCGCGTTAAAGGTAGTAACGCCGCTAGAGAATCGCGCAAATGAGTGCCACAACCCATATCGGAGCTCGCCTCGAAACTGCGTTAGGCAATAGCCGCGTCGTTTTGCACGATGAAGAACTTCGCGAATACGCCGTCGATGGCGTGATGCCGGGAGCCATCGTGCGGCCCGCATATGCTGCCGAAGTCGGGGAATTGGTGCGTTTCGCGGCCAGTGAAGGTTTGAGCGCGATTGCCTCCGGTTCCCGGAGCAAACTAAATCTCGGAATGCCCCCTACGCGCTATGACATCGCAGTCGATATGCGTGGTATCCAACAGGTCGCCCATTACGATGCTGGCGATATGACCCTCAGCGTTGATGCAGGACTGTCCTTGCGTGCTCTGGAAAAAGTGTTGTCCGACAAAGGACAGTTCCTGCCGCTAGCCGTTCCTTGTTACGAAACTTCGACGATTGGGGGCGCAGTCGCCTCGGGAATCGATTCCGCACTGAGACAGCAATATGGCAATGTTCGAGATTTCTTGATTGGCGCAGAGTTTATCGACGGAACAGGCAATCTCTGTAAGAGCGGAGGGCGCGTAGTGAAAAATGTTTCCGGCTACGACCTGCACAAATTGCTGGTCGGTTCCCTGGGAACGCTGGGGATCATTACCCGTTTGAACTTTCGCACCTTCCCGCTGCCGCAAGTGTTTGCCGGTTTCTACGCCAGCTTCACTGACGCGGCCCAGGCACTCGCCTACAGATCCTCCTTAGAGGATAGGGGCTTGCCGCTCGCCAATGTGGAATTGCTTAACCCAGTGGCGGTCGCGCTCGCCAGCCAACTACTCGAAAAATCAAACCATGCTTTGCCACTGGGTGGCGACCCATCCCGCTGGCTCGTTTTCGTTTCCTACGAAGGAAGCGATGCGCTAGTGGAGCGTATCTTGCGCGAGTTACACTCACTTGCGCGTGAAGCAAACGCAGTAGAGAGCGGCAAATTATCCACCGCGGTCGATGCCCACCTGGGCGGTGTGCTTCGGGAAGCATTTGACTGGCTGCGCTGGTCCGCGCCACAAGTTGTCCTTTTCCGCATTGCTCTCCCGCAAATTCCCGCGGTCGTTTTTACAAAATTGCAGGCAATCGCCTCGGACGCCGGCCTACGAGTTGTACTGCTGGTACGCGCAGCAGGCATAGTCTATGCCGCTGTCCTTGCCGAGCAAGAACATCTTGCTTCAATCGACAGGCTCAGCAAAGTCGCGGAAGAAGTTTTTCCCTTTGTCAATGAAAAAAAAGGCAGCGCTATCTTGTTGCACGCGCCGCAAACGCTTAAACAAAGAATCAATGTTTGGGGAACGAAGCGCGACGACTACCATTTGATGAAACGTGTGAAACTCGCATTTGACTCGCAGGGTGTTTTTTCTCCTGGCCGCTTTGTCGGAGGCCTCTAAACGCGTGGCGGATCTTCACGCAATTCCCGGCACATTGCCTGTCTACGAAGACTTCGCACGTTGCGTACACTGCGGACTGTGTCTGAACGATTGCCCAACGTATCGCTTGTGGCATCTCGAGGGTGATTCCCCTCGCGGACGCATTCGCCAGATGGTGCTCGTCGAGCAAGGTAAATTGCAGGTTTCTGATACCTTCGTCGACCATATCGACAAATGCCTGGCGTGCCGCGCCTGCGAGACGGCCTGTCCCTCGGGTGTCGAGTACGGAAAACTTGTCGAACACGCTAGAGTCAGAATCGAGAGCGAATACCAGCGCCCCTTCTTCACAAGACTGGCGCGAAACTTTGTTTTTAAGAAATTGCTCCCCTTCCCAGGACGCATCCAACTGGCCGCCAATATTCTTCGTTTCTATCAGCGCTCGGGTTTGCAATTCCTTGCACGCGGCAGCGGGATTTTGAATTTATTGGGCCTTGCCGGGCGCGAACGTTTGTTACCTCAGATCGATGAGCAGGATTTCTACGGGCAACTCGGCAAGACCTTCCCTGCCGAAGGCGCCAAGCGAGCCCGGGTCGCCTTTTTCGCAGGCTGCATCGCCAATGTAACTTTCGCAAGACTAAACGAGGCGACGATCCGCGTCCTGACCGCCAACGGCTGCGAAGTCGTCATCCCCGACAAACAACTCTGTTGCGGGGCACTAGCCTCTCACGCCGGTGTACGAGAAACTGCCCGCCAACTGGCCCGCAATAATATCGCGGCTTTTGCAAAAGAACATTTCGACGCAATCGTCACTAACGCGGCTGGGTGCGGCTCCACTCTCAAAGAATATGATCATTTATTTTCTGCCGACGAACCAGAACACTCCTCCGCGGCTTCGTTCTGCCACAAAATGCGCGACGTTACGGAATTTCTAGCGACGCTCGGCTTAACCGCTCCCATGCGCTCGCTGGGAGTTCGCGTGACCTATCAAGACTCCTGCCACTTGCTCCACGGACAAAGAGTTCGCGAGGCTCCGCGCAAATTACTGAAAGCCATTCCCGGCGTTGAATTTGTGGAGTTGCCCTACACTGAGCTGTGCTGTGGTTCAGCTGGCATCTACAACGTCACGCAAACCGAAACCTCCCTCGAGCTTCTAGCCGACAAAATGACTCATGCTAAAAAGACCGCCGCCACCATCATTGCTACGGCCAATCCCGGCTGCCTCCTGCAATTACGCGCAGGCGCCCAGATTCACTCAACCAATCAGGAAGTTCTGCACGTCATCGAATTACTCGACCGAGCCACAAATCCCGCTCTCCTATCACATTGAAGGTCCGATCGTTCGAACGATCACGGCAGGCCGTGCGAGTTTTGAGTTCTCCGCCCCCTCCAAAAACGACTACGCCCTTCCGGCAGCAATGGGGGTAGCTGCAAAAAGGGCGCGCCGTCTTCAGGAGAGAAGCTCTTCGAGAAGAATCATTCGCCTGGTGGAACCGGGGGCGGTGCCGTGCCTCCCGGTCCCTTTCCATGCATACGTGGCTTGCCCGCTTGAATGGTGTAATCCGCCGGCACGGTGAAGAGTGATCCAGCGGGTTCTTGGCGTTGCAAACTCGTCACGACAAAACTGCGCTCGCCGAGCCGCGGGTCATTACCCGCCGTCTTTACAACAATTTGTAGATCCGGTGCATACCACCGTTCGCTGGTTGCCACAATCGCCTTGGCATTCCCCACTTGACCCGCTGCAATTGTACGAGTGTAGCGAGTCCCCTGCGCACTGAGACCCGCGATAGTCTGGGTGCCCAGATCCTCCTTTTTCAAAATCCCGCTCGCAATCTCCTCCTGCATCCGGGCTTCGAACTTCGCCTGCACATCGCCCTGACCTTGAGGCCTCTTCCCGCCACTCGGCAGCGGAAGCTTTTCGGCGATTTTTGTGTCCGGATGCAGCGCATAGGCCGTCCCCGCTACCGGATCAAAAATCATGATGAACATCTTCGGTTGACCGGCAGCAGCCAGCGCACCGACCCCAGGAAAAACCAATTCCCGCCGCGTGCGGCCCTGCGAGTCACGCGAGATGTTGATTTGGACTGTGCGGTTAATCGTATTTCCGTCTGCGAGAGTTTGCACCGAACTATCAGTTGCTACGGCGACAAACGGTGCGCCCGCCACCACTCGGCCGGGGTGCATCTCGCCAAAGCCGAGAATCTCCATCCGTCCACCCATCGGGCCACCGTGCCGTATTTCATCCGGCCCCGGACCAGGGGGCGGAGCGCCTGCCAATTCCTGTCCTTGACTGCGAACAGTCCCAGCACCGCACAACAACACCATGCCAAGCGCGGGAAATATGTACTTGTTCCACTTCATCTTCCTTCTCCTCTTCTTCTCTCCAACCACTTACAGGCTTTTGCCTGCGTGAAAATCAATTTGTGGATTGAGCCAAACGTACCGCCTGTGGCTGCCCGTCATCGCCCAATAGCAAATCCACATCAATCCAATCTCCGGCATGCTCTTCATTCACCGTAAGGCCCAGCGCGCCAAGCGCACCGCGCTGCATCTGGACGTGCACGACAGTCGCGTCGCCCAAAAACCCTGGCATACTCGCAGGCAGCAAGGTAAATTCCTCTGAATTATTCGATGCAAGTAAAACTTCGCCAAGTTCCGGTCCTGCCGGCGCAACATTGGCAGCTTTCAGCGAAGCAGCCGAGACAGATTGCTTTGCGGGACTCATCCGCTTGGCCACAGAACTGCTTTTCTGGTGACTCCAATTACTCCACGCAATTGTCACGATCAATATCGCCGCAGCCGCCAGAGCCCACGCGGTAATCACCGCGCCGCGCCGCGCTCGCATCGTCTTATGCTTGGTCCGAAATTCTTGTCGCAGTCTCATTTCCACTCGCGAAGGTGCTTGCACTTCCCGCTCTTGCACGCCAATTTGCTGAAGCTGCGCGCGAAGCTCTTGCCAGTTGCGCTCGAACGCCGCGCAATCAGGGCAGCGAACGAGGTGCTCACGCGCCGCTTCGAGCGACATTCCGCGTTGCCCTTCATCGAGCGTGGCTAGTTGAAATTCTTCGCAGGTCATAAAAATCTTCTCCAAACCATTCACCGGCTCGCGATGGCGCGTTTCGGCACCTCGCGCAGGATCTCCAGTTTCGCTAGCAATAACGCTCGCCCGCGATACAACCGTGAACGAATTGTGCCGATCGGACAGTCGAGCATTCGGGCCGCATCTTCATAGCTCATCTCTTCGAGCAGACACAGCACGACAGCTTCGCGAAATTCCGCGGGCAACTCCATCACCGCAGCGCGCACTCTCTCGCGACGTTCTGTCAACTCTGCTGAATGCGCCGGAGTCTTCAGATCGATCGTCTGAGGAAGCGCTCCGTAGCTGTCATAACCGTGTTCCGGCAATTGCAGGTCGCGGGGCGCGCGCTCCAAGTGCTTCATGATCCGGTTACGCGCCACTCCATAGAGAAACGCTCCAACCGTCCCCCGCTCTGCTTCATACTTTTTCGGATTGCGCACGAGCGTCATGAACACATCCTGCACAATTTCTTCAGCCGCCCACGCATTACCCGTCATGCGCAGTGCAAAGCGAAACAATGGGCCTTGGTGCCGACGATACAGTTCGGTAAAAGCGCCTTCATCGCCCGAACTCGACCGCCATAGCAGGACTTCATCGCGTTCCTGTGGATCGATGTGCATCTCTCCTGGTGTGTGCTGCCCTGCTTCTATTTACTAATTCCCCGTTGCTCAGAATTAGTTCCCAGAGCAAGGCAGTCCACTAACTCCTTTATATTCAGTATTCTATCTAAGAGGTCTGCCCTCTTAGCTGGTCCAGGAGGTAAACCCGTTTCAGTTGGATTAGTTGTTCTTGCGCTGGCGCGGACGAAACATATACGCCGCGATCCGCGTCACCAGCCGTCGCGGCAGCAAGCGCTGCGATTGCGCACCAAGATAGTTCCCAAAACCCGAAATAACGTAGCTCTGCCCCTCGGCCAAGGCCTGTAAACCTGTGCGCGCTACCTTTTCCGCTGTCTCCGATGTCCTACGGAACTCTTCCTGACCCGCAACGGCGTGAAATTCGGATTCCGTCGAGCCAGGGCACAGTGCACACACTCGAATTCCATGTGGCTTCATCTCCTCCGCAAGACCCTCCGCAAAGAGCAGATCAAACGCCTTGGCCGCTGCATACGTCGAGATGTAAGGAACTGCTTGGAAGGAAGCAGTAGAGGCCAGGATCAACACATCGCCACGCTTTCGCGCAACCATGTCTGCCAGGTACAGCCGGGTCAGGTGCACCACCGCAACGCAATTTACCTGCACCATATCGAGCAACCGTTGCGTCTCGACAGCGGGAAGCTCACCATACTGTCCAAAACCGGCGTTATTGATCAGCAATTCGATGTCGACCTGTTTCTCGAGCGTAAACTCATGAATCCGCCGCGGCGCAGCAGGGTCGGACAGATCCGTGGCAAAAACTTCGACGCGAATTCCATGCGTGCTTCGCAATTTTTCCGCGAGGGCTTCTAATCGATCCTGTCGACGGGCGGTCAACACCAAATGTGTGCCTTCAGACGCCAATTGCCTTGCAAACGCAACCCCAATTCCTGCGCTCGCACCGGTAACCAACGCCCATTTCCCTGTCCACTCTCTTGTCATGGCGGCTATTCCGTTCCTCTTCAATCTTTGCCCAGTTTCCATACCGTAGATTTGAGGCGGTTGCCTTCATGCTTCATGCGGTCCATCAATCGCTGCGCCCAAACAAATTCAGCCGCCAGCAGCGTCAGGCCTAGAAAAATTACTACCCAGCCCGGGCCCGGCGTAAAGAACATGATCACTCCCACCACCAGAAGCGTGAAACCGCCAAGGATCCGAAAGACGCGGCGAACTTGTTCGATGCTGCGAAAGAACATGGGTCCTCTGAGGCGGGAGAACAGGAAGCAACATTGTGAGGGGTATTCTACTTTCTAGCAATAGCCCGAAAGTGCAGATTAATTTTATTTATTGAAATCGAATCTTGTGGAAGGAGTTTTGTGGCAGAGCGGGTGGGATTAAAAGCCCCGATTTAAGTAGCACGAACTTCCATATCAAGCAGTTGACGTAGCAGGCGTGGCACGGGCGGCATCAATCTTCTGTTTCCTTGAGCCTCCTAATTCTCATACTTTTCAGAAAATGCGGGTCGGCCAAATTTTTTCCGAATCGCCGGGTGAGCATACCGCAAGGCACCGCAGAAACTGCAGAGCAGTTTGTTCATCCCCGTCTTTCCAGGGAAATGAGCGGCACGACTACCGGAATCGAACTACCTACAAAGTGCAAACCTGGCTGTTTCTACACATCGGAGACTCATCTGAAGTTCAGTTGACCTGAACCAATACAAGCGAAACATCGTCGGAAGGCGAACCCTCGCGCCATGCAGCTACCCTTTTGAGGATTCCCTCCATCATTTCACCGAAAGGAAGCAGTGCCGCCTCCCGCACAAATTCCCGTAGGCCTGGAACACCCAGCATTTCATCCCGCGCATTGAACACTTCCGTGATTCCATCGGAGTAAAGAACAATACGGTCGCCCTGCTGTAGGTCAACGTCAAGGGTCGCTTCTTGGCTAACAGCCTCCGGAAGAGCTCCCAAAACCATGCTACGCGATTCCAGTAATTGGGGCTCTTGGCCGGGAGTCACGACCATCGCTGGTGGATGACCGCCACCGGCAAAGTTCATTCTCCGGCCACCCAGGTAGATACGAGCCAGCGCTGCGGTGAACAAAAAACCCGAAATTCCTATGTTCTCTATGACGAAACGGTTCATGTGTTGCAGCATGTCGCCGAGAGGTATCGATGCTCGAAATTGAGTCACCATCTCGGTATAGATTCGATTGGCAACCAACGCCGAACCTATGCCGTGACCCGATACATCGCCAATGAGCAAATTTAGATGATCTTCTCCGCAAGGCATAGCGAGTCCAAAATCACCGCCGATCGTGCGAACGGGTTGAAAGTGCGCTTCGACACGCATGCCACCCCAGGTGAGACTCTTCGGAGCGATGCTTTCCTGGACGCGGGCCGCGAGGGCCAGATCCTCTTCGGTTTCTTTTTGGCGTTGTTCCAACTGCTTGTTCGCTGCGCGAAGTTGCTCCTCGGCTCGCTTCTGGTCGGAAATCTCCGTAAATGTGATTACACCGTATTGGCGCCCATCCGGGGAATTCATCGCTCGCGAGCTAATGATCACCGGCAGGCGACCCCCATTTTTTTTGGTAAGACGAATTCGAAACGAGTGTGCCCCTGCTTCATTCCTCTCTCTCTTTGCTTGGCAATTACGTCCGCCTCCTTCGGGGAATAGAAACGGTAAGCTTCTTTTCCGATAATTTCTGCTCGCGGGACGCCGATCATCGCTTCAAATCTCGAATTGACCGAAAGGATCCGAGCACCTTCATCGCTCACAATCACGCCTTCATTCAGCGTCTCAAGAACGCCCTCCACCTGCTCAAGCCACTCAGGTTTTTGGATGTCCATAGAAAGCCTCTTTCCCAAACCGGAAGGGGAAGCTGCGTCTCACCAGACAAGCTCCCAAGAAGCCCCAAGGCTAATTGCGATCCGGAAAGCCCCTACTGAGTCTAGCCGTTCAGAAAATAGAGCGCACGGAGATTGCGGACTGGGCATTGAGACACCCCCGCCGGGGGCCCCCAACTCGGCTTGCTGAAGTTGTGACGACACCTGAATTCTTTGGCTGTTTTGCAATCTGGGAAAAAATAAAATTTTAGAAATTTCAGAGGGCCGGGTGTTTGGTCAGGTGTTCACCCAGCTCTGGGGTGACAGAACACAGTTTCTAGCGAAGTTACCTTCACACCGAAAAAATTAAAATCGGGGAATCCCCGAAAAGAGATGAGGAAAAATCATTACGAATAGGAGGGCCGGACGAATATGGAAGAGGGTGGATTTCGTCCAGCCAATTGGTGTTGAGGAGGTGCTTACCATAATCGACGTCCAACGGACCCACAAGTCGAAAGAAAGGATGCAGTCGCTGGCTGACCACGAACGAGGTCATTTTGTGACGCAGATCACAGTCAGTTGAATCACGCTATTGACTTCTCCCATGCAGTAGTCTATGCCTTGATCAGCGAGTGGACCTAGGTAGGTCTTGGACTGCCGTGATCACCAAACACTTCGTTATTGAGTTCCATGGTCAGTTCGTCTCCAGATTCTGTTACGACGTGACACTTCTCGTCGAAGACTTGAGCTCTGCCCGACTATTCTCCACCGTTGAGTCAGCTCGCGAAA
>DATFZN010000174.1:0-3502 GCA_035314425.1 Candidatus Acidiferrum sp. | reverse complement strand
CCGGTCACCATCCCCGGCGTCGATCTGAAAGCCGGCTTCGGCATCGAACTACCCGGCGATCCCATGAAGCTTCAGCCCATGGATGTGCGCGGCGAAGCGCAACTGCAACCTGCTTTCACGGTGATCGAAAACGCCATCGCGGATAAAGCGTTTCCGGGGGCCACTCTAGCGGTCGGCTACCGAGGAAAAGTGTCGTATCACGCATTCGGCCATCTGAGCTACGACAAGGATTCGCCGTCAACCAAGATTGACACCATGTATGACCTCGCCTCGCTCACCAAAGTCGTTGTTACTACCACTCTGGTTGAGAAGTTGGTCGAAGGCGATTTTCCTTCTCCTCTGGATCTAGATGCTCCGATCGAGCGCTATTTGCCAGAGTGGGCAAGTGGTCCGCAACCTGAATGGCGGCACAAAGTCACCGTGCGCAACCTGATGACTCACACTTCAGGTCTTCCTCCCTTCAAAGAATATTGGCGAACATCGAAGGGCAAGGAAGATACTTTGAGCAGAATTTTTGTGGAGCCATTGGAGTATGAACCTGGCACGAAAGTAGTTTATTCCGACCTCGGCATCATTCTCATGGCGGAAATCATTCAGCGCCTGACTGGCAAGCCGCTCGATCAGCTGGCCAATGAATATCTCTTCCAGCCTCTTGGAATGAAGGATTCGATGTACAACCCGCCGAAAAAACTCTGGCCCGAGATTGCGCCAACAGAGGTGGACAACCAGCTCCGCCACCGGCTCGTGCAGGGTGAAGTTCACGACGAAAACGCCTATGCGATCGGCGGCGTCTCTGGCCACGCAGGAGTGTTCAGCGCTTCACCGGATCTTGCTGCATTTTGTCAAATGCTTCTGAACGGCGGCGTCTACGCGCACAATCGTATTCTGAAGCGCGCCACGATTGCGGAATTCACCGCGCCTCAGCCTCTCGCACAGAATACTCGTACGCTCGGCTGGGTCGTGCCCACGGAAGGCAGCTCCAGCGGCCACTACTTCTCGGTCCACAGCTATGGTCACACTGGCTTTACGGGCACAACCATCTGGATCGATCCGGATCGCCAGCTATTCGTCGTGCTGTTGACGAATCGTGTGAACCCAACGCGCGAAAATATGAAGATCGCCCAGGTGCGTCCTGCGGTCCACGATGCAATCATGAAAGCTCTAGGTTTCGGCACAGAAGTGATTCACTGATTTGCTGAAGCGGCAAATTCAGGTAAACAGTTCGCTCTCATAATCGTCGGCGGCCTGTTGCAATTGGTCAAGTCTGCCGAGATCGCGCCAGTAGTAACCATCGGCGGAAAAACCATGAATATTTTCTCCGTGGCCAGCCAGTCGCAAATATAGGTCGATGATCGAAAACGCCCCGTCTTCTTTCATCAGTGTCAACAATCGAGGAGAGATCACATGGATTCCGGTGAACGCCAAGGCTTCCAGGTTGTCCGCCCTCCGCACGATCTCATCCTTTTGCTGCCGCACAATTCGCCGACCGCAGAGCCGTAACTGTTGGTTGAACAGCAGGTAGCGTGACGTCTCGCGCTGTTGCACCGCAAGAGTGGCAAGGGCCCGCTTTTGCTTGTGCTCCTCGACCATCTCATTAAAATCAATCGTGCTGATCACATCCACGTTATGCAGAAGGAATGGTTCATCCTTCTGATCGCCGTCCTCCAGGAAAAACCAGCCTGCCTTCTTCAATCCCCCGCCCGTATCCAGTAAAACTTCTTCCCGGGAGATCTCGATCCTCATGCCGAAGTTATCGTTGGACTTCAGGAAGGCCAAAATCGCGTTGGCAAAGTGATGCACGTTGATGATCACTTCACGAACGCCAAAGCTCCGCAATCGGGTGAGCGTAATCTCCAACAGCGCACGGCCGCCGACTTCCACCAGAGCCTTCGGGCGGTGATCCGTCAATGGTCGCAGGCGCGTGCCCAATCCGGCCGCGAGCACCATGGCCTTCATTGCGCCATCTGCTCCAACTGTTCCAATCCGAGATGCCGCAACTCAACCTCAACCCCGCTCCTGCCGCGCAATCGTTTCGCCAATTGCTCCGCCAGGTACACTGAGCGGTGCTGCCCGCCCGTGCAGCCAAACGACACCATCAGATTCTTGAACCCGCGCTGCTGATAATTGCCGATGGTCCCGTCGACCAACGAAAATACGCTGGCCAAAAATTGGTGCACGCTCTCTTGCTGGTTCAGGTACTCCTTTACCGGCGCATCTTTCCCCGTCAGAGTTTTGAATTGCTCTTCCCGGCCCGGATTCGGCAAGCTCCGCCCATCGAACACAAACCCACCGCCGTTTCCGGTCTCGTCCTTGGGAAAACCACGGTGAAAGGAAAAACTGAAGACCCTGACAATCAGATTTTGTGCGTCAGACGCAATAGCGAGTAGCTTTTCGGAGGCCAACATGCTCTGAAACGCATCCGTTAGCGTAGGTAGTTCAATCGGCAATTTCACGTTGTGAAGCAGCCAGCGCAAGTTTTTCAGCGCGTAGGGTACGCTCTGCAGGAAATGTGCCTTTCGCTCGTAAAATCCTCGAAAGCCGTACGCCCCCAAAGCTTGTAGGATGCGCACGTAAACATAAGGGTAGTAATGGCGGAGGAATGTTTCGCGATCCAGGTCGATATAGCTCTCAAGCGCATCAAGATAATCATCCAGCAGTTCCTTTCGTACTGCCGGCGGCAGATCAGCTTTGCCATCGTACAAAAGCGAAGCAATGTCATACTGCAAGGCGCCTTTGCGCCCACCCTGATAGTCGACGAAATAAGGCTTGCCATCACGCAACATGATGTTCCGCGACTGGAAATCGCGATAAAGAAAGTAGTCGCTCGGAGCTGTCAATAGAAAATCGGTCAGTCGCCCAAAATCATCTTCCAGGGCTTGCTCACTAAATGGAATCGCCGCCAGCCGTAGGAAGTAATACTTAAAATAGTTCAAGTCCCACGTAATCGACTGGCGATCGAAACTGTGTCGCGGATAACAGACGGTGTAGTCCAGATCACGCCCGCCACTCACTTGAAAGCGGGGCAGCACGGCAACGACTTTCCGGTAAGCCTCGATCACTTCTGGCGCGATCTTTTCCCCTGAGCGGTTTTTGGACAGGAACTCAAACAGCGTCGTGTCGCCCAGGTCCTCTTCGAGATACGCGCCCTCATCCAAAGCTTCCGCATAGATCTCTGGCACGGGCAATCCACACTTTCGAAAGTGCCGGGAAAAAGACAGGAACGCGATATTTTCCTCGCGAACGCCGTAAAGGATGCCGATGGCAGTAGTTTTGCCCGTGGACAGACGAAGAATATTGCGACCCGACGCGCCAAGCTCGCCCTGGAGTGGATGGATGTGCTCCACGGGCAAGTGGAAATGTTGTTCGAACAGTCTTCTAAGAACGTCCATGAATTTACGTTCCGTCGCTTCGTTCTGCTTGTGCGGTGAACCTAACCTAGTTCTACCACAGCTATTTGCCACAGGAGGATTTGCTTCTGCGAGAGTTGCCCTATTTGCCGAGT
>DATFZN010000173.1:0-3248 GCA_035314425.1 Candidatus Acidiferrum sp. | reverse complement strand
TCTTGGCGTCTTCGCGGCTCCAGACGGGTGTTTTGCCTTTCTTGACGACATACTTTGGACCGCGAACGGAATGTGCCGGATTCGATCTTGTAATTTGCCGAACGACAAGAAAATCGTACAACATTCGCACCGCAGCGAGTTTTTGCTTAATGGTCGGTTTGGATCCAGGAAAGTTCTCAATCCAGGCAGCCACATGGAACGGTCGAACGGTCGTAAGCTCTAGGCCATGAGCGGTGCACCATTCAAAGAATTGCCAGCAAGCCCGAGCGTAAGCAACCCGAGTGTTCCGATTGCGGATCGTGGAGGTGAAGAAGTCAATGTAGGTTTCAGTGACTTCGGGACCAGCAGCCGCGATAAGCTCCGGGATCCACGCGCTAGAAGAAGCGCGGGTAACGATCGAGAATTCAGCCTTTGGAATCAGTTCCATATGGGTCCCCTACTGTACCACATAAAGGAAGTTATGTTTTACACTCCAGGCCGAATAAAGATTCACATTTTTGTGACTTTGCGAATTATTTGGCACAACTTTTTGTGCGCCCTTTGGCATGCCGTGACCACTTCCTATCTGACCGATTACAACGCTTTCGCCGCTTCGGCCAAGTCCCTCGTTACTCGCTCCACTCGGTTGATCTCGAGATTTCGCCGCATGTCAGATCAAAACACGCTTCAGAAGTCGAACGTTTCCGCCGATGACTCGGACGACTGCCTATGGCAAATAGCGAGCAAAGTTCGATCCCAAATAAGCGGATGATCCGAATGCCTGTCAAACGCCCGCGATCCGCCCGATCTTGGCCTTATCGTTGGAGTCGACCGAAACGACACGGGTAACGCGTGGACGGCCTTCGCTGATCGTGCCAGCGACAGCGAGCGCCTTGAGGTTTCCGATTGCTTCAAGAAATGCGCTGCATTTGATTTGCACGCCGCGGCGGACCATCGCCGTCAGACCCGAAACAACCTTGCTTTTCTCCACCGGCATTGATTCGCCGGTGAAGGACGGCGTGCCACTCACAACTTGCGCCGTCCGAAGGAACTCCAGGTAATGTCTTGTGGATCTGCGAGGTTGGAGGTTATTTGCATTGTAAGTGGCCAAATCCAAATCAAGGTTCTCCCGTCCAGCCGATTATTTAGTCTATCTGGGTTATAGATTTATCGCCTGGATCCTTTTGCAACTCCCGCTGCGGTGGACCTTCAGGCTCGGGCAGGGGCTCGGGTTGTTTGGGTATGTAGGTCTTGCGAAGTATCGCAGCCTGGCATCGGCAAACCTTCGAATCGCTTTTCCAGAGTGGACGAAAAAACAGGTGCGCAAGAATGGCCGCGAACATTTTCAGACGGTGACGGCTAATCTTCTCTGTTCATTGGTTCTGACGCAAAAGCCTCACAAAGCGAACTCCTATATCGACATTTCTCAGCTGCTGGCCGCGGCCCCGAAAATCAAGGCCGCTTCCAGCGTGATCTGGGTAATCAATCACATCGGGAATTGGGAACTGTTCATTCTTGCACCCCGATGGCTGCAGAACCCGCTCTGGGCGGTGATTTACCAGAAGCTCAGTAATGGCTACCTGGATCGACATGTGCAGCGATCCCGGGAAAGCTCGGGTGTATTGACGATCGATCGGACTGAGGGACTACACCGCGGGGTGACGGTCTTACGGAATGGAGGGATGCTGGGCGTTTTGATCGACCAGCATGCTGGTGACAAAGGAGTCTGGACCCCGTTTTTTGGTCGGTTGGCGTCGACGACTCCGTTTCCAGCGGTCCTGGCTAAAAAGACAGGTGCGGCATTGATGCCGGTCAGCATTGTCACCTCCGGAATCGCGCGTTGGCGCGTCGAGGTTGGCGACTTCATTCCCAGCCGGGAAGCATCAACTGCCGAAATCACCGCTCGTATCAATCTCAGTCTGGAAAAGCAGATTCGAAAGAATCCGAGCGATTGGTTCTGGCTACACAATCGGTGGAAGACGCCCAACCCGCAGTTTTTGCTTCGCCATTATCACCGGGGGGTGTACGTTCCGGTTCAGGTCGAAGCGCTCAAGCCCTTCCGCGTGCTCATACGATCGAGCGACTTGCCAGATGAGGCAGCAATGAGTGTGGAGGCGGCACGACGAATTAAACGGGGTCGCCCTGACTTACGGCTATCCGTTCTGGTCATAGAGAAGCTGGCAGAGTGCTGGCGCAACGTTGTCGAAGTCGATGAACTCTTGCAAATAGAGGACGGAAGCAGCGTATTCGCTGTCGCACACAAGATCCGGGGGCGGTTCGATGTAGCCATTCTGTTTCCGAGTTCATCGCGTTCCGGCATCGAAATCTGGCTGGCCGGGATTCCGCGCCGGGTCGGTTTCTCCAAGCCGTGGCGTGATCTCTTCGTAAACCAGTCTGTGCCCCAGCGTTCCGGATCGCTTGCGCACCAGGAAAATGGGCCTCTCAGAATCGCTGAACGCATCGGCGCCGATTTAACGGAAGAGTTACCCTCGTTGTTCGGCTCAAACACACCATGGCACTGTACTTAAATCGTAGACTGTGCTCCCAGGCAGGTCTACGATTTAAGTACAGTTTTTCCACGAATTTAAGCCAGTGGATAGGCCTCCAGTCTACGAATTAAGTGCAGTGCGACACTTGCCGAAACAGTTTGCCTTCCCAGGGGTCCCGGCGAACTGCGGTTGAGTGTACACCCGCGCGGCGCCGGCGGAGCCATTGTCGCCATCCCCGCCGTCATAACGGAGTTATGAAATATTGTTTAGCGTTTAGTTTCCAATTTGCTCCTAGCCAAGGCAGAATTCTGCGCTTGGAAACAGCCAATAGTTCCCACTGGAACAGGCTATATTGTCAAAGGATCTACGTCAGGCAGGCGCCATCCGGCGAAGATACTCCCAGGTAGCAAAGAAGTCTTTGAGCCAGTTAACGATCGTGGTCGTAGTGATCGCGGTCATGATACCCATAATGCTTACCTGTAAACTCGCCCGATTGCGTAAGCTAGTGCGCCCAACGCCATAGTCAGAACATCCGTATAACTCGTTGTTAACTATCGATGCACTAACAACTGCGGTGCCTTTAGGTGAGTAGTTAACTTCGGGCTCTGCGGTAAGATTTCTGAGCGAAGCACACTCGAGTGATATTCATCGCAGCATTCGATTTCTTTTGGTTTTGATGTTAAATTTTGAAATGCAGATGTCGTATCAACTTTCAACAAGGTCAGCGGGCCCGGCAGCGGCACGCAATGATGAATAATTTTACTCCGCGTGCCCAACAGG
>DATFZN010000172.1:0-30593 GCA_035314425.1 Candidatus Acidiferrum sp. | reverse complement strand
TTCCTGTGCGATTGCTCGCTCGGCGAAGAAGCTAGCCAACCCCAGGGTCAGCATCATGGCGAGCGCGTACGCTTTCATAAATTTCAACATGCTCCATCTCCTTTTTGTCTTGAGGAGCTCCGGTCACGGAACCTTGGCCGGTTCGCCCCCATTATCTCTCATCTCTGTCGGAAACCAATGGGTTAGTCTTTTTTCTCCTATTTTCTGAGTGCACCCAATCGGTAAGGGACGGGGTCTGCAACTCCAGCCTCAGCAAACGCCCGCAAACGGAGCAAGCAGCTATCACAGGTGCCACACGCTAGATCTTCTCCTTGATAGCACGACCAGGTGAGGTGCAACGGCGCCTTTAGCACCAGCCCCTGGCGAATGATTTCGTCTTTCTTCATGTGAATGACCGGAGTGACGATTTCGATCTGCGTTTCCGGACGCGTTCCGACAGAAATCAACTTCTGGAACGCGGTGTAGTATTCCGGCCGGCAATCCGGGTAGCCGGAGCTGTCCTCGGCGACTGCGCCGATATAAATGAACTTCGCGCCGATCGCTTCGGCCCAACTGGTTCCAATACTTAAAAAGTGCGCATTGCGGAAGGGCACATAGGTAACGGGAATCATGTTTCCCTGCGCATCGTCGGAATCCAATCTGTTTTCCGGGACGGAAATATTCTGATCTGTCAGCGCCGAGCCACCAATGGCACAGAAATAGTTCAGATCGGCGATGAGTCGCCGTTTTAAGTCATAAAAATTTGCAATCTCAATGAAGGATCGGCGTTCACGCTGCTGCGTCCTCTGCCCATAGCTGGCATGAAGAGTTGCGACGTTTTCCGGGCCATGTCTGTCTACGGCAATCGCTGCGCTGACGCAGGAATCCATCCCCCCACTGAGCAAAACCACTGCCTTTGCTTTCTCGCTCACTCGTCACCTAAGTCATGAAGAGCGCAGTCCCTTCGAAGCGCAAGGCAAGCAAAAGTGACTGTGCTGCCAAATCCTGGATACCGTCATCGTTAAAGCGAGGGTCTAGATCTAGCTAAACGCCCTTGGTTACCGGGTCCCACACAATCTTGTGCAGTTGCAGGCTCAGCCGTACGGGCAACCTATCCTGCAGTATCCAATCGACGAGCACCCGCGCTTCCAAGCCTTTCCAGTTTCCGCGCGGATCGTCGTGCACCGGAGAAAACAAAATCTCATTCACCCGGCCGGCCAGCTGATGGTCGCTCACAAACTGCCGGGCGAATTCATAATCCGTGCGACTGGAGATCACAAACTTAACTTCATCGTCCGGCGTCAATTCGCTCAGATTGCGTAGTTCAAACGTGCCCGGCTCACCCGAGTCGGGGCACTTCACATCCACAATTTTGACCACTTGTTTAGGCAATCGCCCGATAAACCGTTCGCCACTCGTCTCGATCATCACGGAATAGCCCCTAGAGAGCAGTCGATCAGCCAACGGATAAATCTCTTCCTGGAGCAGGGGCTCGCCTCCGGTCAATTCCACAAGCTGAACCGCGGCCAACTTGCCATCCGTTCGGCCACTAAACGAATCAACCTGCGCAACCACATCCTCCACGCTCATCTTCATCCCGCCATGAAACGCATACGCCGTATCGCACCATGTACAACGCAGATTGCAACCTGTCAGGCGTATGAAAATGCACGGAAGACCAGCGCGAGTTCCTTCTCCTTGAATCGAATTGAAAATTTCAGTGATGTACATGGCTGAACCGGATGAATTTATTCCCCACCAGTTTTGGCCTTCTTGTTCGAACGGCGCGCGAGCCAAGAGATCGCTCCAAAGAAGAGTCCCATCGCGATAATCAATCGCGGGTAGCCGGGCGCAATGCCCATCATGCGCAGAATGAATATGTATCCGGCCGCCACCAATAGCGCGGGGACCAAAATGATCAACAGCGAACGATTCATGCTCTCCCCTGTTCCTAACTGAAAAATCGATTAACGCCCTGAGTAGTATCTGGCGCTAGCCGTATCGGTCTCCCAGATCACCACGTCTTTGACCATCGCGCCTGGAGGCATTTCCTGCAATTCCTTACTGACTTCCTCAAAAAAATACTTCGCAATGTTCTCCGCCGAAGGGTTCACCGTCCGGAAGGGCTCCAAATCATTGATGAATTGATGATCCAAGCGCTGGATCAATTCCCGTATCACTCGTTTTACATGCGTAAAATCAACCAGCAACCCGATCTGATCCAGTTCTGGCCCCTCTAGGGTAATCTGCACGCGATAATTATGTCCGTGGACGTTTTCGCATTTGCCTCTGTAGCCACGAAGAGCGTGACCGGCGGAAAACGTCTCTTCCACACTGACTTGAAACATTTCTTCCCCTTTATTTGCACCCAAAATCAATCTGCGCTTCGACCTACCCGTTTGCTTCGCTTCGCGGTGTGATCAGGCGGGGTATCTGAAGCCAGAAATTGGCTCACTAAGGCCAAGTCTTGCGTTGTCCGATAAGCAGGTAATGACCCTAAAAAAATTCTACCATAGGGCATTCGGCTGATGCGTGTATCGAGGAGCGCCAGAACGCCTCGGTCGGTCTTCGCGCGAATCAGTCTGCCAAATCCTTGCTTCAGCGCCAAAACCGCTTGGGGCACCTGGAATTCAGAGAAGGGATTGCGCCCCTCCTCCTCGAGCGCGCGAACCCTCGCCGCCACGATCGGATCGCTCGGCACTGCAAACGGCAAGCGATCCACAATCACGCAGGAGAGCTGCTCGCCCGGGACGTCGACGCCTTGCCAAAAACTGGAGGTAGCAAACAACACCGCGCTCGGCGTGTTTTTGAACCGCTCGAGCAGCACAGAACGTGGGGCCGTGCCTTGCAAAAATAGCGGAAACTGGACGCGGTTCTTTACCCTCTCAAACACATCGTTCATCTGCGAATAGCTGGTAAACAGGCAGAACGCACGCCCCTGGCTGAGTTCCAACAACTGGCCAATCTCTTCCGCCGCCTGAGCAGCAAACCCCGGATCGCGCACATCGGGCATTCGTTGAGGTAAGTAGAGCAACGCCTGATTGGGATAATCGAACTCCGGGGGAAGGGTGTTTTCCTTGCTATGATCGAGTCCTAGCCGTGAGCGAATGTATTCGAAGCGATTGTCAACGGTGAGTGTGGCTGAGGTCAACACGATCGTGTCGAAGGCCTCGAACAGTCTTTCGCGAAGAATCTGACTTACATCAATCGGAGTCGCCGCGAGGAACACGCCTTTGTTGCGGCGCTCATACCAGTACACGCAGTTCTTCTCGTTTGATTCAAGGAGCGAGGAAAATTCCTGGCGAATCTCGAAGCTTCGCCGGGCAATACGAATCAAATCTTCAGGCTTTTGCGTCAGCGCCGCAAATTCTGTTTCGAGCGCTTTCAACGAATTCAGCAAGGCATCGTACGCTTCGCGGTTCTGCTCTACAAACGCTTGCCGTTCGTTACGCGAAAAAGCGAAGCGCCCATCGCGCGGTGGGAAACAATCAAAAAATATGCGGCTCTTTTCCCGAATTCGCTGCGTGCGGCGCAACAACGCGGACGTGCCCGAATGCGTCAGTCGCATGGCGTGGTCGGCATCGCGGGCCAGTTCCTCAAAACGAAAATTGGACATTTGCTGGCCAAAATAGTCGCTGGCCACATCTTCCATCTCGTGGGCTTCGTCAAAAACCACCGCAGAATATTCCGGCAGGATGCTGCCAAAATCATCGTGCTTTAGAGCCAGGTCCGCGAAAAAAAGATGATGGTTCACGATGATCAGATCGGCGTCCTTCGCGCGCTGGTGCATCGCGGTCACGAAGCACTGATGGTATTCGGGACATTTTTGCCCGGTGCAGGTATCCCGCCGAGCATCAATGCGCGACCATAACTCCGAATCGTCCGGCAGAAATGTCAGCTCTGAGCGGTCACCGGTTTCCGTCAGCTTCGCCCAATCGCGAATTTGCCGGAACGCATCGACTTCCTCCATGCCGCGTAGCATCGACTGATCTGCCAAGGTGTGCACCTTAGTGCGGCACAAAAAATTATTTCGGCCCTTCATGACCGCAACTTTCAATTCCGGTGCAAAGTGCCGCTGCAAAAACGGAATGTCTTTTTCATAAAGCTGCTCTTGCAAGGATTTCGTAGCCGTTGAAATCACAACGCGCCTGCCGCTACAGATCGCAGGCAAGAGGTACGCAAGTGTTTTCCCTGTACCGGTGCCCGCTTCCACAATGGCATGATGATGATTAACAAACGCGTCGTTCACTGCCTCAGCCATTTCCAGCTGCGCAGGGCGATGCTCGTAACCGCCAATCATGCACCGATCCAGCATCCCGCCCGGGCCAAAAATATCGCGCATGGTCGGGTTGCCGGGTTCGCCGGCACCGGGAAGAGTCTTCGGGGAATATTTCTCTTTGTCCCTGGCGAATTCCTGCCCTCGCCGCGGCTTTGGAGCGTGCTCCTCCTCGATCGGCGCGTACACGCGCTCCGGCGCGTGACTTCCCAAATTTGATAGGGGGTCGACAGAATCCGCGGCTGACTTATGACTGCGTTTTACCAAGACTCACCTCTTGGCTTAATCCACAAGCGGACTTGGCTTTTCATCGGTATTTAACGATAGCACAAACGTTAGAACACGCTCTCTCGGCCCTACCCATTTGCTGTACGCCCGGGCACTGTCCAACTTTGCGATTCAATCGTTAGTAGTTGAGCACAACGGCTGATTTGCAGGAAATCCAGCGGCTCTTCACAGCGTTACAGTGTTGGTGGGTGAATTCCCAGCCCTTTGCCCAGCCGGTTGTTCCTTCAAACTTCGCAGTGGGGTGCGTGCATGAAATTGAATTGGTATTTGGGCGTACTCGCCATTGGCTCGATGGCGGTGATGAATGCCTGCAGCGGACTTGGCGATAAAGGCGGTGGTGGTTGCACCACAAACTGCGGCGGGGGCACGACGAATCTGACGATTTCTTTGTATGATACCCCGCCGATGGGCACCAATGTTTTGGACTTCGTGCTTCCCATCACGGGTATCAGCCTCACTCCAAGCTCGGGAAGCAGCGTGAATGTGCCTGTCACCGTTTCATCCCCCGAAGTGACTCGCCTGCAGACCGACTCGACCGTCATCGTCGATCAATCTCCCATCGCCGCAGGAAGCTATACCTCGATTAACGTGACCGTAGGGCCATCGAGTGCGACCGGCAATCTTTTCCTGAATACCTCCGGTGGGCCAATCACTTCCGGAACGACTTCGTGCTTGAACAATCAGCTTTGTGATCTTCCTGTCGGCGCGGCTTACACCATCTCCATTCCCATCTCTTTGACCTTAACTTCAAATGGCAATCAGTGGATTGGGCTGGACCTCAATCTGAACAACATCATTACGACTCCGAGCGTCAATACGATCGGGGTGGATTTTTCGCAAAAAGGAGCGATGACGGCTACGACGACTCCGAGAACCAACATCACTGCTGGCGTGGATCTTGTCGAGGACTATACCGGAAAGGTCACCGCCGTTAGTTCCAGCAGCATCACCGTACAGTCTGGGATTGCCGGAACATCATTGACCGCCAGCATCACCTCGACGACGGAAGTCAACGTGGCACCGACTGCCTACAGTCAAAGTCAATGCAGTGGAACCGGCACGCTTTCTTGCGTTTTGGTTGGTAGTACCGTCAGCTTGGATACGGTCTTGGCATCGGACGGCTCGTTCACCGCCACGGAAATTGATGTGCTCGATTCGGTTGCGGTCGATGAAGTAGAAGGCATCATCCTTCCCTACAACAATGGTGGCAGTGTTGGAATTCAGATGGTTCTCGAGGACAAATGGGCCGCCACCAGCTCCGCGCTAACTAGCGCCACGTATGGGGCAAACGTGCTTCTCACTCCGAGCACCAGTCCTACTTATTCCATCGATTACAAAACTCTTTCAAGCGTCTCCGGGAGCATTACCGGTTTTTCCGGCAGTGGCAGCTTGCTCGCTGGTCAGGTTGTTCGCGCGCAACTGTCCAACATCAGTACAGACAGCAATGGAGATATCACCGCCACAGCAGAGAATGTTCTCTTGCGGTGGTCACGCCTAACGGGAACGGTGAACACGGTCGCGAGCCCCACGTTCACGGCCGCGAGTCTGCCCAGTTATATCTACACCTTAAACCCATCGTTGAGCACAACTCCGCAGGTCAACACCTTTACCAACCTCACAGAATTCGTCGGCACCACCGGGGTATCCGACCTGCAAGCGCAAGCCACGGTATCGTACCGTGCATTGTTTCTCACAGCCCCGTCAACCTACCCATTCCAGGCAGCCAAGGTCGTCGCCAAGTAACCCACACTTTTACCCGCCTCCGCAAAAGGCAGAGGGCCCCGGAACTAGGGGCCCTTTTTTGTCGTGGTGGCTTAGCTGGTGCTGTTCTTAGGACGCCGCGCCAACCGTGGTCGTTGGGGGCAACGGTGTTCCCATCGGCCCCATCGGCATGGAGGGAATATTCGGAGCCAGTACCGGCTGCAGTCTGCGGTACAGACCGAGCGCGATCGCTCCCATGCCCCACAGGAACACTGCCAAGCGGGCCCACGGGCCTATCCAGGGAATGTGCGTGACAACCGTCAGTAAGATAATTCCCACCGCCATCCGCCCGATCATTGGCCAAAAATCCCCGGTTCTGCCCATGATCCAACGCCCAATCAATGCGCCAACCACAATCTCCGAACTCAGCATCGCGATGCCCCACAACAGCAGTGCGGAAATTCCTACGAACATTCCCACAATCAAGATGCACGAGATGAATGCGGCAATGAACACGCCGGGCAGAACCAGAACCCCCAAACCGAATGACGCTCCAATGTTCTCGGCGGCATCGACAACCTCATTGGCAAACTTGGGCATGACTCCGAATAGCACAAGTCCGAATAATATATACGCGGCACCCCAAATGATGCTCCAGATGTGGTAGCGCAATCCTCGCTCTGCAGATTTGTGTTCCATCTTCTTGTACTCAAGAGGCGAAGCAAGTTTGGCATCAGAAGAAACGTTCGGCTGCTTGTCTCCTTCAAACGAAGTTTTTCCGTCGATTTCAGCGCTGCCGGTGATGCTTAGCGACTCACCTTTCCCTACCAAGGATCCCCCGATCATTCCAGAAATAGTGGCCTGCGCGAAAAATCCCAGAAAATCGTGACCAACCTTGCCATCCACGGCAATGGATTGACCGAACACTGTCATACTTCTTCCAATCTTCCCGTTTGAATCCAGATTCAAGACTTCGCCGAATGCCGTGACGTTGCGTTCCACTTCTCCGCTGACGGTGATGTTGTTTGTGAAAGACCGTATGTTTCCATCCACTTGGCCACTGACGCGCGCCGACTGCGCGAAACAGATCAAGTCGCCAAGAATGTGTCCGGAGACGTCAACTTGCTGCCCGAACGCGTAAACATCGCCGTCTACCGTGCCTGCCACGCGGAGGTTTTGCCCCGACATAAAAATATCGCCTTCGACCGTTTCGCTCTTCTTCACTTCCACCGTGTCGCCTTTACGGAATTCCGTCGCACTCACTGGACTGCTGAAAGCGCCGATCAGTCCGAGGCTTGCGAACATCATGGCTAGTGCCGATCCCCGTTTAATGTATTTGCGGAACGCGAAGACCACGAGCCCTAACAGAACCGCCAGGGCAATGGCTTGAAACAGGGTAAACATGGATTGCCATCCTTTCCAGAAAGCGCCTTGAAAGAGCAACAAGCTCAACAAATTCGCACCGCCAAACCCGGCTTGCTCAAACTGATGTTCCATCGGTTCGATGTAACCAGTGTAGAGAGCGTAAACGCCCATCACCGCAAGACCAAAAATTACACCCCAAACCCAGTTCATCGACCGGCGCACCATAATTTGAAAGTTAGCGAGTCTCGCAGGCAGCGGCTCGTCCTGCTCCAACATAGCGCGCGTCAGCAGCCGGGATTCGCGGTCGAGCGCCCGGAGCAGATTCATGCATCGCGTGCACGTCTGTGTATGCAAGGACACTTCCTGCGCGCTCGCGCGGTCCAATTGCCGCTCGACATACATCAGCAAGGTGATTTCATTCAGATGCTTGTTCGTGGCCAACTCTTGTTCGCTCAACGGGTTCCTCCGACGGCCAGCACAGGAGTATCCCCCAGGGCCTGGCGTAGTTCATGCCTCGCGCGCAGCAACACAACTCCCACAAACGCCCGCCGCACGCCCAAAGCGTCTGCAATCTCGTCATAACTCATGTCCGAGTAATACCGCATGACCAGCGCCATGCGCGCTCGAACTCCCAGTTTTTCGAGCGCTTTGCGCACTTCCTCGCTGCTGCGTTCTTCGATTAACTTCTCCAATTGATTCGGCTCAGGAGCTTCCAGCGGCATATCCTCGATTTCACCGATTTCCCTATCCTGGCGAATCTTCCGGCGCCGGAGCATGTCCCAGCAATGATTGGCAGCCACTTTGTAGAGCCACGCAGTAAAGGAGCGGCTCTGGTCGTACTGGCTGAGTTTGTTTCGCAACTTCATGAAAACCTCCATCGTCGCATCCTCCGCGTCTTCGCGAGTCGGCATCGCTCTGCGACAGAAACGAAAAATGGCCGGAGCATACTCCTTATAGAGATCGCCCCAAGCCGCGGTGTCCCCTGCCCGAGCCCGGGCAATTAACTCCGTAGGTTCAATCTGTCCCGGCGCGCTCATTGGCCCTGGTCTTAGAGGTTCCATAACTTAATACGCAGCTCAGGCGCTAAAACTATCACAAGTTGCAATTTCGCCTGGAGAGGAAAGGGCTGATAAAGGGGAATCTGCCGAACTGAGCATGAGACCTTCCCGGGAAAATCAGTTTAACAACAATAGTTTCAATGCGTTACACTCGACTGACAGCTTCGGCAAGCGGGGCAACCGGGTGAGCCGCGTTGGCCGCCCCTACTAAGTTTTCGTGCGATACGGTACAGTCAGTGAGCACCTTCGCGCCCGTTACCGCTTCGGCTTGATTTACGGATCCCATGACTCAGAAACTTCCTTCGCTCGTCATTGTGGGGCGCCCCAACGTGGGCAAGTCCACTCTGTTCAATCGTTTGACCGGAACACGTCGGGCCATCGTGACCGATGAGCCAGGCATTACTCGCGACCGCATGTACGGCAGAACGGAGTGGAATGGGCGCGTCATGGAAGTAGTCGATACGGGCGGAATCGTCCCCGACGATAAGGCGCTGATCCCCACGGAAATCTATCGCCAGGCGCGCGTTGCGTTTGACAATGCAGATTTGCTGGTTTTGGTGGTTGACGCGCAAGCGGGGCTGACTCCGCTCGATCAAGAACTTGCGCGGATGTTGCGCACCACCGGCAAACCATTTTTTGTGGCTGTAAATAAAGTTGACTCGCGCTTACAAGAGGTGAATGCGGGCGTGTTTCACCAACTCGGAGTCCCCCTCTTTCCAATTGCCGCGGAACACGGCACGGGCGTTGACGATCTGCTTGATGCGGCTCTGCTGGAAATCCAAGGCAACGACCTTGCCGCTGAACCCGAAGCCAAAAAGATGATTGAGATCGCCATTATTGGCCGGCCGAATGTTGGCAAATCTACGCTGCTTAATCGTCTGGCGGGCGAAGAACGCTCTATCGTTTCGCCAATTCCAGGCACGACGATGGATAACGTGGATACCGACGTTCAGCATGACGGCAAAATGTATCGCTTCGTCGACACCGCTGGCATCCGTCGCAAAGGCAAGACCAAGCTAGTGGCAGAGAAATTAAGCGTAGTGATGGCCCGACGCGGACTGGAACGCGCCGATGTCGCGGTTCTGGTGATTGATGGCGAGTTGGGAGTTACCCAGGGCGATGCCACCATCGCCAGTTACGCCGAACAGTCGGGCCGCTCGGTCATTATCGTTGTGAACAAATGGGATTTGGCCGTCGAAGCGGCACAACGATCGATGAACGACTCCGCAAAAACTTCACGGGGCAAAGCGAAAATGGCCGCCGACCGCATCACCCAACCAAAAGATGTCGACAAGGGCCGCCTGCTCGAACAGTACCAGGAAATGGTGCAGGAAAAATTCAAGTTTTTGGCTTACGCCCCGATTATTTTTCTTTCCGCAAAAACTGGCGAGCGGGCTCAAAAACTCTATCCCCTGATCGATCATGTCGCCGAGTGCCGCAACCGCAAAATTTCTACCGGCGAACTGAATCGTTGGCTGAAGGAAGACGTGGACTTGCAGCGCGCGTCAAATCCCAAAGCGCGGCCTGTGCGAATCTACTACATGACCCAGGCCAAGATTGCTCCTCCGGTCTTTTTGTTGTTTACAAACCAGAAGAAGCCGTTGCATTTCAATTTTTCACGCTTCTTGGAGAATCAAGTGCGTGCGAAATGGGATTTCACGGGGACGCCGATCCGGTTTATCCAGCGATTAAAGACCCGGGGAGATCGCGAGGGTGGAGGCGTGAGCGATGATCAATAGCTCTGTCGCACCAGTTACCTCAGAAGAGGCTCGCATGTACCGTATCGGCGAGGTCAGCCGCTTGGCTGACCTCAAACCATTCGTCCTGCGATACTGGGAAACCGAATTCCCCATGCTGCAGCCGGTAAAGAGCTCGCGTGGTCACCGCATGTATCGCCAGCAAGATGTCGACTTAGTTTTGAGGATCAAGCGTCTGCTCTATGACGAGGGATTTACCATAGCTGGAGCGCGGCGCCATTTATTGGAACAAGGGCGTGAAAGCAGTGCCGGCTCTGCGTCTAGCACGGAAAGCTCAGCCAGCAGAAGCGCGGGCTGGTCCGCGAAGGAGAACGCCGTGCTACATTTAAACCGCAAAATGCTTCTCGATTTGCGCGATGCTCTTCGCAGTTTCTTGACGCTGCTTGAATCCAGGTGATAGCCTTGAAGTGGTTTTTCTGCGGCTCTTTTCTGCAGCCGATTCTGTCGGGACGTAGCGCAGCCTGGTAGCGCGCACGCTTGGGGTGCGTGAGGTCGCGAGTTCAAATCTCGCCGTCCCGACCATTTTTCGTTCACATAAGCCTGACTTGCTCGCCGGTTCTGTTCCATTTCCGTAGTTTGAGCTCATAATTTCAAGAGCCTCCTTTCGATGAACCGCGATTGGATGCATTCAAGAAATGTGCGACTCGCCAGGGCTTACCGGCAAGTGAGGAGGGTGAATCGTTTGCTATGATTAGCAACTGAAGAATGGACCCAGTCGGAAGTTTTGTTCCCCTGCGATTACAATACGGGTACGGAGAGCTCGCCGATCGTGAAAAGACCACGGGTATTGCTGACAAATGATGATGGTTATCAGGCGGCGGGGCTGCGTGCGCTGGCGAAAGAATTGTCGGGTTTTGCAGAGCTAAACATCGTCGCGCCCAGCTGGGAGCGCAGCGGAGCAGCGCAATCATTGACCTTGCGGCAGCCCATTGTGTGCCACCCGATTACCGAGAACGAATGGGCAGTAGATGGGACGCCTGCAGATTGCGTGATTGTCGCGCTTCACAAATTGCTGAAAGAACCGCCCGACCTGGTGTTGTCCGGTATCAACCAGGGCGCGAATCTGGGGGAGAACGTGTACTACTCTGGTACTGTCGGGGCGGCGCGCGAAGCAGTGATTCATCATGTTCCGGCGTTGGCGATATCGCTTTGCTCGAAGAAGCTCGATTCAGATTTTCGGCCAACCGCGCAGCTGGCGCGTCAATTGGCGGAATTAATCTTGAACGAAGGCCTGCAACCGCAAGTTGTATTGAACGTGAATGTGCCAGAGATCTGGACAAGTGGCGTGCGCTTCACGCGCCAATCGAAAAAGATCACCCGCAACTTGCTCCGAGAAGGGCTGGACCCCCGTGGCCGGCCCTACTACTGGCTCAGCGAACAGCGTATTAATAAAGAACAAGAGCTAGACCCGGAATCCGATTACGCCGCCATTTTCGCGGGCGACGCCTCCATCACGCCTCTGCATCTCGATCCGACACATGCGGAATCCCTACAAGAATTGGCGCCATGGGCGGAAAAGCTTTCCGCCGTAAAAAAATAATCAACAACTCGCGTCAAAACAAAATTGACATGCTGCGGCGCAGACGCCTTGTCGCTTCGCAGCCTCTCATCGCTAAGAGCAAAACAATTCGCTAATTGGGAATCTCAACGAACGGATTGGGCCTCAGGACGACGGCTTGCAGCGGCTAACCTTACTTCAGAGCGATCAGCGGCACACTCGCCGAACGAAGTGCCTCATTTAGCGCTGGCACCTCTTTCGCAGTCACTTCCTTCCACTGCGCCAACTGCGTCGTGAGCAGCGCGTCTAACAGTTCGTACACCCCCAATTGTCCTTCGGTCGGCGCGGCGTCTGCACTGTCAACCGCCGCTGTCAGGAAGCCGAACTTGCTATTCAGCTTCGTCGGAAAATTCAATTCGTCTTCGCTGGCTTTGGCTTCCGGATTGATCATCTCATTCTCAATCGCACTGATTTTCTTGCGAAGCGCTTCTGATTGCTCCACCAGTTTTTTGTTCGCGCCGCCCGCACCAACCCGCTTTTCCATGGCCAGCAATTGCGGCCGCAAATCGCGAATCCCAAGAATTGTCTTGTTCATTTCTTCCTGGCGATCGCGCAACTTCATCATCAGTTCGAACTGTTTCTGCAAATCAGCCGAACTGGTTTTTACACGTGGGTCCATGACCACGTCGAGCGGATGTGTTGTTGCATTTCCTGCCACTGTGAGACGCGCCTCATACTTACCTGGCAATACCAGTGGTCCCGCAGGTTCACCTTCGTCATACACAGCCTTCGCAATTTTGGGCGGCTCTTCATAGCGCAAATCCCAAGAAAATATGTTGAGCCCGGATTTGGCTGGGATGTGGTCGGCGGGGGGCTCATCCTTTTCGAACTCCTCCTCCGCCTCTTCCTTCTTTTTCTCCTCGCTGGTGTAACTGCGAATTACTTTCCCCGATCCATCCAGAATCTCCAGTTTGATCGGGGTCTTCGGCTCTTCCTTCAGGTAGTAATAAATGATTCCACCGCCCAGCGGATTCTCTCCGATCGCATAGCGCCTGCGGCCGAAGCGATTCGTGCGGGTGCGAATCGCGGTAGCAGGAGTAAAAAAATGCGAATCGCTCGAAAAAATAGAAGCATCCATCTGACGAAGCGGGCTGATGTCATCCAGGATCCAGAACGCGCGGCCATGCGTAGCAATCGTTAGATCGTTACCGTGAACCACCATGTCGTGAACCGGCGTGATAGGCAGATTCATTTGCAGCGGTTGCCAGCTCCCTCCATCGTCGAAGGAGACGTAGCTACCAAGCTCCGTTCCCGCAAACAACAATCCCTTCCGCACGGGATCTTCCCGCACGGCATGGACATAGGCTCCATCGGGTATTCCCGTTGTGATCTGCGTCCAGGATTTGCCGAAATCAGCCGTCTTGAAAATGTAAGGTTTGAAGTTATCCAGTTTGCGCGCATCGACAGCGGCGTACGCAGTGCCGGCATCGAATGAGGAAGCTTCGATCAGACTGACCAGTGACCATTCCGGAATATTTTTTGGCGTGACATTTGTCCAGGATTTTCCGCCGTCGCGCGTCACTTGAATCAGTCCGTCATCCGTGCCCGCCCAGATCACACCCTTTTCTTTCGGTGATTCCGCGACGGTGAAGACGATGTCATAAAACTCGATGCTGGCCTGATCTTTCGTGATTGGTCCGCCGGAATCGGTTTGCTTCGATTTGTCGTTGCGCGTCAGATCCGGACTGATTGTTTGCCAAGAATGTCCACCGTCATCGGTACGGAAAACAAATTGCGCCGCATTGTAGAGAATATTTGGGTCATGCGGAGAAAGTACGATCGGCATCGTCCAGGTATAGCGGTATTTCTGCTCGGCCGCGTTGTGGCCATCAGGATCGTTTGGCCATTGCATAATGTCCTGCGCTTGGTTCGTGCGCCGGTCGAGCCGAGTGATGCCCCCAAAATATCCGCCGGCATAAACAATATTGGGATCACGTGGGTCGACCGCGACGTAGCCGCTTTCCCCGCCGCCCACTGGATCCCAATCCGCGCGGTCGATATAGCCGCGGTCACTGCGGGTGAGAATCCCTACGCTCGTATTGTCCTGCTGTGTCCCATACACTCGATATGGAAAATTGTTATCGGCCGTCACGTGGTAAAACTGGGCCGTCGGCTGATTATTTTGAGTGGACCAGTTTTTGCCCCCGTCCACGCTGATCGTCGCGCCGCCATCGTTGGCGTTGATCATGCGGTTCGTGTTGTTCGGATCGATCCACAGCCCGTGATGGTCACCGTGCGGAGCATTCAAGCGTTCAAACGACTTACCTCCATCAATCGAACGGTACAGCCCGGTATTGGCGGTGTACACCGTGCTGGGATTTTTGGGATCGGCCCAAACATGGGTGAAATACCAGGCGCGTTGCCGAAAACGATGATCGTCATTGATCAGCGACCAGTGCTCCCCCCCATCATCGCTGCGGTACAAGCCGCCTTTCTTGGCTTCAATCAGTGCGTACACCACATTGGAATCGCCACCAGAGACGGAAACGCCGATCCGGCCCAGCGGCCCTTCCGGAAAACCGTTGCCCTCAACGCGTTTCCAGGTGCTTCCACCATCGCCAGAGCGATACAGGCCGCTCGTTCCTCCACCGCTGTTGAGCGACCACGGTGTGCGGTAGGCTTCCCACATCGAAGCAAACAGCACGTGCGGATTCTGTGGATCGAAGACGATATCGATGCCTCCGGTACGGTCATTGATGTACAGAACTTTTTCCCAGCTCTTGCCGCCATCGCGCGTCCGGAAAATTCCGCGTTCCTGGTTGGGTCCGTACGCATGGCCCAGAGCCGCTACGAAGGCAACATCGGGTTGCGTTGGGTGGACAATCACGGCACCAATGTGCCGCGAATCTTTTAGGCCAATGTTTGTCCACGTCTTGCCCGCATCAACCGATTTGTAAATGCCATCCCCATAGGAGATGTCGCCGCGGATGCACGCTTCACCCGTTCCCACATAAATTACGTTGGGATCGGAATCCGCCACCGCCACCGAGCCGATCGAGGAAATATCCTGCTTATCGAAAATCGGGTCCCAGGACAGTCCGCCGTCCAGGGTCTTCCACACTCCTCCGGAAACCGCGCCAAAATAATAAGTGTTCGGCTGGCTGACGGTACCCACGGCGGTCAAGGAACGGCCCCCACGAAACGGGCCAATCAGCCGCCACTTCATGCCGTCGTAGGTTTTTGGATCGATCGGTTGCTGCGCGAATACGGAAGAACAGAGAACTGCGGCCATTACCATGAAGAATAAGGAGAGGCGATGTGAGCGGTTCAAAGATTCCCCCCTTGTTCAATTTGGCAAACGCCAAATAGTACTCCGACTGGACGATGTGGGAAAGGGACTTTGCGACTCGCGTGGATTTGGATACGATGACGGCGCATGGCAAACACCTCTACATACGATGTTGTGGTTGTGGGCGCTGGCGTTTTTGGTGCCTGGACTGCCTGGCACCTCGCGCGTCGCGGGCAGCGCGTTTTGCTGTTAGATGCCTACGGCCCGGCTCACTCGCGTGCAAGCTCTGGCGGAGAATCTCGCATCATCCGCATGAGCTACGGCCCTGATGAAATCTACACGCGCTGGTCACTCAATTCACTAGCGCAGTGGAAGGGGTTATTTGCCGCGACCGGCCAGAACCTGTTCGTGCCCACCGGAGTGTTGTGGTGCGCAGGCCAGGATAATGCGCAATTGCACGATTCGATCGAGGTTCTAAGGCGTTGCGCAGTTCCACACGAAGTATTGAGTCACGCCGACCTTGTTGCGCGCTACCCGCAGATCAATTTTGCAAACGTGACTCAAGGCGTGATTGAAACGGAAAGTGGTGTGCTTCTCGCGCGCCGAGCAGTTGCACTCACCGTGGAAGACGCGGTGCGCTACGGCGCGGAATTCCAGATCGCAGAAGTCGTCTCGCCCGGCGTCAGGAGGAACTGGGCCCCAATTACTACCTCGTCCGGCCGACGAATCAGCGCGGGGCAATTCGTGTTTGCATGCGGAGCGTGGCTCGGCAAGCTTTTCCCTAGCTTGCTTGGCAATCGAATATTTCCAACCAGGCAGGAAGTCTTTTTCTTTGCCGGCCCCGCTGGAGATACTCGCTTCACGCCTCCGAGTCTGCCAACCTGGTTATTTCAGGAAGATGAAGTTTACGGTATGCCGGACATAGAACTTCGCGGCTTGAAGTTAGCCCGGGATATACACGGGGAACGCGTGGACCCGGACACACAGTCGCGCATTCCATCACCAGAAGGCGCAGAATGGGCGAAAGATTATGTGGCTCGTCGATTCCCTGCCCTGAAAAATTCTCAGATCGTGGAAACTCGCGTCTGCCAGTACGAGAACACTTCGAACGGCGATTTCCTGATCGATCGCCACCCCGATCTGCAAAACGTGTGGCTAGCCGGAGGTGGCTCTGGCCATGGATTCAAGCATGGCCCGGCATTCGGTGAATATCTTGCCAAACAAATTTTGGGCGTGGAGCATTCAGAACCCCGCTTCAGCCTGCAAACTAAGCAAACCGAACAAAAACGAACTGTTCACTGACGCCCAAACGCGGTGGATGAAAGTGGGATGAGAAGCGTCGTTCATGAAGACGTTTTGCAATCGCAGCAGCTTATGGCGGTCATATCGATTTTGCCCAGCCATTGGAGTACCAGACCCAAACGGCACACCGACGAGAACGAGGACTAGATTTTCCTCGGCGCTTTTCGCCGCGACGCATCAATCGGTTTATTCGCCGCCTTGCGCCTGGATTTTTCCTCATACAAATTCTGATCAGCTTCCTTCAAAATTCGCTCCACGCGTTCGCCTTCGCCGTGATAAATAGATGTACCGATACTTGCCGAAAGTGATGGATGCTCTTGATCGGCTGCCAAGGTCTCTCGAATGCGGGTTGCCACTCGCTGCGCTTCTTCCTCTCGCGCCTCGGGCAATACCAACGCAAATTCATCGCCGCCATATCGAGCCGCCGTATCGATGGCCCGACAGTGGAATCTTAGAATATCCGCCAAACGGCACAGCGCTCGGCTGCCAACCAGATGGCCATGCGTATCATTAATTTTCTTCAGCCCGTCCAAATCCAACAGCAGAACCGCAAACGGCCGTCCAGTTCGCAGGGTGCGTTCCGTCTCCGTATCCAGCACATCGAGTAGCTTGCGGTAATTCGCCAGCCCAGTCAGCGGATCACTCGCTGCCAAATGGCGAACTTGCTCGAACACTCTTGCGCTATCGAGCAAGGCCCCGCCCAGAAGAATGAAGTAACTCGACACGTTCAACCCCTGCGCAAACACAAACGGACCATCGAGCAATCTCACCGACTGGCACGCCGCCAGTTGTGCCCCAATGTTCAGCCACACGGCGAAATAAATGGAACGATCGAAGGCCGAATCGCTGAGATATCTCCTGCGCCGGTATCCGACCAGTGCGATCAAGAAGATCACTGCTGGCACAAGATGCAGCGGATTGGGAATGAACGCGTCAGGATGCCCGGAAACATCCGGGGGCAGCTTACGCAACGAGGCTGCTATCAAATAGGTCAGAGCTAAAACGGCAAACAGCGCGCCTGCAATTTCCAAACGCGGATGACGGGAACGCGGCAGAAAATGTTCCACCAACAGCGCCACCACGAAAAGCAAGGCAAGCAAGAGGCGGCTGATCCACCATCCCACTGGCGCCCACCAAAACCAGAGCTGCGATTCATGAATGAGCTGAAAGAAAAGTACGCTGGAAGCCGTAAGGGTCGCCCCGGAAAGCAAGAAGCCGGAACCGAGGATGAGCGAAATACGATCCTGCGTCCCCTGGAATCGGACGAAGGAAACCGCAGCAAATACGAATGCAAACAACCCGGTCGTGAGTTGCAGGTAACCCTGCAGAATCGGGTCGGGATGCGGGGCAATTTGCCGCAGCCACGATGCAGCCACAAAAATAAGAGTGAACCCTCCCACCTGCAACAGCAGACGTTGGAACTTGCGTCGGTCAGCAATTAGAAACAGTTCGCCCATCATAGGTTCACATTCCGGGTGGGGGGTTGTCCTCTCTTCTATTATTAGACGCGAATGGACCAAACCATGTTGCGAGGAAATAGCCCGTGTGAGGCAAGAGATACCGTCTGTGGAAATGTTTTTACCCGGCCATTGGTACAGGCTGTCAATTCACGCAGTCCCGGCGGCTAGCCGGTTTTGCCGCTCAAATATCATCTTCACCGTCTCTAATGTATCGATTTCCGCCGGAGTCTTATCCTGCCTGAACCGCACGATGCGCGGAAAGCGTAGTGCGAATCCGCTCTCGTACCGCCGCGACTTCTGCAGGTTGTTGAACGCAACTTCCAGTACGACAAGGGGCTGAACTTGCAATCTTCCACCTTCGCGCCCGGTGATCTTCTGCAGGAAAAAAGTCGTAAGTTCGTGAATCTCCACGTCGGTAAGCCCGGAATAGGCCTTGCCGATGTCGAGCAGCCTTTCTCGGTCACGAATAGCGAACGTGTAATCGGAAAGTACCCCGTGTCGTTTACCGTGTCCATATTCCACCGCGGTCACCACCACATCCAGCTTCGCCAACGGCTTTTTCCACTTCAGCCAGAAGCGGCCTCGCCGCCCGGGAAGATACAAAGAGTCCGCCGCTTTTACGATCAACCCTTCATTCCCGCGCTGCACGGCTTCTTGGAACGCCTGGTCATATTGCTCGGCCGTTTCACATAAAATGGATTGCGCTAGGTGCACTGCAGGTCCGTCCGATTGCGACTGGAGTGCCTCTAACTGTTTCCGTCGCTCGCTCAACGGCGTATCGAGCAGGTTCACTCCGTCTCGATGCAAAATATCAAACGCCATGAAAATGATGGGAGCTTCAGCGGTCACAAACAGATCGAATTGGTTGCGCCCCAAGCGTGGTTGCAACATGCGGAAAGGCAGTGCGCGGTTATCTCTCCACGCCACAATTTCTCCATCCAAAATGAAATCACCGGGAATTTTACGCAGCGGTTCTGCTAGTTCCGGAAATGCGGTGATTCGATCAAGCGTTCGCGAGTAAAATTCCACTCGCTCACCCTGTTTGTGCACCTGCGCGCGAATGCCATCATATTTGTCTTCGGCAATCGCACCGTTTGGGAAAGAGGCGATAAGTTCTCCCGAACCATCGGCCGGATTGGCCAGCATTACTGAAATTGGGCGGAACAATTGCAATTCCACTGTTTGCAATTTTCCCGCAACCGCCCACTGCACAATCTCGCCAATATCCCCGCAGAGCATGTTGGCACGTTCAATCAGCGGCAAGGGCTGCTGGTAGGCCTGAGCAATCGCTTCCTCGACCAGACTTTCCTTCATCCCGATGCGAAGTTCCCCCGTGGCAAGTTTCAGAACATACTTCGTTTCTATCGCGGAAAGCTGCCGCAGCATCTCTTCTAATTTCCGAAGTTTACTATCCCTGCGGCGTTCCTTCGCCAGCGCCTGGAACCAATCTTTAATTTCCGGGAGTTTCAGAGGAGAAGGCCAGGTGTGCGCCTGCAAAATATCGTCGGCCGCCGAGCCCAGATCCCCGTGTCGCCGGTAGACTTCGGCAAACTGCACTTTGTTCCACCCGGAAATCTTCAACAAAGCTCTCACCAGCAAGCTGCCTGCGATGCCGAGGACGCGCTCTTCCCGACGTGGAAAAACTCGACCAGTCAGAAAAAGCGCGGCAACGCTGGCTTCCTGGGAACTTACAGCCCGAAAAAAGTCCGCCGCCAACCGGACTTTCTCCGATTTCTTCGAACTGGCCGCAATAGCCTCGCAGAGTTGGACGAATGCGTTCACAACCGTATTGTAAGGGATGCTCCTGTCGGCCGGCAGCCGGGTGTTAGGTGGCAATATTAAGCTTGCAAGCAAGCCCGAGATTACGCACAATAACGTCTATTGAATCGTTTGAATAAGGGGTAAAGCCTTGGCCAATTATACACGCGTCGCCTCACCCAAAGCCGGAACCCAAAAGAAACGGCCTGGTGAGAACACTCTGTCCGAAATCCTGTCTCAACCGGAGATCTGGGCGGAAACTGAGAGTCAGCTTGCCAGCTCGGGTGCCCTGCAGCGCCTGGCCGATACCTTTTCACCACGAAGTCCCTGGCTATTTGTCGGATGTGGTTCGAGCTACTACCTGTCTCGCCTGATCGCTGCCATCTGGACCAAATATTTCTATATCCCCGCCACCGCTGTTGCTGCCAGCGAATTACTGTTCGCCCCCGAAGAAACTTTACGTCGCACGGGCGCCGAGCAGATCGTTCTGATGTCTCGCTCGGGCGAAACCACGGAAGTCCTTCGCGCGGCTGAACTGCTGCAAGCGCACAAAACGGTGCAGACCCTTGGCGTCACCTGCAATCCCGACAGCATCCTCGAAAAACTTTGCACTCACTCCTTCAAGCTGACCTGGGCCGACGAAAAAAGTGTAGTCATGACCCGCTCCTTTACCGCCATTCTGCTTTCCTTCCAGCGCCTGGCCTTGCAATTCATCAGCGACAATCATTTCTCCTCTGGCCTTGATCAGCTCCCTCAAAAAGGACGATCGTGGCTAGACGCTTACGCGCAAAAAATTCAAGACTTTGCAGGTAAACGCAAGTTTAACGACTACGTTTTCCTCGGGCAGGGGGTACATTACTGGTTGGCACAGGAAGCCGGTCTGAAAGTAACCGAAATGTCTTCTTCCTACGCACAGGTCTATCACTCGCTCGAGTTCCGTCATGGCCCCCGTTCCATTGCGGGACCAGAAACTTTGATCACCTTCTTCATGTCCGATGTAGCAGCCGAAGCAGAGACCAATTTGTGCGGTGAACTCAAAGAACTGAACGCAGCCACTTGCGTTATCGTCAACCATGCCACGCCTGAACTGAAAAAACACGCGGATCTCTTGATTGAGTTGACGCTGGACGGCCCCGAGTTTGCACGCTACGCTCTGAGCGCGATTCCTGCACATTTACTGGGAACATCGATCGGCCTTCGCAAGGGACTCGACCCCGATGCGCCGAAGAATCTAACTCGCGCGGTGGTCTTGCGATCTGATGGGAACCGGCCGCCAAAAAGGAGCGGTGCTTGAGCGCAGAAGCCGGCACCACATCATCCTCAGGCCCTCGCCTGCGACGCACTCTTACCCTGTGGGATTTAGTTTTGTATGGCGTGATCGTGATTCAGCCGGTTGCGCCGATGTCTGTTTTTGGCGTCTTAAGCGAACGCGGCCGTGGCCACGTTGTCACCGCGATCCTGATCGCCATGGTCGCCATGCTCTTCACTGGCATCAGTTATGGCCGCATGGCGCGCGCCTATCCCAGCGCGGGCTCCGCATTCACCTACGTTGCCCAAGAGATTAATCCCACCGTTGGCTACGTCACCGGTTGGAGCATGGTGATGGATTACATGCTCAACCCATTGATCTGCACGGTCTGGTGCGCGGGCCAGGCCAGCCAGTTCGCTCCGGGTGTTCCGCCGTGGATCTGGAAAATTTTCTTTGTCATCGTCTTCACGCTATTGAATATTCGCGGTATCAAGACTTCCGCGAGAATCAACGCTGGGATGGCCGTTTTGATGGGCATGGTGGTTGTGGGGATATTTGTCGCCGCAGCGCGCTATGTCTTTGGCACTGCCCCTCATGACGCGGCATACTTCACGCGGCCTTTTTATGATCCTCAGACATTTTCCCTCGTCGGTCTTTTCGGCTGCACATCCATTGCGGTCTTGACCTACATCGGTTTTGACGGCATCTCCACGCTTTCAGAAGAAGCGGAAAATCCGCGGCGCAATATTCTTGTAGCCACCGTGCTGACCTGCCTGGTCATCGGCATCCTTTCCGCGTTTGAAGTTTACGCCGCGCAATTGATCTGGCCCGCCTCGCAGCCATTTCCTGACGTGAACACAGCGTATTCGTATGTTGCGGGCCGCGCTTGGGCGCCGCTGTTTCCGATCGTTGGATTTACGTTGCTGCTCGCGAATTTTGGCTCCGGCCTGGGCGCACAGATCGGCGCAGCGCGGCTTCTCTATGGAATGGGTCGCAGCAATGCATTGCCCAAATCCTTTTTTGGCGTTGTCGATGAAAAGAACCGTGTACCTCGCAACAACGTGTTCCTCGTCGGCCTGGTTGCTTTGATAGGCGCGTTCATCCTGGAGATTGTCGCCGGATTCAAAACCTATTCGCTCGGAACGAATTCTCTTTCCTGGAAAACATTTGTAAAGATCATGAATGGGGGCGAGGCCTACGGACTCGGCGCGGAAATGCTGAATTTTGGCGCCCTCATCGCGTTCATGGGCGTCAATGCCGCAGCCTTCCTGCGTTACTACGTTCGTGCTGAAACCAAGAAGCTTGGGTTTCTCGTTCCGCCGATTATTGGCTTCGTCATTTGCCTGGCATTGTGGCTCAACCTGAGCCGCCCCGCGATTATCGTTGGCTCTATTTGGATGGGGGCGGGAATTCTATTCGGCATTTGGAAGACAAATTGGTTTCAGAAACCGCTCTCCTTTGAACTTCCTCCAGAAGAGTAGCTCCACAAACTTCACGGATTGCATTTTGAGGTTGACTCGGCGGAAGATGGTGCGCGAAAAGAAACGCCATGTCTAAGCCTGTCGGGAAACACGGACTAGTGACGATGCGCGATGTCGCGCGGGCGACTGGCTTTTCGCCCGCCACTGTATCGATCGTTCTTAACAACGCGCCTCTCGCTCGTTATATTGCTTCGAGCACCCGCAAGCGCATTGAAGAAACCGCCAAACGCCTCGGCTACCGCCCCAATGCCATGGCCCGTTTTCTGCGCAGCAAGAAAAGCCAGAGCATTGGGGTAATGCTCGTCGATGTGACCGATCCGTTCTGCACACCTATCCTGCGCGGGATTGAAAACGCCCTCTATTCGTTGAGTTATTTGCCGATTTTTGCGGATGCACAGAACAATCGCGAGCGCTTTGAGCGCTATCTGGAAATGCTGCTCGAGCGCCATGTCGACGGCCTCATCGTTGTCGCCAACTGGCTGCTAGTCGACATCCACGTGCTGGCCGATCTAAATAAGCGCGAAATTCCCGCTGCAACTATCGGTTGGAAGCTTCCACAGGATCGCATCAGCTCCGTAATGGTCGACAACGAAGCTGGCGGCCACCTCGCGCTCGAACATCTCTACCACCTGGGCCATCGGCGCATCGCTTTTATTCGCGGCCCAAAGCGACTGATCGACAGTGGCCCGCGTTGGCGCGGCATCCAGAAATTTGCGCAGTCTGTGGGGTACCAGATCGCTCCAGAACTCGTGGCGACTCTGCCGGATGTTTTCGATCCAAACTCCGGTTTCGACAACGGAGTTCGCCTGACTGAAGAATTATTGCGGCGCAAGAAAGAGTTTACGGCGCTACTGACCTTCGACGATTTGACCGCCCTTGGGGCAATTCGTGCCCTTGCTAAGGCTGGAATCAAGGTGCCAGAACATTGCTCGGTTGTAGGCTTCGATGATGTGGCGCTCGCGGCACTTTCCGCTCCGGCGCTTACCACCGTGCGCCAGCCTTTAGAAACCATGGGGAGCACGGCGGTAAACATCGTGATGGACGCCATAAAAGCTGGCCAGGAGAATCGCGACTGGACCGTCGTCGCGCAGACACTGCACCCTGAATTGGTGATTCGAGAATCAACGCGAAGTATCTGATGCGCGATCTATTGCCTTGTCGGCGAGACGTTGAATCCGTCCAGGACTAGAACCGGTTTCGCACTCCCCAAATCGCTCTTTCGGACCCGAACCACGATCTCCCTCTTTTCTCCGGGCAGCAGACTCAGATAATTGTCTTCCCAGAAAACGGGAAGAATTTCCTCCCCGTCCTTGCTGTTCAGCAAACGCAGGCGAACGAGAAGGGCAATGCTCGTTCCCGTGTTGCTCACAAACACCTCTGACTCGTCCTCATCAGCCGTCTCTTTGCTCTTGATAGACGCCTTTACCGATGCCTTCGGCAAACTCTCTAACGCCGTAAAATCCGCATAAGCCGTGAGCGGCGTGAAATACCATTCTGACTTCGGGAAATCGAGTACATCGGGCTTACTCGAAAGCCAGTAGAAATTCCGGCTCAGCACTTCTCCAGCTGAGCTTTGCAATTGTAAATTGAGAAAATACGTCGTATTTCCGTCTGGCGCTTCGGGCACGGCAAAAAGTTTCGTCACGCCGTCGGCGTCCACATCAACCTGAGCTTCGCGGCGGAACAGTTCTTTCGCATCCACCGTATAAAGCATGGCACTGACCTTCAATCCGTTTTTCGTCTGCTGCGTGCTGTTGACCACCACAACGCTGCGATCGTCGTAAGAAAACTGCACGTGGAGTGGCTCAAGGGCTTTCTTTGTTCCGAAATATCCGCCGGCCGGACGAAGCGAATAATCATAGAGATGCCAGATAATGCCGGGCCACGAATTGTTTAGCATCCACTGAATGACCCCGGTTGACTTATATTTGTTGCGGCCATAGGCCTCGAACATCGCCCGCTCACCTTCATAGGTGGTGGCTTCTGACTTCCACGCAAAATCCAACGCATCCCTTGCCTTGCCATATCGAGCTTCGAGCGCGGTCGTATACACATGGATGTTTTTGAACTCTCCGCCACCTGCGTGAAAATTCCAGAAATCATTCATCGGCCAAAGCTTGTCGGCGGGAATGAACGACTGCAATTCCTCGAGCGGAGGGACTGCCGGCCCGGGGCTCGTCTCTGTGTTGAAGCCATAGGCGCCGCCGTTTTTCGTGTCGACCAGCCAGTAATTTGGCGAAACGTATTCGTAAGGACCGCTCATCTTCACGCCAGTATCGCCGCTTGTTTCCGTTTTCTTTGCCGTTGCTGACGAAATTACCGGCCGTGGCCAACTCGTCGTCTTCTCGAGAGCAAGATAAGCTTGCTCGCGTTCTACTGGAGGTGGGTTATCGCTGCCATTCAACCAAACCAGCATGCTCGGATGTTTGCGCAACCGCAGCAACTGATCTCGCAACGAATCCACGGACACATGGCGATTTTCGTCTCCCCATTTATTCCATTTCTCCCACGCGTCGCAGCAGCACCAGCCGGCCATAATCAAAATTCCTTCGCGGTCTGCGCGCTCGAAAAATGCTTCGTTCTCCAACTTCCCTTCGAGCCGAATCGTATTGAGGCCCATCTCTTTGACGTAGCGGAATTCGGCATCACGTCGCGATTCGTCGACACGCAGCATCATGTCCGGCGTCCAACCCGCTCCGCGCACCAGCAACGGTTTGCCATTTACTTTGAACAACCGATAGCCGTCGGCGGTAAGTTCCGAAGTGGTCTGAACGATGCCGAACGCGATGGATTGCGAATCCGAAATGCCGCCCTTCTCTAGATGGAACTCTATCGTAAGGTGATGCAGATATGGCTCGCCCATCTGAAAAGGCCACCACAACCGCGGTTTTTCTATGTCGAGCCCCGGCGCTGCATTCGATGAAATTTCAATTGGGCGGCTTTCTTTTGCGGCTAATTCCACGGGCTGAACAAATTCAATCGCCCTGGCAGCGCCCGTAATTTTCCCTCGAATGGTTCCCTTCACCACTTCGTTGGAACTGTTCTGCAATTGCGCCCGAACCGTCAAGTGCGCGGTCTCTACGCCGGGCAAGTCTAAGTCCGTATCGACGAACGCGTGGCGCAGCGAAACCGGCCCGCTTCCTCTCAACACAACTTCTTGCCACAATCCCATATCCTTGTCTGGCGGCGCAGGATTCCAATCCACAAAAGTAATTCCTAATTCTCCCGCCTTCGGTGCCGATATCGACAGTGCCACAACATTCTTTCTGCCTGCTTGTATGAAGTCCGTGACATCAAATTCATACCGCCGGAATGCACCCACCACCTGATCCGCACCTGCCACTTTTTTCCCGTTGATCCAGACCTCCGCGCGGTAATTGATTCCCGTAAACGCCATCCACACCGTATGCCCCTTAAACTGCTTCGGCACTTCAAACTCTTTGCGATACCACCACGGCACCGCGTACGGACTATTGGCAGGCATATCGAGATTGGCGAATTGTCCACCGATGGGATACTCAATCCCGGGTACGGAACGGAGGTTCATCCCAAAGTAGGGATCTCGGTAGACTCCGTTTTCCACTAGCACCGCAAAAACGGTTTTCGGTGCGGACGTCTTGTACCAACCCTTCGTATCAAATCCCTCCACCGATACCTTGTCCCCATTACCGCTCACTTTCGAGGAGGTCTGCACTTCCCACCCATCGTGCAATGTAATCTGCTCCGCACCGTGAATTACCGGCGCGAAGATGCTTACGAACGAAAACAGCGCGCACAGTCCCATCACCGGGTGGCAGCGCGCGAACCCATTTTGCCTTGTGCTCAAAGTGTCCTCCGGAGGCACGCAAACAATCCTCAATATTAAATCGTTTTATGACCAGGACAGCAACGGAAAACTACTTTCCATCCAGCGGCCAAAGCCATGCGGCCCCGCGCACGCCGCTGGCGTCACCGTGCTTGGCAACCAACACCGGAGTATCGGCCTCTTGTCCGAACACATACTCCCTCAATCGTTGGGGCACATTCTGATACAACCGCGGAATTTGCGACATTCCACCGCCCAACACGAACACATCGGGATCAAGAATATTGATCATGTTCGCAAGGCTGCGGGTCAGCCGGTCTTCGTAACGCTCCAGGCAAGCAATAGCCGCGGCTTCTCCCGCTTCCATGCGTTCCACAATCTCTTTTCCCGCTAAGGCAACATTCGTGGCCCGTTTATAATCCGCTTGCAATCCCGTTCCCGAGATCCAGGTTTCGATGCACCCGCGATACCCGCAATAGCAAGGCTCGCCCGGATATTCCTCGGCGCGCATCCAGGGAAGGGTGTTGTGCCCCCATTCTCCTGCCACGCCGTTACGCCCGTTGTGAACTCGGCCGTCAAACGCCACGCCTCCTCCACAACCCGTTCCCAAGATCACCGCGAACACCATATGCTTTCCCGCACCGGCGCCATCGGTCGCTTCAGAAACCGCCAGACAGTTGGCATCATTCGCGCAGCGAACCTCTCTGCTCAACGCGACGCCCAAATCGCGATCGAACGGCCTGCCGTTCAGCCAGGTGGAGTTCGCGTTTTTTACCGTTTTTGAGGTTTGAGAAATCGTGCCGGGAATGCCCACACCCACTGTCCCTGACCGCTTGAGCTTGTTTTCAATTTCTTCGACACTCTCTTTTATTGCGCGGATCGTCCCGGTGTAGTCATTCCTCGGCGTGGCCACGCGGTGGCGGTGAACCTCTCGCCCGTCACCTTCGAGGGCCACAAATTCAATTTTTGTCCCACCAAGATCGATTCCGATTCGCAGCTTGTTCGCGTTCGCCCCGCTAGTCATGGTGCGGGAATTCTACAGCAAAAAAGTTCTCGTGAGAGCGGACGCGATGCATGTTATTGGGTACGACGGCCATACCGAATAAAAGACTCGCGAATCGGGTTGCTAGAATTCGGGAGTCTCGGACGAAACGATTCGCTTTACCCTCTAGAAGCGAGAGGTTGCCGTGTCCCCCAGCAACATCGGACAAACTCCTCGGCTGAATTTGGCGGTCGTGGCATCCGGCCCTGTGCGACTATTCGGCGAAAGCAGCAGGGTTTGCCTGCAACAGGTTGGATATGTTGTGTACAATTTGGACGCTTATCTCTTGTACTTCTTTTTCGGTCGGATTCTTGGAAAGCTCGAATCTGGCCATAGGAATGTAGTTGTTCAGGCTTATGATGGGCCCGTAGCGAGAGTCCGGATTCTGCTCCGTGGCGGGCAGGTAAAGAGGCTCACTCGGACGCGCCAGGTTAAACGTGCCCACGTAGAGAAGCATGGTTGTGCCGGGTGCGCCACCACCTAGCATGGCCCGCCGGATGCGGTTTTTCGCATCAGGTTCAGCGAATACCCCGCTGATCAAAATTCCTTTGTCTGGCTGTGCGTTCCCCCGCCGACGAGCGGCGGTGTATCCACTTTTTTTAAGATTATCCAACAGGGCATTCGTGAAATAGTCCATCAACCGGCGCGCCTGTGTACTAGGAGCGTCGGTGGCGTTGAAAACTGGGGGAGGAGTTCCCTTTTCGCCAGACTTCTTGGATAAATCTGAATCACCAGAGTTTGGCGGAGCGGTAGCAGAAGAGAATAATTCAAAATCGCTGATGTAAATCGGCACGGAAAAGGCCGAGAAATCTTGCGCGCTCTGCTGGCTCGCACGAACCGGCCAGAACGCACCTGCCAGCAAGCCGCCGCAAACCAGGATGAGGGCACAAAGCAGTAACAGAGGTGCGAAGCGGGGGAACATGAGAAACTCACTTTCCTGGCCGTGGCGAAGCAAGAATACGCGAATCCCAAGGAGAAAGACAATGCAGCGAATCTGGAAGATTGGCTCGGGATTAGCTCTATTAGCCGCCGTGCTTTCGTTGCGAACGGCTTTTGCTGGCGATGACGGTCCCTACGCGCCCCTAAAGCTGTATGACGGAAGCTGGGAGGTGAAGGTAAGCGTGCCGGAATCCAAGACTGATCATCTCGTCAATCATTGCGCGCAGACTGGGCTGTTTTATGCCTGCGAGCAGGTCGTAAATGGCAAGACCGGCGCGCTGGTGGTGTTCCTGCCAGTTGGCAAGACGGCGTCTGGGGCACAGGAATACCGCACCCAGCCGCTACTGGCAAATGCGAGCGCGGCCGGAGATTGGGGTCATCTAACAATCGACGGAGACAACTGGCTCTATTCGTGGGACAGCCGCGATGGTAAAAAGACCGTGCACTGGCGGGTTACGAACCATTTCACAGGAAAAGACAAAATTCATTTTGAAGTGCAGAATTCCGAAGATGGAACCAATTGGAAGACGCAGTCGGTCGGCGACGAGGAACGCAAAAATTAGACAGCACAGGTTCCCTAAATGGTACGCGCGGAGAGCGCGTGGATTTCAATTTTTGCCGGGCGGGCAACGCCCAGTTGAACCATCAACCCAAGCGCGTCCCACACGGCCTGAGAATCCAAAATCTTCCCGCCCGATAACTGGTGAACGCTGATTCCTGGAACGGAAACTCTCTTATTCGTAGGGGCAATGCCGAACGCCTCACCCTTGTGTGTGCCGGTAATGCACCATACGGCTACGACCTTGTCTTTCTCGCAGATGTAATCGTCAATCATGAAACGCAAATCCGGCAGCGCGGATAGCAGCCGCTGCACTTGTTCCCGGTAAGCAGTGGGTCCCACAGCTGAGCCCTCAATCATGGGATTAAGGAGTGCGTGGCTTCTGGAAATCAGTTCGTCTATGACGTGGAGCTTGCGTTCGTTCCAGACCTCTTTATAGAGGCGTCGAACGATTTCTTTGTTGGCAAGAGACATGGTCGAGACCTCCTCATATTTTGCGCTAGTTGATTCCGGAAGTTGAGTTCTACCCGGGAGCGAGGACAAACAGTGAGATCGGGCATACTCCGGGCGAGAGTACTCTCAAACGCGTGGAGTTGCAACGTCCAAGATCCGTCCGAGATCCGGTAGTACCGATTGCCAAGTGCTTCAAAAGTGGATCGAGGCGAACTGTATTGCGGCTGGCGGCATCATGGTATAGTGCCGCACTAGCCGAGGTCGGGAGGTAAGAGCCTTTGAGCACAGCGACGGTGAGCGAGCATGTACGGCCGAATCCGGATGCTGCAATGATAATTCGTCGATGGTTCGATGAAGTGTGGAACAACGGCATGGAATCAACGATCGACGAACTCTTCCCCGCGACTAGCGTAATCTGGGGAGTCGGCCGCCCCGAAGTTTCCTCCCGAGGATCGGCGGAGTTCAAAGCTTTTTACCACACGCTACGCCAAGCCTGCCCGGATGCCCACATCCATTTGGAGCAAGTGATTCAGGAAGGCGACACGGCCTTCGCCCGCTGGACTTGCACCATGACGCACACCGGAGAAGGCCTTGGAATCGCGCCCACAAATAAAATGATGAAACTTTGCGGAATGACGGCGTGCAAGGTGCGCGACGGAAAGATTGTCGAAGGCTGGAACGTCTGGGACCAAGTCGGTATGGCTCGCGCATTGGGCGTCTTAGAAGGCCATGCTGCCGCGCTGTTTCGCTGAACGATCGGGTGAGTTAGCACCGAGGCTATCGGATCCCGCGGCACGGATCAAGAATAACGGAGTGGGTGATCAACGAATACCCTAGGGCTCGCCTCGGGTACTCTCTCAGAGGGGGGCAAAAGCGATGGAATCCTCATTTGTTTGAGATTGCGGCGACCATGAAGTATCGCCACAAATTGCAGAGGTTTTTGGCCAACAAAAAAAGGCCGCTAAGCAGCGGCCTAATTTGTTGATGGACACTCGATTGGGATCCTTGGCGATAAGGAAGCTCAGGACAAGCCGATAACGATCTGACAGAATCTGCCCGAATCCGCCGCAGTCCCAGCCGAAGCTGAGAAAGGGTAATGAGTAAACTGAGTCTAGCAAACCACCCTCTCCGAAGAGAAAGCGGGATGCGGTTGGAAACCATCCTCCGCACACCATAGCGGAGTAGATTTCGCTTTATTTAGAAAGGAGGTGATCCAGCCGCAGGTTCTCCTACGGCTACCTTGTTACGACTTCACCCCAATCATGAGTCATACCTTGGGCGCTTGCCTCCTTGCGGTTAGCGTAGCGACTTCTAGTACAACTCACTTTCGTGAT
>DATFZN010000171.1:0-9681 GCA_035314425.1 Candidatus Acidiferrum sp. | reverse complement strand
AGCCGGTCAAGCCAAGTTCCGTTGTATGAGGTTTTCTTATGGCCTGTAGGTACGGTTGTTAAACTTGGATCTCGGGTGGAGCAACGGATTTTCCACGATTCGGATCTTATGCTTGTGCATTTCGAAACTCGGCGAGCGATCTTGCTCTGTCTTCTGGCCACGAGCTTGTTTCTCGCGCGCCTCCCCGGAGTGGCTACCAAGTTAGAGTCGCAACCTGCCGTGCCCCCGACCACCCGCGATATCGCTCCTATCCTTTACGAGGATTGCGCTTCCTGCCACCATGCGAGCGAGCCCGGAGCACACGCGGCAAGCGGCCAGTTTGCTCTTGTCAGTTATGAGGAAGTTAAGCAGCGCGCGGACGAGATTCGATCCGTGACTGGCTAGTCGGCGGATGCCGCCGTGGCTTCCCGAAGTCGGCCTTAGAAGATCGCGAAACCGCGCAAGCCATGATGCGAGCGCCCGGCCGCACCCCTTGAAAAGGCGAATCCTGTGAGCTTCCCAAAGGGCCTGTAGTTACTCTCCGGAGGCAAATAACCGATGGTCCTACTTGACGTGGCGATGGTTTTCGGTAAACTGCATTTTTCCTTATGGCAGCTCTTGCTCCAATTTTGACGGCCGAAACGGCTACCGACCTGGAATTCCCCCAGCGGGAAGCAGCCTTTTTTTATGGGTTGTTTCTGCGGGGGTATTCGGCGGAGCAGCTTCGCCGGGATATCGAGGTACCTCCCGCGGTGCTCGCCAAATGGCACCGCGAGGCGGAGCGCGAACCACAGTTACGCGATATATTTGCACGAATGCTCGATTACCGACGGCATGTGCTGGCGATCTTTGATACGCTCGTAGGTTCTGATGGCCAAATCAGGCGGTTGCAGTAAACTCTCCCGAAAAAATCAGGCAACGCCAACCCCAGCCTAAACGTCTAAGTGCACATATAGTGCGAAGTGTCTTTAAAATGAGTAACATTCAGCATTTGACGTGCGATTCCACGTGGCATTAGAATGCATCTGTGGTAGAGGTGTCTGTATGCCCAGTATTTTGAGGACAGTAACTGCAAATTTGGCGATGGTCTCGCTCTTGACGCTGCCTCTTCCGGCCCAGCAGGGGGCCGGTCAAGCCCCTGATCCTACCGCTCCACCGCCGATCAACGGCAAAATGACCAAGGAAGAGAAGCAAAAAGCCAAAAAGACGCTCAAAGAACTGGACAGTCCCTACAAGACCTGGTTGAACGAAGATGTGGTGTACATCATTTCACCCGAGGAGCGTAGCGCATTTCTGAAGTTGTCCACCAATGAAGAGCGCGAGCAGTTCATTGAGCAATTCTGGTTGCGGCGCAGCAGCAATCCTGATCTCCCAGACAATGACTTTAAGGAAGAGCACTACCGGCGCATTGCCTATGCCAACGAACATTTTGCTTCGGGTATACCCGGCTGGAGGACCGATCGCGGTAAAATTTATATCATTTGGGGCAAACCTGACGAAATTGAATCGCATCCGACCGGCGGAACCTGGGATCGGCCGATGGATCAGGGAGGCGGTTCGACGACAACCTATCCTTGGGAGACCTGGCGGTACCGCTATTTGGAAGGTGTAGGCGAAAACATCATCATGGAATTTGTCGATCCATCCAGTTCTGGCGAATACCACCTAACCATGGATCCTTCGGAAAAAGATGCGCTGACCTATGTGCCCGGTGCAGGCCTAACCTTGATGGAATCGATGGGCATGGCGAGCAAGACGCAGCGTTTCAGCAACACCGACGGTACGCACATGGCGCCAAGTATGGGCGGCCAACCGGCATCGCTTAACGAATTTACGCGGCTCGAACAGTACGCCAAGGTGCAACAACCACCCCAAGTAAAATTTAAGGATTTAGAAGCGATCGTCACGACCAGAATGGTGCGCGATCAGGTGAAGTTTACCTACCAGACTGATTTTCTGAAAGTCACCAGTGATACGGTTCTGGTCCCGATCACCATACAGATCCCGAATCATCAACTGACGTTCAAAGAGAAGGATGGAGTTCGTTCGGCTTCGATAAACATCTTCGGCCGTGTGAGCACGCTGACGGGTCGGATCGTACAGACGTTTGAAGATTCCGTAGCGCGCGATTTCCCCGACTCGCTCTATCTACAAGCCGCCAAGTTGTCTTCGATTTATCAGAAGGCATTGCCACTGCGTCCGGGACTGTATCGCCTGGATATAGTCATCAAGGACGTGGAGAGCGGAAACGTTGGCGTGGTGAACACCCGGCTTGCCGTCCCGCGGTATGACGACGAGAAACTGGAGGCCAGTTCGCTGATCCTTGCCGATCAGATTGAGCACGTTCCGGCGAAGCAGATTGGATTGGGCCAGTTCGTTCTAGGTTCGTCGAAGGTGCGCCCGCGACTGAACGGAGATTTTGCCTCCACCGACAAACTGGGGATTTATTTACAGGTGTACGGTCTTAAGCCGGATGAGAAGACCCACAAGAACAATGCCGAGTTTGTCTACACGGTGAAAAAAGGTGACACCCAGGTAATGCAGTTCAAAGAGTCATCTACGGAGATGAATCAGACCGGCGATCAGGTGACCCTCGAGCGCTTATTGCCACTAGCAACGCTCACGCCGGGGAAGTATACTCTACAGGTTAGTGCGACCGACGAGCTCGCGAATCAGACAATTTCGCGTTCGGCTGAATTCTCGATCAAGCCGCCAGCGGAGCCCAAGACCGCGGCGGTCGTAGCGCCAGCTCCAGGGAGGTAGTAAGACGTGAAGTGTAGCCCGCTTCTGTGCGTGGGCCTCTTTTTTGCTAGCGTCGTAAGTGTGTTCTTTGGCGCCGGTCCTGCCTCTGCCCAAGCGAACAGCAAGCCTTCTGCGGGAAACATTTCTGGACAAGTACGGGATGCTGCGGGCACGCCACAGCTCGGGGCTACTGTCGAGGTTCTGTCGGAAACTGCTGGGCTAAACATTACCGAACATTTCCTGACAAACACGCAAGGAGTTTTCCAAGGCGATAAACTGGCCCCTGGTCTCTATACCGTGCGGGTGACACTGGCCGGCTTCCTTCCCTCGCTTGAAAAGCATGTGCGCATTTCCGCAAACCTCACCACCATGGTGAGAATCGAACTTGAATCGATGTTTGCTTCACTTGAGCAAATGCGGCGTTCACCCGCGACGGCAAGCGTCGAAGCCGATGATTGGAAATGGGCGCTGCGCTCCGCCTCCGGATTACGCCCCGTGTTGCAGTGGAATGATGACGATTCAAGTATCTATTCCGCAATCGTAATGGAAAATGCAGCAGCACGGCCGAAGGGGCGGCTGGAGTTGATGGACGGCGCCCGTCATCCAGGGTCGGTGGCGAATATTGGACAAGCTCCAGCGACTGCATTCGCCTACGACCAACACATTGACAAGTTTAATCACATTGTTTTTGCCGGGGCGGTCAGCTACGACGAGGATTCACCATCCGGTGGAATCGCGGCGATCTGGCTGCCGAATGGCTCAATCGGGAGCGGGCCTACGAGCACGATTGTGCTGAGAGAAGCGCGGATAGGCGAGAATGGTCCGACGTTTCGCGCGGGGCGCTTGGAGCAGGGCGGGACGATTACCTTTGGTGATCGCGTGCTGCTGCGTGTTGGCGGCGAATACGTGGTCATGGGACTTCAGGAGTTGGCCTGGAGCGTTCGACCCAGGATGAATTTGGAAACAAAGATTTCGCCAAACTGGTACCTGGATTTAACCTATGCAACCGTTCCAAACGCATCGGTAGTCGGCGCCGCTCTAGCGGCTGACCTCGAAAGTCCTCAAACACCGAACGTCTTAGAGACGGCCCTTAGCCAGCTCGATGCCTTTCCGACACTTTTGTGGAGAAATGGCCGGCCGGTACTTGAAAATGCGCAACACGCCGAAGTTGCGGTGGAGCGCAAGTTAGGAAGTCGCGGTACGTTGCAGGTAGCCGGGTTTCACGACAATGATCGCCATATCGCGGTCTACGGGCGCGGACCAGACCAGCTCTCCTCCGATTATTTTCAAGATTTTTCTTCCAAGGGATTTGCATACGATGGCGGTGCTTCAAGCGCTTGGGGGGCCCGGGTTGCCTTGAGAGAGCGAATCACCGAAGATTTGGAACTGACGACTATCTACGCGTTCTCCGGGGCTTTGATTCCGGCAAACGACCTGGATGGAGCGCTGCGAAATGCATTGCGTAGCGCGCCGCGGGAATCGCTCGCGGCGAAAGTGACTGCAACCATACCCCGGTCCAATACGCGAGTGAGTGCCGGATACAAATGGGTCAATGGAGCGGCCCTCTCGCGTGTCGACGGTTATGGGGAGGCGATCTACCAGTTGAGTCCGTATTTCAATGTGGCCATTCGCCAACCCTTGCCGAAGACTGTGCTGGGCCGCTGGGAAGCCACTGCGGAATGCGACAACATTCTCGGTCAAGGCTATTACACCATGAACACTGGTGATGGCCCGATGGTGATAACCCCCGCCGCACGAAGCTTCTGGGGCGGTCTGAGTTTGCAGTTCTAGTCGAACAAGAAGAACATCTGTAAAAGTGTATCCCGCCTACCAGAAAACGGAAATTACTGTCATACTCTTTTAAAATAATATATAAGCTGCTTATTTGTATAAGCTTAGGGCTTAACGAGGGAAACGTAGAATGGAAGAACAGTTGCTCGCGATTAAGGGGATGGTTCGGCTGATCTGAGATGAAGGAGAACCTGAGAGTCAGAGTAGGAGCTGTGGTCTTGGCGCTGGCGACGCTAGCGGCCGTGATCTTCGCTTGGCTGAACTTCGTTCAACGTTCTCGGTACGACCAGGTAGACGATGGAGTTGCCTGGTCCGATGGACCGAAAGGCATAGAAGCCTGGAAGGTAGCTCCTGACTCGCCGGCGGCAGTGGCGGGGATCCGGCCAGGCGACATACTGTTGTCGATTAACGACGCCGCGGTGCCCAGTGCCGCGCATGTGGCGCGCCGCCTGTATCGGGCTGGTCTTTGGACCCAGCTTCGCTACAAACTTTCAAGGAACGACGAAGAGTTTGAAACCCGGCTGATTACCACCCCGGCGCAAAAGCCATTACGAGTTGAAAACTATCTCCGGGTCGTAGGTCTGCTCTATCTCTTTATTGGCATGTTCATTTTCATTCGGCGGTGGAATGCGCCGCGTGCCGTGCATTTTTACGTATTTTGTTTGGTCTCGTTCGTTCTGTATTCGTTTCAATACAGCGGCAAGCTCGATACGTTTGATCTCGAAGTATATTGGGCGAGCATTGCCGCGCGATTGCTCGCTCCGGCACTGTTACTGCACTTTGCCTTGGTGTTCCCGGATCGCAACGAAGGCCACAGCAAGTCCGTTCTGAAGTTTGCAGGCGTTTATACCCCTCCGTTGGCGTTGCTCTTCTTGCATATTTTTGCGGCGACCAACGCGTTTGGTTTTGTACCGACTACGCGCTCTCGCGTGGCTCTCGATCAAGTCGAGCTTGGCTATCTAGGGGCATACTTCCTGGCTGCTGGTCTGGTTTTCTACCTTAGCTATCGCCGATCGCATTCCGGAGTTTTGCGCCAGCAATTGAAATGGCTGACTGGCGGCACGCTTGCAGGCACCCTCCCCTTCGCGCTCCTCTACGTCATTCCGTACATTTTTGACGCCGCCAGTGCTCCGTGGATGCAATTCAGTTCGCTTAGTCTCGTGCTGATTCCCTTGTGCTTCGGGTACGCGATTATTCGCTATCGCTTGATGGACGTCGACATTATTTTCAAACGCGGTTTAGCCTACACGGCGGCGACAGCAGCGGTCGCAGCGATCTATTTTGCTCTGGTGGCACTGATCGCGGAAATTTTCCACGCACAGACGACCGGCCCAGTCGCTGGGATCATCGCTATCGTCATTGCCGCTTTCCTGTTTGAACCTTTCCGCGAAGGAATTCAGGCGCGGCTCGACAGATTTTTTTATCGCGATCGTTTGGACTACCGGCGCACCCTCATAGAATTTGGCCGCACGTTAACCAATGAAGTGCGACTGGACCCCATGCTGGGATCGGTGATGGACCGGGTATCGCAAACGTTGCTCGTCGATCGCCTGGCCATTTTTGTCGAAGATCAACAAAATCCGGGCGAGATGCGCCTGGCGCGTTCGATGGGAGTGCGTCTGGCGGAACCTCAAGATTTAAGCTTTATTGCTCCGACACGGCCAGAATTTGCGACCGGCCCGATTTTCTTTGAATCGCCCAAGGCCGCACGAGATGTTAGCGAATCCGTTCGCCGCACCCTCGAACAACTCGACCTCAACTATTTCATACCCTGCCGCATTCGCGAGCATGCCGTGGCGGTATTGGGACTTGGAAAAACCGTAGATGGAGATTTTCTTTCTAGCGATGACGTTGAATTGGTGCAGACGATCGCGGGTTATGTGGCGATAGCGCTCGATAACTCCCAGCTATACTCCTCGCTTGAGGAGAAAGCCGTGCAGGTCGCGCGGTTGAAGGATTTCAGCGAAAACATCGTGGAGTCTTTGAACGTCGGAGTTCTAGCGATCGATCTTTTAGGCACGGTGGAAGCATGGAATTCCAGGATGGAGCAATTAATCGGGGTCGGCAGGAGCGCTGCGGTCGGCCAGCCGCTCGGTGAGATTCTTCCCCCAGGGCTGATGCAGGAGATCATTGCCCGCGGTGACGAAGAACAGATTAGCGGAATCTACAAACATCGCCTGGTGCACCTGGGGCGCTCGGTAGTACTAAACGTTTCAATCACGCCGCTGGTTGGCAAGGCCGGCGAACGCATCGGACGGCTGTTGCTTTTTGATGATGTAACGCAGCGCGAACGGCTGGAAGAACAGATGTCGCAGACCGAGAAGTTAACCTCGCTGGGACTTCTGGCAGCGGGGGTGGCCCACGAAGTGAACACACCGCTGGCGGTGATTTCCAATTACATTCAAATGCTTGCCAAGCAGATGCCTGAAGATGACCCGCGCCACACCATCATCGAAAAAATTGTGAAGCAAACATTTCGTGCCAGCGAGATCGTCAACAATTTGCTGAATTTTTCACGGACCGGGCCCGGGGACCTTGCGGACGTGGATTTAAATCGTGTCGTGGAGGAGACGCTTTCCTTGGTTGCGCACCCGCTAAAGACCTCGCGCATCCAGGTTGTAAAACAGCTTACCGAAGGAATTCCTCCGGTCCGCGGTTCGGCAAACAAGCTGCAGCAGGTCTTCTTGAATCTTTTCCTCAATGCGCGGGACGCTATGCCTTCTGGCGGCATGTTAGAAGTGCGGACTGCAGGTCATAACGGCAGCGTGGAGATCGAAGTGCTCGATACCGGGAACGGAATTTCGAAGGAGCACATCCATAAGATATTTGATCCGTTTTTCACGACGAAAAGCAGCGGCCGCGGTACGGGGCTAGGCTTATCGGTGACCTACGGGATCATCAAAGAGCACGCAGGAAAAATCGACGTCCGCTCCACGCCGGGGCGCGGCACTTCCTTCCATGTAGAATTCCCGGCGGTTAGGAAAGCAGTACATGTCCAGTAAGGGTTCCATCCTAGTTGTCGATGACGAATGCGAAATTCGTGAAGGGCTTGAGCTGCTGCTGAAGACCGAGGGTTATCAGGTATCGAGCGCGGATACCGGGCAGTCCGGTCTGACGCAACTGGGGGAGCGTCCCTTTGATTTGTTGTTGCTCGACGTTAGCCTTCCGGACCGGAACGGGATCGAGATGCTCAAGGATATCCGCCGCCAGGATCCGGATCTGCCGGTGGTGTTAATCACCGCCTATGGTTCGATCGAAATGGCCCGGGCTGCCTTTAAGAGCGGGGTGATGGACTACATCACCAAGCCGTGGTCAAACGATGAGTTGCTGGCGCAAGTGGCCCAGGCCGTCGATGCGCGAAGATTGCGCGAGGAAAACCTTCAACTAAAAAGAGCATTGAAGCAGCGGTTCAGTTTCCCGAACATCATTGGGAAAAGCGACAAAATGTTGACGCTGTTTGACTTGATCACGCAAGTAGCACCTTCCCGTTCGACCGTATTGCTCAGTGGTGAGAGCGGTACGGGCAAAGAACTGGTGGCCAAGGCGATTCATTCTGCTTCCCCGCGTGCGGATAAGGCATTTGTTCCGGTGAATACGGGATCGATTCCCGTGGACCTTCTCGAATCGCAACTGTTTGGGCACGTGAAAGGAGCGTTTACGAGCGCGGTTGCCTCAAAGAAGGGTCTTTTCGAAGTTGCCGATCAGGGGACGATTTTCTTCGATGAAATCGCCACGATCAGTCCGGAAACACAGGCAAAGTTACTTCGAGTGATCCAGGAACGCGAATTCATGCGTCTGGGAGGAACGGAACAAATCAAGGTCGACGTTCGCATCGTTGCCGCCTCTAACATTGATTTGCTTTCACTCGTGAAGGAGGGGCGGTTCCGCGAAGACTTGTATCATCGCTTGAACGTGATTCACTTGCATCTGCCTCCACTGCGGGAGCGGCGCCTCGACATTCCCATGTTGCTGCTGCATTTTATGGACTATTTTTCAAAGGAAAACGGCAAGCCGCTGCGCGAGTTTACACCCGGAGCGATGAAGCTTTTAATGGACTACGACTGGCCGGGGAATGTCCGTGAACTAGAGAATGTGGTGGAACGCGCCGTGGTGCTTTCCACCCAGGAGCGCGTAGACGTCGATCTTCTGCCGGATACTCTGCGCAGCAAGGAAATTGTGCGGGGGGTGCGTTTGCAGCTTTCTGAATTTCTTCCCCCCTTACCCGGAGAACCGGGTTCACGCACGGCTGCCGATGCCACGCAACCGTCGCTCTTTCAGATCATTGATGAAGTGGAGCGGCGAATCATAACGGACATGCTGGAGCGTTCGGGTTGGAATCAAACGGAAGCTGCCGAGCGATTCTTGATTCCCCTTTCCACCTTGAATCAGAAGATCAAACGCTTGGGAATCGATGTCCGGCGAAGAGGACGCGGCGAAGAAGTGAATGGTGGTGGTGTCGGGAAATAGAAGCGCTCGCATTTCGGAATTGCCATTTTATCCAATTTGGTCTTGCATCCCAGATTCTAGATAGGCACAGTTACCGAAGATGATTCTTCGCCTTTCGGATTCCTTTTCCCGAGGACTGATCGTCGTGGCGTCGCTATCAATCGCTGTGATATTGTCCTTTTTCTCCATTCGAATGGCTCTTGCCGCTAGAGCCGCAGATCAAAGAACAGCTGAAGGATTGCGTGCCGCTGTCCGAAGTGAGCCGCAAAATGCGGAGTATTGGTACCGCTACGGACACTTCGAGCAATTTAATCTGGAGCAAACCGATCCAGCGCAAGCGAAGGAACTCTTTAAAAGGGCAACCGTTCTCGATCCTAAATTTACCGACGCATGGCTTGATCTAGCGACAAGCTATGAACTAGAAGGAGACATGGAGGAGGCCAAGGATGCCTACCTGCATGCCAAGAAGAGTTACCCCGCCTCACCTGACGTTTCTTGGCGCTATGGGAACTTCCTGCTACGACAGGGTGATATCGAAGGGGCTTATCCCGAATTTCGTCTCGCACTTACTGCTGACCCGGGTCGCGCTGCTTCTGCCTTTTCGCGATGTTACCGTGCGAACCCCAATGTTGAGCAAATCCTGGACCAGATTCTTCCGCCAATTCCCTCCGCCTATGTCGGAATCATCCGAGAAACCTCCGATACGAAACAAATTGCGGTTGC
>DATFZN010000170.1:0-11194 GCA_035314425.1 Candidatus Acidiferrum sp. | reverse complement strand
CGCAGAACGTACATTACGATCCCGAACGCGAAATCACTATCTGCTGCGGTTCCACCGAAGCCATGATGTCCGCCATGATGGCCATCATCAATCCCGGCGATGAAATTGTTGTTTTCGAACCCTTTTACGAAAATTACGGGCCCGACGCAATTCTATCCGGCGCTTCGCCACGCTTCGTAAAATTCCAGCCGCCCGATTGGAGCTTCGACGAACGGGAACTGAGCTCGGCGTTTGGCCCACACACCAAAGCGATTATCGTCAACACGCCTAACAATCCCACTGGTAAAGTCTTTTCGCGCCGCGAACTCGAATTCATCCGCGATCTTTGCCTGCGCTGGAATGCTTACTGCATTACCGACGAGATTTACGAGCACATTCTCTACGACGGCACCGAGCATATCTCCATGGCCCAGATCGAAGGCATGCGCGATCACACCATCGTCATCAACGGCATGTCCAAAACCTATAGCGTCACGGGTTGGCGCGTCGGCTGGGCGCTCGCTCCACCGGAAGCCACGCAATCGATCCGTAAGGTCCACGATTTTCTTACGGTGGGTGCCGCGGCTCCACTGCAACAGGCCGGAGCACTCGCGCTTAAATCGCCGCAGTCTTACTATGATAATCTCACTTCGACGTACGACAAGAAGCGTGCCCGCCTGCTCGGCATCCTTGAAAGATCCGGTTTCACCGTCTACAAACCGCGCGGCGCATACTACATCATGACCGACATCTCTCGTTTCAAATTCGACGAAAGCAAGTATCCTGCGGCCTCACGAGACGCCTCTTTCGCCAAATACCTTGTCGAACATATCGGCGTAGCCTGCGTACCAGGCTCAAGTTTCTACAACAATGCCCTGGACGGCAGTAGCCAGGTCCGCTTCACCTTTTGCAAAAAAGAGGAGACCCTAGCCGCCGCCGAATCCCGCTTCGCCAACCTCCACGCATAACCCACGGGTCCGGTGTGTGTTGGTTAACGTCCGGAAATCAGACTACATCACTCCATCGCCTTGGCTCCTGTGTTACACTCCCGCTAGAGTCAGGGAAGGGAATTAATTCGAACGTGCCTCTTCAACTTGTCCTCATCCCCGCCAACACTAAGCTCGAATCCAACGCCAGCGGCGCATCCTTCGATATTTCTGAAAGCTCCACACGCACCTTTTTCTGCATCCTCACGATCGAAGAACACATCGAGCAAGAATCCCTTGACGTTTCCATCTGGGGGTCCGTCGATGGCGAAAATTTCGGCAAGACGCCGCTCTTGAAGCTTCCGCAACAGTTTTATCGCGGCTCCTGCAAAATGGTGCTGGATGTTTCTCTAAAACCAGAGGTAAAGGTTATTCGTGCCAAGTGGGAAGTGAATCGTTGGGGTCGCGTGGCGCCGCAGGCTATGTTCATCGCCGGTCTGACGCTGGAAGAAATTCCTTCCATGTCCCGCGACTTGCCGACCAGCCGCGCCGCCTTAGCCTCGCGCTAAGCCGAGTGCTGTACATTTTGCGCGAACGTGAAAGACCTTTCACCCGGTAGTTTCCGGGGAAGAAGAAGGGGTAGGAGACTGACGGTCGGTTGCCCTGTGGTGGTTAGTCTCCTACCCCGCGAGTGGTCTTGCCTATATAGACGAAGGCCGGTCCTGAAATGTTTCTTGGCTGCCGATAAATATTCAGCACTCACTGCTTATTTTTTCGCGGGAGCACCTCAGACCCCATCTCAATGCGAGAACAGCTAGCGGTCCTTCGCGGCCTGTGTTCCTTCCTGGCCAAAATCCTCGAACCAGGTGGCTGGCTGATGCTTCAGAATTAGGGGCCGTGTCACCGCACTGTTAGACCGGGCTTGCCCGCCGGCTCTCCCCTTGTCTTCGCTGTTGTTGCGTTGCCAGAGACCGTCCAATGCCCTGGCTGGTTCCTCGGTGATAGTTGGAGAATGGGTCAGCCTCTGGTTTCACTGGAACCTGCCTTGTATAGGCGCCTGACTAAATGCCTGGGTACCTCGCCCTCCGGTTAAGTGTCCGACGTCAGATTCAAACGAGAGGCCCCTGAATCGGTTGTAGACTGGCCTACCTCTTCTGGGGTAACCGGGCGCGCCGTCTGCTACCGAAGCCTCTCAAATTCAACACCCGCAGCTATTCGAGCAGAACCATTAGACTGATCGCCCGGCTGCCGCCCCCGATGCCCATGCCCACTGAAAATTAAATCCCCCAAGTTGCCCCGTCACATCAACAACCTCGCCAATATAAAACAGCCCCGGTACGTTCCGACATTCCATCGTCTTGCTCGAAAGTTCTCTCGTATCAATTCCGCCCGCCGTCACTTCCGCCTTTTCATAGCCTTCTGTATCCACTGGTTTCACGGTCCAGTCGTGTAACTGCTTTTCTAATTTATCTAGCGCCGTATTCGTCCACGAATCCGGCATGTGCGATTCGAGCCACTGCTCGGCAAATTGGTTCGGGAGAAATGATTGCAATGCCTTGCGCGCGACAATCTTTTGTCGCGTTTTCGCCCCGCGTATCATCGCGGTCGCATGCAGCCCCGGCGCAAGATCAATGTGCACTTCCTGCCCCGCTTGCCAGTGTGACGAAATTTGCAGGATCGCAGGTCCACTCAGCCCGCGATGCGTGAACAGCATTTTTTCGCGGAATTCCTGTCGCTCTACCCGCGCGACAATTTCCACGGAAATTCCGGCCAATTCTGAGTATCGCTTCCGATCCGTCCCATGAAATACCAGCGGCACCAGCGCAGGTCGCGGCGTTACAATCTTTACTCCGAATTGCCGCGCCAAATCATATCCAAATCCGGTCGCACCTAGTCTCGGAATCGACAACCCTCCGGTCGCCACCACCAGTGCTGCCGCGTGAAACTCTTCGCCTGCCGTCTGCACAATGAATTCTTCAGAAGAGCGTAAAACTTTCTCAAGTTTCGCATTCAGAAATACTTGTACGGAAGCCGCGCGGCATTCCGTTTCCAGCATCACGGTAATCTGCGCCGCTGAATCATCACAAAAAAGCTGTCCCAGTTTTTTTTCGTGATAAGCGATCCGGTGGGCCTGGACTAGTTCCAGAAAATCATCCGGGGTGTACCGTGCCAGTGCCGACTTCGCAAAATGTGGATCATCTGAAAGAAAATTGTCCGCCGTGCAATGAATGTTCGTGAAATTACATCGTCCGCCGCCAGAAATCAGTATCTTTTTCCCGATTCGGTCCGCGTGCTCCAGAACGGCCACTCGACGCCCACGCTTTCCAGCCTCAATCGCGCACATGAGCCCGGCAGCCCCGGCTCCCAAAATCAAAACATCAAATTGCTTCATAATAAGAGGGCGAGATTCCCGTGTCTTTCGCGGGTTTCTCTCGCGCCGATCAGCATAAAACTCAGCCGCGCACGCAGATTAACACTGCCCTACCAAATTCAGCCGAAAAAGATTGATTTTGATTACTGCAATAGCTGCGTAGGAATCGCAACGGCTCCAGCAGGCGTGAACTCGAAACGAATCGCCCACAAACTCGGAAGGCTGCGTCCCTCGGGAACAGGCGAACTGAACTGCCACTGCTCCGCCGCCTGCAAGGCCAGGTCCGCAAAGTATTTGCTGGGTCCCGGCGAATCGAGCTCTGCTGACGAAACATTTCCCGCAGCATCAACTTGCACACGGACGACGACCCTCACTGTGCCGTGAATTGTTGCCAATGCCTTTGGCGAAGCCTTTGGCAGCACTTGCTCCAATACCTCCCCCCCTCCCGGCGAACTCGCGGAGGCTTTTGTCCTACCATTCGAGGAATTGGTATACAAAATAGCCGAATCCGGCGCCAGGTTTCTGGTGAGCGCAGTTCCCTCAGCGGAAGCCGTATCCCTTTTCTTTTGGTCCGTGACTGTGCCCCGCACAGAATGTTCAGGCGTGGGTGTTGTCGCGGATTTCGTTTCCGCCGTCTTGGGCGACGCCGTAGACTTTGCGGCGGACGAGTGAGCATCGGCAACAGCGTTCGGCTGAGCCACGTGCCGGAAAAATCTGGGAATCGCCCAGATTGCACCCACCATGAAAACACCAAAGAGAACAAGCGGAATCACGTAGCTGGGTACCCCGATCGTAGCCTCAGTTTGTGGATTCGTTTCACTCCGGGGTCGCTGCACAGATCGCGGTGGAAATTTTTCCTGTCCAATCGCAGGCGCCGGGGGTGGAGGTGAGCTCCCAGCGCTCAACGTATGCGATTCTGTACTCGCCACACCAGATGTTGCCACTCTTCCATTCTCAGCAGCCTCCCGGGCACCGGTAGTTGCCGAAATAGCTAGGGGCAGGGGATTTAAATGCATCGCGACCTCAGAAATCGTCCACCGCTGTGCAGGATCGCGATCCAGACAATGTTGGGCAATCTGAAGAAACGGCGCCGGGATCGTCGCGGCCAACGCCAACTTCGCGGCATCATCATACGGCAACGCAAGCACTTGCTGTGTCAGGGCTTCGACCAAGGTTATTCCTAACGACCAGATGTCTGCCGGAAGAGTCGCAATAATCGATGCTCTGCCGGAATTTTCTGGCGCATCGTAAGCGTCCAGATCGCGATATGGTTTACGGGAATAGCCGCTCGGAAAGATCGTGTCGCTGGAAAGTTTCAGTTGATCGTTGATGGCCAGTAGATTGGAAGGTTTGATGTGCGAGTGGACCAGGCCTTTGTCATGCAGGTACGTCAGGGCTTCGACCAGCGAATTGACCAATTCGTGCGTCTCGGCCGCGGTCAACGCCCTCTTTGGTAGCAACTGCGAAAGATTCTCGTCCGCGTATTCCGTAACAATATACAAAACGTCCAATCCGGCCACCTGGCTCCGCCCGCAATCAAGCACCTGAATGATATGTGGATGGTCGAGGTGCGTCGCTTCCTTCCAGATGGCAAGTTGCTCCTCGGGCGAGGGAATATCAGCGGAGATAAATTTGATCGCAGCTTGGCGCGATCGAGGTCTGGCAAGTTCTGTCAGAAACACCGCGCTGTGCCTGGTGCTGGTCAGGAATTGCCGCAATGGGAATCGGTTGTCGAGAAATTGGCCTTCACATTGTCTCCAGAGTTCACTCATACTGCACCCCGTAACTCAAGATTTTTTGTGCGCCGGACCCCGATGTGGGTAGACGGGAGCTCCGCTCTGCACTTCCTCTGCAGCGAACTCTTGAACTAACCGGCGACTGATTTGAGCTAGGGAACACGAACGAGTCAGAGCGCCAGGGGCTGGGCGTCTTCCCAACTATTCTCGCACGAATACGCAGAAAGATGATAAGTAGACTCTTGCTTCATACGAACAGGGGGGAGTGCTGTGACCGCCGCCAAAGAGTTAGGCAAATTCCTCGCCAAGTACGAATCCGCCATCGTTCGCCAGGCCAAAACCAATCTCGCCAAACCGCGCAAGCTCCTTCCCGGCGCGATTGAAATGGCCTATGACAATTTCTTGGTCACGGGCTTTGGACCTAGCGAGAAGCCCAGCCTGGCCATCTTTACCCCCGTCCTGTCTCCCGACTATATGAATCTCCGTTTAGTGCAGGGCAAGGGCCTTCCCGATCCTGCGAAGCGCGTGCAAGGCAGTGGCAATCTGGTGCGCAACATCAGACTTAGCACCGAGGGCGGGCCTTTGGTTCAGGGTAAAGACAAAGCCACGCTTAGGGGGTTAAGCCTACAAAGCGACCCCCATCCAAACCTGCGGGTTTTGGCGTAGTAATATACGAGCGGAACGGAAGAGTCGTGAAGACGGAACCTAACGCTGCACTTGCCACTAGCGATTGGTCTTTGCTCGAGAGGGTGGTTCGTAAGGACGAATCAGCACTCTCTGAGCTTTATGACCGATACAGCGGACTCGTGTTTTCCGAGGTCAAGCGCATTTTGCGCGATGATGGCACAGCAGAAGAGATCTTGCAGGACCTTTTCTATCAGATTTGGCAAACTGCCAGCCGCTTCGATCCGCGACGCGGCTCCCTGCCCGGTTGGCTCGTTGTCGTCGCACGCAATCGGGCCATCTCGAGAATTCGTCGCAAATCCGGCAAGGGTGAAGAGCTGCCAGAAAACGCGGTGGATTTATCTGTCGATCTTGAAAGCTCTTCCACGCAGAATCTCTTAGTCGAAAAAGTTCGCCGCGTCTTGAGTGGGCTCCCTGACGGTCAACGACTTGCCGTGGAATTTGCCTATTTCGAAGGATTGTCACATTCGGAAATCGCTCTGAAAACAGGGGAGCCACTCGGGACGATTAAAACGCGGATTCGTTCCGCGATGGAGACGCTGAAGAAGGTGCTCAGTTGAGTAACGGTCAACACATTCGGGAAGAAGATCTGGAGCTCTACGCGCTCGGCGCGTTGCCCGATCAGCAGGCCGTGGAAGCGCGCTCGCACGTTTCGATCTGTACCCTTTGCGCGACCAAGCTTGCCGAATCACGTGGCCATGCAGCCTTGCTGGCGCTTGGCGTCGACCAGGAAAAGCCTTCTCTCGCCGCAAAGGAAAAACTATTTGCCAGAATTGCCGGTGAGAGGGCCGCAATTCCAGCGAGCGTTACGGGTTCTCCCAGTACCAAGCGTGCCACCAAAAAATCAGCAGCCAGCTGGTGGAATTGGGTTTTCGTGCCGGCCACCGCGGCTCTCACCATTCTGAGCTTCACTCTTTGGCGGCAGAACGTACAGCTGTTTGCCGAATTACAAAATGCGCAAAGCGTGGCCGCTGCGTTTGAAAAAGAACGCCTCCATGTTCAGAAGCTAATCAAAGTTCTTTCTTCGCCACAAACCATCACCGTGAAGCTCGCGGGCACATACGATGCCGCGCGAAACAGAGGAATTGTGCGCTACGACAGCGCTTCCGGCACGGTCGTCTACAGTGTGGATTTACCTCCGCTGCCCGCCGACAAGGTTTATCAGATGTGGTTGGTCCCGGTGAATGGCGATCCCATTAGTGCGGGAATATTCTTGCCGCCAGGCCCGGGACAATCTCACATGTTGACAGCGGAAATTTCCGCCAGCGTGGAAGCAAGAGCCTTCGCCGTCACCATCGAACCAGCCGGTGGTGTCCCGCAGCCCACCGGCCCCAAAGTCCTCCTCGGCGCCAGCTGATAGCGGGTGCTGCGGCACGACCCCGGAAACGATTCGAACCATTCGTGCCGCTCTCTAAAAAAATGACCCAGCCGCTTTCGCTCGCGAAAAAACTGCCGGAGCCTGATTACATCGGGATTGGATCTTTTGCGTGGCGCACCACATACCAGCAGGGATTCTGCCCGCCATGGGGAAAAATGGAACTCGCGCAAGGCACGTCTTCTTCCGGTTGTAACGCGTCCACCTGAAACTCAACCTTATTTCCTTTGTCGGGGATCGCCAGCAAGCGCACCCGATGAACTGACCCGCTGGCGTTCCCTGCCCGGGGATAGCTTCGTCTCACATAAAACCAAGCTGCATCGGCCACCCAAACCGCTGCCAATGCAATGGCCGCAAACTGCAGCCCGAGCTTGATCCACTTGCCAAATCCCAACTCCGCTTCCTTCCTCGACTCGCTCAAACCGCACTCCTTATCCGCTCTTTGTAGCATTGGCTTTTGCCAACGTGGTGCCTTACAGTGCCTTTAAGGGCGCAGCAGTCCTTTCTGTCTAACTCTGCGAACCTGTGTACCTCTTACGCTACAATCTTCTCTTTTTCGCCTACACCAGTAACGCAATTGTAATTCCCTCATTACTCTGATTTAAGTCGCGGTCTCCTTTCAACTCTGGACACTTCTCGATTGCATAACGAGCATCCTCCTCAAACACGCTCCACTTTTCCCCAAAGATCACGCGCGTCACCAGCCCTTCCCTCTTCCTACGCAACAAGGACGTTCGCAATCCAACTCGTAGCGCTCCGCCTTTTCCTGTCGATCCATATCCGTGGATCACTTTCAGCGCTTTCACCCCGCTTTGCTTTGCCTGTTTCACCTCGGCTAGTAGCATTTGCCGCGCCTCCTCCACCGTCGGCATGCCGGCTTCGATATTCATAATCTTCAAATTTGCCACGGGCAGCCACCCTCCAACCGGCGCCAAATCATTTCGCCGCTCCTGTTCGAAGACTGAGTAGTATGACTCAATTTCCTGGGAATCACTCAGTTCTGACCGGCCGTGTCGGCCGTGTCGCAGGCACTTGCCACGCTTGTTGAATCGGCGGAAGATAGCGGTGGCTAGAAGGTGCCGCCGTGGTTCTTCACCTACTTCTCTCTTTTCCGGGCCAGAACGGGCGTGGGGTGTTTCGAGCAGCTCAGTTTGGGTCTCTTCTGAGCGTGCTTCTCACTTTTTCCCTCTCCCAACACCAGGCGATTTGTCTTTTTGCTCGTAGTAAAAGTGCAGGTGTCTGCCGGTGGGGGTCCGCATGAAAATTATGATCGCACTGGACGGCTCTGACGCGTCCGAAATCTCTATCCAGGAGGTTGTCTCCCGACCTTGGCCCAAAGATTCTGAGTTTAGCCTGATCTCCGCTGTCGACCCTTTTTTCTTTGTTCGTTCTCCCATGCTGCTTGCAGAGGCAAAGAAGTCAACCGAAAACGCGCTTAACGATAACGCCCAAAAGCTCAAAGCTGCTGGTTGGCAGACCAGTTTCGAGGTCGTGGTCGAAAATCCCCGCCACGTCATTTATCGATTGGCCGAAGAGTGCCATGTTGATCTGATCCTGCTTGGTTCCCGCGGTCGCAGTTCCTTCGAGCGCCTGATGCTGGGCAGCACTGCGCAAGCTGTCCTGCGCCATGCTCATTGTTCCGTCGAAATCGTTCGCGCCCCGCGCACCACTTCGGCCACGAGCACTCCCGCCATGAAAATCTTAATCCCCACGGATGGTTCGGCCTCAGCGCAGCACGCCTTGAAATCCTTCGCCTCCCGCCCCTGGCCCACAGGCTCGCAATGTAAAGTTATTTCTTGTCCGGAATATCCCGTCCTGATCGGCGAGTATCCTTTCTTCGTTCAGGAACATCTCACCGAAATTATCAAAGCAAGCGAAGACCACGCACGCGAATCGATTGAAAAATCCGTTTCGTTATTGCAAACGAGCGGTCTCGCGGTCCAAACCGAAGTTACCGAACCCAAAGACACTCCCGCGAACGCCATCCTTTCTGCTGCGGAAAAATGGCAAGCAAATCTAGTCGTCATCGGCTCGCACGGCCGCCGTGGTTTCGATCGCCTCGTCCTCGGCAGTGTTTCCGAATCGGTTGCTATGCACGCGCACTGTTCTGTTGAAGTTGTTCGCCAATCTCACTGATCTGCTGTCTTTCTTTTTTGGCTCCCTAGGCTTTAGCCTGCGGCTAAGCCTCTGAGTTTCACGGTCAAATTCATAATTTCAGGGGAAGGAGAATTTCTATGAAAGTAAACGATGTAATGATGAGAGCGCCCTACGCTTGCCACCTGGACACCAATCTTGGTGCGGCTACTGAATTGATGTGGAAAGGAAACTGCGGTTTTCTTCCGGTTCTTGATTCCACCGGCAAAATTCGCGCCGTGCTTACGGATCGCGACATCTGTATCGCTCTTGGCACTCGCAACGTCCTTGCCGGCTGCATCACCGTCGCCGAAATCGTGCACGACATGCTGTTCACTTGCTCGCCCGATGACAACCTTCACGATGCCCTTCGTGTCATGCGCGACGGCCACGTACGCCGCCTCCCAGTCGTTAATTCCGACTCCAAAGTCGTCGGCATCATCTCCCTGCATGACATTCTTCTGCGCGCCGAGCCCTCTCGATTCGGCAAAGAGCCAGACCTTTCCTCCGACGAAGTTGTCCGCACCTACCGCTCGATCCTTCAAAGGGATCTCCCTGTAGCCGCAAAAACCGCCACCGTCGGATGACACCCGGCACCCGGCCTTGGTGCCGGATGCAAGCACACATACCCCCCAACGTCGATCTCCTGTAGGGTCGGCTTTATTTTTCCCGGCCTTGGCGCAGGGTGGTAGCCCTGCAAGGGTGGAAGATTTCCGTGCGATGATAATCGCGCAACTTCCGTGGCACGGTCACACTTCTGACTCTGCTCATGGGTCTCAGATCTTTCCTTGATTTTTTATTGAAATGTCTTGAGGGTCTTCGTAAGACGAATCCGCCTAGACTACCGCTTCTTTTGTCATTCCACTCGTGTGCTTGGGCACATAGGAAATGTCCACAATTTGATTCATCGAGTAAATCGATTCTTTTCTGCACCAATGGCAACGCAATACAAAGACTTTAGAGATCAGATGATATTCAATATTGTTTGTGTCTTGAAGATGCGCGGCGTGTTCGTTTCTTGCCACCAACGCTGGCACTCGTACTGGTTTACCACAGTTGCGGCAGTGCACTCCCCGCTGCTGCTCAATGATCGTATCGACTGACATGAGAATAAAACTCCTTGAACGAATCCAGTGGAATCGGGGGCCCGGTGAGAATACCGAAAGGCCTATGAACTTGTCTATCTCAACATATCCTGCGGTGGCCAAGAAAGCTAGTGACCGTGATCACTGTTCAAGAATTAGTTAAGTCATTTATAATCTATTACTTGAAGTAAGTCAATGCCGCGGGTCGAGTGGGACCTATCGCCGTTTTCCACAGGAATTCCGCACGGTATCGAATGACGCTTCCTTCCCTGTCCCGGAGAATTTCGTGAGTCAGAAGCCGTGAGCGAGTAAGATTTTGCCGAAAATTCGGCGCGACCACGTCCAATTGCTACGGTTGCTGGCGTTCCCGAGGTTCTTCAAGTAAATCGTTTGAGTGATCTGCATCTCGCGCCTTCCGCTGGTGTTCCGTTCTGCCCCCGCAAAACTTCTCTCCGTTGTGGTAACATTTCGAAGTAGTTGGTGTGGGGCCGTGGCGCAGTTGGGAGCGCGCCTCGATGGCATCGAGGAGGTCGTGGGTTCGAATCCCATCGGCTCCACCAATTGAAGCAGGTCCGGCCCGGACACATGGGTGACACAACGTACCTAAGACATGGGTAACACTTTTGGGCCGAACGGATTTTCGAGCGGTTCGAGCACCCGAGTCTCCAGATCGAAGTATCCCAGATCATAATCCATAAAACTAACCAGCCAGATATCGTCGTGCACTTCTTTGATGCCGACGGCCTGGCCGGCAAAGACCTGGCTGAAATTGATTTTTTTGCGACCCAGGCAGATTCTACCGCACCGGGTGACCACGATGGTTTTGTCGTGGAGTGGATAGTCGATGTCCGGCAGTCCGGTATAAGGACGCGTGGACGGCTGATAGACTTCGGCCGGACACTTCA
>DATFZN010000169.1:0-17658 GCA_035314425.1 Candidatus Acidiferrum sp. | reverse complement strand
GGAGTAACAAAGCATGGCAATGAGTGGAAAGAGCAGCCATGGCGCGCGGTGGGTCGTCCGGCGAAGGAAGGCAAAAACGCCCCAGAAAAAAATCAGCACGCAGAGCGAAACCGCGAGTTTTTCACCCAGTGTGAAACCGACCAGCTTCACCAAGTAGAACAACAACAAATCGAAGAGCACGTTTTGCCATTGCAGCGCTAGGTAAAGCCCAGGCGCCTTCCCTTTCTGGATTAATTGCGCGAGCCAGGCATTGTACGTGTGGCTCCCCAAATCTCCCGCCTGGATATGGGAGTGCCAGAAACAAGGAATAAGCAGACAGAGGGAAATCGCCAGGCCCAGCAAAATATCCTTTGTCAACCAGAACGAATTGCCAAAACGGCTCGGAGTGTCGGATTCAGTTGCGTTTGGAGAGCCGGAAGGTTCCGGTGTGGGCGCAGCCATGCTCAATATTGTAGCGTTCAAGATTCATCTGTACACAGAAAGGTGGCTCGCTCAGCAGAGTAAAAGGCTTACCGCGAGATTTGGCTATCGCCAAGCCGCTTCAAACGATCGCGCAATTTTCGCTGCAGCGGAGACGGTGTATTGGGATTAAACGCCACCAGATACCACAGCGGCTGCGACTTGTCCTTGCTGAGGTAGGTGAGCGTAGCCGCATCGGAATGAGGGTGGCGGGCTACATTCTCCCGAATCGCACCGTAGGGATGCTTTCCCAAACGACCGAGCGTTTTCGCATTCGCTCGAGGATGCTCACTGATCAAACGCAACAGATAGAAATCTTCTTCGGGAGCCTGCTTGGTCAGCTTCTCAAGCATCTCCGGCTTGGCTTCGGCGCTCAGCACCAGTCCGATCTTTTCATCCCAAGCAGTATTGATCTGGTTCAACTCGCGGGTGCGAGCGTGAATCAATTCCTCAAGTATTCGCCGCTCCTGTTGCATGCGGGCGATGGGAAGGTGGGTGCCTTCAAGCGAATCCAGTACGCGCAACAAGTGCTGTCGTTCACCAAAAACGATCTGCGACGTACGTCCAATACGTCCATTCTCTTTTTCTTTGTATTGTACTAAGTCGGAACGTCGCATGTTCGGGTGCTCCCAATTGCCCCTCGCGCCTTTATCGAAGGGTACGTACTCGTAAACGGTCTGCTCTAAATGGTTCATCGTTTGCCGGCTGCGCTTTTTGTGGCTGAATGAGATTATGGAATGTCACTAGGGCAGCGTAAAGTTGAGCGGCACCGGCGTGTGCCCGATGTGGCACCACCCTCGATACGTGCCGTGAGTCAGATCCATGGAGAAATTCACACATGTCGGCTTTCAGCGAACATAAAGAAGAACTAGATCGTTTCGAGCAAATGTATGGCATCGAACGCGGGCGTCTTGCCGTTTCACTGGACCGCATCACCAACGCAATGGTTCTCGTAGGTCAACACGGCGTTTACTGCACGAGCCAGCGCAACCCGGCAGTGCCCGCAATGGACATTCGCCTAATCACGCTCGAACTGGCCCATGCCAAAGAACTGCTGCAATCGGTAATGGAGGAGTTGCGACGCCGGCGAGAAGCTACTTTGCCGGCCTCCGGCGGCATCGACGTTTAACGCTTCCTCTCGGGAAGAACAAATTTTAGTGCGGTATGTGTCTCGCTGAAACTGACCACTTTTACGTCCTTTAATCCTCGCTTTAGGCCTGCCTCTCGCACATCGCCTTCGGTGATCGTTTTTGTGCCTTTCGGATAAACCAGCCACAGCGCTGTCGAGCCCTTTACCGTATTCGCGACGGTCTTTAGCCTGGCCAAGTCTCCTCGTGATTGCGCCTGAAAAAAGATCCAGGGTACATTGCCACCCGTTCGAATTTTTGCGCCGCGCTGCTTGAGTGTTTCCTGAAACTCGCCATCAAAACTGCCGTGCAGTGTCACGGTGTCTCCTGGTTTCACGCCCAATTTGTCGACGACAGACTTGGGATTCAGAATTTTATCCCGCCACTTCTCTGCCCTGTCCCCCAATTCAAAGACGGCAATACCATCTGAGGTCTTTACCTGCAATCGACCATCGGCCGCGCTAATCGATTTTATCGACGCAAACGGGACGAGGAGACGAAAATCTCCGCGAAATAGGATTTCCTTGGATTCAAGCAGCACTTTGCCTCGGGAGGACTTCCCGTCAAACTGAACTCGACAGGCGATTTCCTGGCCCATAGCGCACCTCCCCGAATCAAGGGTTTCGAACCTCCGCTGAAACCCTATGCGCCAACTAAAAATGGATTCGTCGCGCGCTCCCGTCCGATCGTAGTGATTTCTCCGTGTCCGGGATAGACGATGGTCTCGTCGGGCAAGTACATCAATTTCTGCGTTAACGATTCCATGATTTGATCGAGCGAGCCGCCCCACAAATCTGTCCTGCCAATGCTGCCGGCAAACAGGGTGTCACCCGCATAGAGCTGCGGCTGGGACAGAGTCACTTTGCCCGATTCTTTTGGCAAATATAAACACAAGCTCCCTGGAGTATGTCCCGGCGTATGGATCACGGTGGCCTGATAGCCTCCCCATTGCAGTGCGTCGCCGTCTTTCAGCAAGTGATCTACGTCGGTCAGCTCAGGAGTTTTTGTGCCCATGAAGGCAGCCTGCATGTCCATTGCGTTGTAGAGAGGAAGATCTTCGCGATGCATCATGACCGGAGCGCCAGTGTATTGATGCAGTTTCGCCAGCCCGCCGACATGATCGATATGGGCGTGGGTACTGATGATGGCTTTGACGGTGAGCTTATAGCGGCCGAGCAGACCCAGGATGCGCTCCACTTCATCACCGGGATCGACCACAATGGCTTCCCGAGTCTTCGGATCGCCCAAAATGGAACAGTTGCACTGCAGCATTCCTACCGGAATCTTGATGTAAATGATTTCCCGGTTCGCTGCGTCCGCAGTTTGAATCGGCACACTCATGGCCAGCAGTATACCATTCCGTCTTCTGGCACAGGGCTCCTCTGCCTCTAAACTACGATGAAAACCTCTCCTCCCCCTATTTCGATTTTGCAAAATGCTAGACTAGGTAAGAGGCGCTCCTTTGGACTCATCCATTCCTATCATCGCCACCCCGCTGGCCGAATTCCATCAGAACCAGGGTGCGAAAATCGGCACCTGGTTCGGCTGCGCCTTGCCCACTGATTTTGGAGACTGGCAGAAAGAGTATGGGTTTGCCCGCGAGACCGTGGCGTTGCTCGATAAGAACTATCGCGCCTATCTGGATTTCACTGGGCCAGATCGTGTTCGGTATTTGAACGCCATCCTGACCAACAACATCAAGGTTCTCGCCGATCACCAAGGCACTGTCTCGCTATTTTTGAACCCGCAAGGCCATATCCAGGCGGAGATCGAAACGTACGCTTTCCCCGACAGACTCTTTTGCATTTCATTTGCGATGATCCGTACCCGGCTGATTGATGGGCTGGAAAAATACATCATCATGGACGACGTCACGCTCACCGACCTTACCGAGAAGTTCGGCACGCTAGCCCTCGAAGGGCCGAGTGCAGTGCCTTTGGCGGCAAAACGCACGGGGCTAGAAATCGAGAGCCTCGCTCCTCTGGAGATTCGCGAATGCACGGTCGACACAATTCCCTGTTTCATCGGCAAACGCGTAGTCGCGGGTGTCGCTAGCGTCGAATTCTTGACCGAGCGAGCGCAGCTCGAGCCCCTTTGGACATTGCTGCTAGCCACGGCAAAGGAAAATAACGGTGGCGCAACCGGCTACACCGCACTGAATGCGCTACGACTGGAGCAAGGTATTCCCTGGTTTGGCTACGATTTCGGCGAGAAGCAAATTCCCCACGAAGCCGGCCTGCAAAATTCGCACATTAGTTATACAAAGGGATGCTACACAGGACAGGAAATCGTCGAACGCGTTCGCTCTCGAGGCCAGGTAAATCGAGCACGCGTGTCACTGAAATTTGATGCAAAGGAGCAGCCTGCGCCAGGCACACCGTTGCTGTTCGACGGCAAGGAGTTTGGTTACGTTACCCGCGCTGCCTTTTCGCCCGCCGCGAACTGCTTCATCGGGATGGGCTATGCGCGCAGGGAAAAATCTGCGCCAGAATCCGTTCTCGACTTATATGGCGGGGGCACTGCTACGGTGTATGCGGCACCCAGCGGTTCACTGGAATAAACACTACGTCGCTTCTAGCGCTTTTAATTGACGAAATAGCCTGGCGCGATCTTCCTGCTCCATGGCAACGATCTGCAAACCCATCCCGTGTTGCTCGCTGACCCAGCGCACCACGGCCCGCCCTTGCACTTGCCCCAAAGGCATATCCAAGAGGAGCTGGACCAAACTTCGCAATGCTACTTTCTTTTTGGTTCGAAGATACAAGCCGCTCAGCCCCAGACTCTCGACATAGGAAACGTCGCGTTGCACGCCAGATTGCCAGGCCGCTACTACGGTTTGGGGAGGTTTCAAACGCGGATATTTGCGCTGTTCTTGCGAAACGCTCATAGAGTCCTCTTCAGGGTGCGCAAATATTAATTAGATTTTGCGGGGGAGTCTACCAGCTATTTATTAAAATTCCTGCTTGGGGGCGACCTGATCGAGACTCACTCGACCAGAGGCGATTTCTGCCTGGTAATAATTCTCAGCGCGAATGGGAACCTGAGCCATGCGGCGCAACATTGCTAATTGCCCGATGTGGCTCGCGGCATCGGCCACGGGCCCTTGGAACAATTTTTCTACCGAGGTGTGCAGAACTTCCTTTCCTGACAGATAATCGTCGAATTTTTTCAGCGAATCGAAAAATCGTGCTACTTCCTGTTTCCATGGCAGTGGCGAAGAATCATGCCAGACCTGTTTGCCCTTGGCGATACTCAAAGCCCAATCAAACAAATCACCCATGTGCGCCAGAATTTGAACCGGAGTTCGTATCGTTTCCGCAGCTTTGAAATCCGCGAAAGATTCCGGAGCATCGCGCAGAACCTTTCCGGCGCGATACGCAGTCGAAGCTACGCAATGTCTTAGCAGTTCCCGAGCGTTAACGGTCGTCTCCATGATTTGCTTCGATCCTGCTTGAGGGCTCTAGCCATGCCAAGCCGTCTTGCTCCTACGCGATATTTAGAGCCCTTTTGAACGAGCCCTTCTCGCCTTCAATCTTCTTCTGCAGTTGTAAGATCGCGTAAAGCACCGCTTCTGGTCGCGGCGGACATCCCGGCACATACACATCGACGGGAATCACCTGATTGCAGCCCTGCACGATCGCGTAATTATTGAACACTCCACCAGAGGTGGCGCAAGCACCCATCGAAATCACCCACTTGGGTTCCGGCATTTGATCGTAGAGATGCTTGATGACCGGAGCCATCTTCTGCGATAGCCGGCCAGCCACAATCATCAAATCCGCCTGACGCGGCGAAGGGCGGAACACTTCTGCCCCGAAGCGCGCCAAGTCAAACCGGGAGGCGGCCATCGACATCATCTCAATCGCGCAGCATGCCAGACCAAACCCCAGAGGCCAAATAGAGCTGCTGCGGGCCCAGTTTACGGCTTTATCGAGTTGCGTGAAAATAATTCCCTCATCCTGGAGCAACTTGCCGAAATCTTCCGGTTTGGTGAGAGTAATGCTCTTGCCTAGGGTCGTTTCCATGTGTGCCTCGAACTACAGCTCCATTCTGTCATAGGCTCCTAGAAGAGACAATCCGCTGCCTATTTCACCTCCAATACGACTTTCCCAAACTGCATTCCCTGCTCTAGATACTCATGGGCTGCTGCGCATTCAGCAAGCGGAAACACTTTGTCGACGACCGGCTTTAAGCGCCCCTGGGCTATTAGCTTCAGCACTGTCCGCAGTTCATCTTTTGTTCCCATATAGCATCCCAGCAACGAAAGCTGTCGCGAAAACAAAAATCTCAAATCAATCTTTGCGTCATAGCCGGTTGTGGCTCCACAAGTAACCAGCCGACCGGCCAAAGCTAAACTTCTGAGGCTGCTATCCCAGGTTGCCGTACCAACATGCTCCACCGCTACATCCACACCGCGATTGTCTGTGAGTCTTCGCACTTCTCTATCGATCTCCATGGTTCGGTGGTTGATCAGCTCATCGGCACCAAGTAGCTTCGCCTTTTGCAGTTTTTCCTCCGAGCCCGCCGTCGCAATGACTCGTGCGCCAAAAAATTTGGCAATCTGAATTGCCGCCATACCGACGCCGCTCCCTCCGGCCAGCACAAGGACGTATTCTCCTGGCTGCAATTCCGCACGATGAACGAGCATGTGCCAGGCAGTTTGGAACACCAGAGGCACAGCTGCCGCCTCGACCCAATCGAGATTCTCAGGGTACGGCATACAGTTAACCTCTGGAGAGCGCACCAACTCGGCGCAACCTCCATCGACCTTGTAACCGAGATTCGTAAACTGTCTGCAGCGGTTATCCTGTCCAGCAATGCAAGCCGGGCAGTGGCCACAGGTCACCCCGGGCGCCAACACGACTTTTTGCCCTACCTTTACGGTACTCACACTGGTACCGATCTTGGCAACTTCTCCGGCCACGTCGCTGCCGGGGATATGCGGCAGCGGAATGACTACTCCTGGCAATCCTCGGCGGACCCAAAGATCGAGATGATTGAGCGCACAAGCCCGCACTCGGACCAAAACCTCGTTCGCACCGATCTGCGGCTCAGGGTAGTCCTGATATTGTAGGACCGATGGATCGCCGTGCTGGTGCATGACAATGGCTTTCATAGACGCCTCCAAAGCCCGGACGCGAGTCGCGTTGGTTCTATAAAATACATCGAATCGGCCACTTCCACCCAATTGACACGCGCCGCAGCGCCTCGTACGCTTTGGGGTATGGACATGTTTGAAGAGATTGTGCGCATGCGTCGCGCCGGGCAAAGAGGCGCCCTGGCTACCATCGTCCATACCAACGGCTCGATTCCTAGCTATGAAAGTTCACGGATGTTGGTGCGCGAAGATGGCTCGATCTTGGGCACGATCGGCGGAGGATGCGTCGAAGCCGATGTATGGGCTGCGGCAAAAGAAGTGATGACGAAGGAAATGCCGCGCAAACTGGTCTTTCAACTCAATCATGAAGCCAATTACGACAACGGTTTGATTTGCGGTGGCACCGTCGAGATCTTCGTCGAGCCCATTCTTCCCCAGCCAGTCGTGTACCTTTTTGGCGGCGGCCACGTCGCGATGGCGGTTGCAAAAGCCGCACACGCGGCAGGCTTCGGTGTGGGTGTCACGGACGATCGCGAAGCATTCGCAAATTTACAACGGTTTCCGATGGCGCAGGAAATCTTCACTAGCTACAACGAGGCGTTTGAGAAACTCCGGCCGAACGCCTCTTCGTATCTGGTCATTGTTACCCGCGGACATAAAGAAGACATGCGCGTGCTCGCCTGGGCCGTGCGTACTCCCGCACGCTATGTCGGCATGATCGGCAGCAAGCGGAAAGTGTTAAGCGTTTACAAGGCGTTGGAACGGGAAGGCTATCGCACCGAGGAGTTCCAGCGCGTTTTCGCTCCCATGGGCTTGGATATTGGGGCATTGTCGCCGGAAGAAATTGCGGTGAGCATCGTGGGTGAACTGGTAGCCGTTCGCCGCAACGGCTCGGCCGCGGCTCACAAAAAACTCAATTTGGAAGTGCGCGACGCCGTAGAAACACGGTAGAGGTCACTATGCTCGCGGCTGTAATTCTATCGGGGGGCTCTTCCAGCCGAATGGGCTCGCCGAAAGCCCTTCTACCCTACCAGGGCCGCCCGTTTCTCGACCACTTGCTCGGAATCACCCGTCATCCAAAAATCGGCGTGCGTCGAGTTGTACTGGGCGTCCACGCGGAACAAATCGCCAAAGCCATCGATCTCGCCCCGGATGAAATCGTGATTAACGAGAACTGGGAGGAGGGACAACTGAGCTCCGTTCATGCGGCCCTGCGCAGCCTGCCTCCGGGAACGGACGGAATCATACTTTGCCTGATCGATCATCCCCTGGTTAGCGCGGATCTGCTAGGCCACTTGATTTCCGACTTTTACACCTCGCAAGCCTTGATTGTCTTGCCAGTATTCGAAGGCCAGCGTGGCCATCCGGTGATTTTCTCCTCCAAGCTTTATGGGGAATTACTCGCTGCCCCGATTGGTACAGGAGCACGAGCAGTCGTTTGGGCCAATCAAACAAATATTCATGAATACCAGACAACAGAAGAGGGCTGTGTGCTCAATTTGAACGATCCAGCCACCTTCGCCCGCGTAACCAACGCCTCGGAATAAACTCAACAACAAAATATTGATCGTCAAATTATGTCACTGCCTACCAACTGAGGAATCTGCTTTTTGCAGGGCCGCAACAAGCTTTTTCACAGCATCCCCTGCCAATTGCGCTGCGTGATAGGTTGCTTCTGACAATCCGCCGAGGGCTCGCGCCAACTCTTCTGCCGTAATTTCTCCGAGTACGGCCACTTCCCTGCGCTCTAATTGCTCCGTCAACAGCGACCCGCAGGCGATCGCCGCAGTGCATCCCCGGCAAAGAAATCGGACCGCATTAATTTTTTTGCTCTCGATCGTCACAGCCAACTGCAGCACATCGCCACAAACAGGATTGCTCACCTCGACCACAGCATCCGCGCCGGGCAATTTCCCGGTATTCCTCGGATTCTCGAAATGGTCGAGTACGGTTTGGCTGAACATCCTATCTCGCTTTCGACTGGTTCCCCATTCAGTTTTTGGGTGGCAAATATTTCTTGTCGATCGAAGCAACTACAACATAGTTAGGATCAACCATTTCCGTCAGATGTAGTTTTCCAACCTTCGAAAACAATTCGTAGGCGTCGAGCTCCGAAAGCCCGTAATCGCGGTGAACCCAATCGATTATTTCGGTCACGGCGATCCGCACCGCGTCGTCCACAGGGCGGTAAATTCCTGTGGTCATGATCTCCTTCTCGTTTTCCAAGCGAGGCCAGCCCGTGCTTTTCCCCTTCACCAAGTCAAACTGGAAGCGCGCACGCATCGGCACTTCCACGGCGCTGCCCGCCACTTCTCCATCACCCATCGCGGCATGGCCATCGCCAAAATAAAAGAGCGCACCGTTCACGTTTACCGGTAGGTACAGCGTATTGCCGGGAGAGACTTCGGGCGCATCCATGTTCCCGCCAAATTCCGCAGGCACGATCGAACTACGCACCTCCCCATGAGCGGGGGCGACACCGATGCAGCCAAGAAACGGTTTCAATGGAAATTGCACCTTGAAGTCCGAATCGACCGCCTGAAACGTGATCAATTTCTTTTCCCGGTCGATCGGGTAATACCAGGCACGTTCAGGCAGCGGCGACTTCTCAAGCATGGGAGTGTAATGGGTCGAATTCGCCGCACCAAATCCCGGCCCAAACTGGCCCACGCCTTGATTGCTATCCACCTGCAAATCCAAAATGCGTACGACCAGCGTGTCACCCGGCTCCGCTCCGTCAATATAAAATGGACCAGTCAGCGGATTGTCAATCTTGATCAGCGAAAACGGGTCGCCGAGCTTTTGCAGTGCATTGCCAAAACAATCGAGCGAGCTCGCTTCGAGAATCCCGCCGGGCTTTACGTGGGCCACCGGCTCGGCAGGTCCAAACGTGGCTTTGACGTTCTCCATCGTGCCTTTGAATCGCACAACTTCATCCCTGCCCGCTGATTGTGCCTGGGTCCATCCAGGCACAGCCAACATTGCAACGAAGATTCCTACACGACAAATCGACACAGTTTCCTCCGCAAAAGCAAAAACGAAGTGCAACACAGTTTTGCCGGTCCAGTCAATCTTATCCACCCAGAGATTCGCGCCACGCGCCTTCTCTGTTATGCTTTTGCCGACGTGAATCGAGAATGATTGTCGTAGCCGCGGTCATCGAACGAGCTGATAGGCGCATCCTGATTGGACAGCGCCGCCACAATGACACTTCCGCGCTCAAATGGGAATTTCCCGGTGGCAAAGTGCACGATGGGGAAACTCTGGACGAAGCCCTGGCACGCGAGCTGCGCGAAGAACTGGGCGTCACGCTAACCAAAAGTCGCGAAATTGCGGAAGTGCAGCACCAATACGCAAATTTTCCCCAACAACTAGAGATCCACTTTTTTGCCGCGCAATTTCTTGAGCCTGACATCACTCCCATTGTGTACGAACACATCGTCTGGGCTCTGCCGAAAGAACTCGCTAGCTATGATTTTCTGCCGGCAAATCGCGAACTGATCGCTCATCTCGCTACCGGCAAAATCAAGCCCAGTGAATTTTTGGAAGCCGCTGCTCCATAGCCCAGACGTGGGGAAATAGGTTGGTCGAAGAATTCCGGGTGCGAACTTCGACCCTCTTAGGAAATGACGGGGTTGGGCTTCTCCGGATCAATACCCAAGTCTTCGATGGCCTTCAGGACCACGTCTTTGCCGACCAGTCCGTCTTGATATAACTCGTGGAGCGTCGCTAGAGTGATGAAGCGTGAGTCCACTTCGAAGAATTCGCGCAAAGATGTGCGCCCGTCGCTTCGTCCGAATCCGTCCGTGCCGAGCGAGGCCAACCGTCTCGGCATCCACTTGCTGATCATGTTCGGTAACGTCTTGAGATAATCGGTCGCGGCCACCAGCACGCCTTGCGAGCCGTCCAGACATTCGGTAACGTAGGGGACGCGTGGCCTCTGCCCGGGGTGCAAACGGTTCCAGCGTTCGGTTTCAATGCCATCGGTATACAAGCTCTTGTAACTCGTTACGCTCCATACGTCAGCCGCAACGCCATATTTCTGTTCGAGAATTTCCTGCGCCCGAACGACTTCATTTAGAATCGCGCCATTGCCAAACAATTGGGCACGCAACTTGGCCTTCTTATTTACGGCCGCGCGGAATTTATACAATCCCTTCAGAATTCCTGCCTCCACTCCGGGTGGCATGGCGGGCATGGCATAGGGTTCGTTCATTACCGTAATGTAATAGAAAATGCTTTCGCCATCTTTGTACATCCGGCGAATTCCGTCCTGAATGATGACCGAAATTTCGTATGCGTACGCCGGATCATAAGCCAGCAGATTCGGCACGGGCAGAGCCAGTACGTGGCTATTGCCATCCTGATGCTGCAAACCTTCACCGGCGAGCGTTGTGCGACCCGCTGTTCCGCCAAGCAAGAATCCGCGAGTGCGCATGTCAGCCGCGGCCCAGATAAAGTCCGCAATCCGCTGAAAACCAAACATCGAATAATAAATAAAAAATGGAATGGTATTGATGCCGTGAGTGGCGTAGGCAGAACCGGCCGCGATAAATGAGGCCACTGAACCAGCCTCGGTAATTCCTTCTTCTAGGATCTGTCCGTCCTTTGCTTCTTTATAGTAGAGCAACGTGTTCACGTCGACCGGCTCATACTTCTGTCCAACACTCGAGTAAATTCCCACCGTGCGGAACAGCGATTCCATGCCGAAGGTTCGCGCTTCATCGGGCACGATTGGCACGATTAGTTTTCCAATCTCGTGATCTTTCAACATCTTCCGCAGCATCGCGACAAAGGCCATGGTGGTCGAGACTTCGCGCCCATCGCTGCCGTCATGGAATTCACGAAACAGTTCGTCGTGGTCAGCGACAAGGGGCTTGGACCGTACTCTTCTTTGCGGCGTATATCCGCCGAGCGATTCCCGCTTCGCCCGCAAATAGCGTATTTCTTCGCTCTCTTCTGTGGGGCGATAGAACGGCACTTCGCTCAAGTCCTCATCACTCATGGGAATTCCAAATCGTGAGCGGAACTCCCGCAACTCTTCTTCATTCAGTTTTTTCTGCTGGTGCGTAACGTTCTTCCCCTCGCCGGCCTCGCCCAGCCCATACCCCTTAATCGTGCGCGCCAAAATGACTGTCGGGCCGCCCTTATGGTCCACAGCCGCTCTATACGCCGCATAAACTTTTCGCGGATCATGTCCGCCAAGCCGCAAACGCCGCAAAGCTTCATCCGGCAGGGGTTCGACGAGCTTCAGTAAGCGCGGGTCGCTGCCGAAGAAAAATTGCCGGATGTAATCACCGCTCGAGACGACCAATTTCTGGTACTCGCCATCCACCACTTCGCCCATGCGTTTTACCAGCAGTCCTTCGGTATCACGCTCCAGAATTGGATCCCATTCGCTGCCCCACAAAACTTTAATCACGTTCCAGCGGGCTCCGCGAAATGCCGACTCCAACTCCTGAATGATTTGCCCGTTGCCACGCACCGGACCATCCAGACGCTGCAAATTGCAATTAATCACAAAAATCAAATTGTCAAGCTTCTCGCGGGAAGCCAAAGTAATTGCGCCGAGCGATTCCGGTTCATCGGTTTCTCCGTCGCCGAGGAACGCCCATACCTTGGCATCGGTTACCGGCTTCAATCCCCGGTTTTCGAGGTAGCGATTGAACCGCGCTTGATAAATCGCCATGAGCGGGCCGAGGCCCATGGAAACTGTTGGATATTCCCAGAAATCCGGCATTAACCAAGGATGCGGATAGGAAGAGAGTCCACCCCCCGGTTTCAGTTCGCGCCGGAAATTCTCCAACTGCTCGATGCTGATGCGGCCCTCAAGAAACGCGCGCGAATACACCCCTGGAGCGGCATGGCCTTGAAAATAAATCGTGTCCCCTTCGAAATTCTCGCTGCGGGCACGGAAGAAATGGTTGAACCCCACTTCGTACAAAGTTGCCGCCGACGCATAGGTCGAAATATGCCCACCGATGTTGTGCTCCATGCGGTTGGCGCGGACAACCATCGCCAAGGCGTTCCAGCGGATGAGCGACTTGATCCGACGCTCAAGCTGTTGGTCTCCGGGGAAGAGCGGTTCAAGTCTTGCAGGAATGGTATTCGCATATGGGGTATTGGCAGTAAAGGGCAGGTCAATCCCGCTAACAGTAGCATGCGCTCGCAGTCGCTCCAGAATCTCTCGCGCGACGTCCGTGCCGCTCGATTCGAGCACCGAGTCGAGAGATTCGAGCCACTCCTGAATCTCCACGTCCTCAATATGTCGGGCTGCGAAAGTTTCCTGATCCATACTTGAACTGCTCCTCTGATTGCGAACTCGGGTCGCGCCTGACGCCAATTTCATCAACTACGCACAATTTATAAGAGTACACCTTGGCGCGGCTTGTCGCATCTCGCCCTACCAGAAATAATCCCGATGCCGTGCAACACTTTTTTGCATTCAACCATAGTAGAGGGCTGCTTCAAGCGACGAGGCTCGGGATTGCTCGTTCCATTCCTCAGAGGGTCCTACCCCCATCGACCACCAACAACTGCCCGGTCACAAATTCTGCCTGAACGAGGTACATCACTGCGTCGGTAATTTCTTGCGGCCGCCCGGATCTCTTTAAGGGCGCCCTCTGAATGAAATCTGCTTCCCACTCCGGCGGATCGCCCGGCATAGTGATCGTTCCAGGAGCAATCGCATTCACGCGCACCATGGGCGCCAATTCCTTTGCCAGAATCCGCGTCATCATGACGACTCCGGCCTTTGAAACCGAGTGGGGTAGAAAATTCTTCCAGCCGAGCAATCCACCGATGTCCGCAAAATTAATTACCACACCTTTGCCAGATTTCTCCAGAAATGGAGCCGCGGCTTGGGCGCAGAAAAATGGCGCCTTCAAATTCGTATCGAGCGATGAATCCCAACTCGCTTCCGTCGTTTCCGAAAACCTCGTTTCTAAAAAATTGGCCGCGCTGTTCACCAAAATATCCAACCGCCCGAAGTGCGCGCCTACTTCTCCGATGAATTTCCGGATCGCTCCCACATCCAACAAATCCGCCCCAAATGCCGCAGCGCTTCGACCGCTGTTCTCAATCTCTTGGACCACGTGCTGTGCGTCGGCTTGCGACTTGCCATAGTGCACGGCGACATCGGCGCCTTCCGAGGCCAACCGTAATGCGACTGCGCGACCGAGCCGCTTTCCCGCTCCGGTGACCAGCGCCACTCGTCCCTGTAGCGTATTCTCGAGAGCCATGGCGTAAAAGTAGCACACGATTCTTAGGCAACGGAACAAAGTTCCGCTCCCTGTAGGAATGGGGGCATTCCTGATATGCCGCGGGGCAGGTATTGCTTGGTCCGAAGGCGTCGTCACGACACACTACCGCTTCAATCCCCATCAGCTCGCGCGGTATAGTCCGTAGGACCGGAAAGATCAGCGGCTTTGCTGTGCTTATTGATCGATGCCAGTTCGCTGAATTCAATCTTCTGGCAGAGGCTTACATGAAACTCGACGTTTTAGCCATCGCCGCCCACCCCGATGACGTTGAATTAACCTGTGGGGGAACGCTTCTAAAAATGGCGCAGGCCGGCCATAGGACGGGCATACTTGATCTGACCGCAGGTGAAATGGGCACTCGCGGTACACCGGAAACTCGTGCCAAAGAAGCCGCCCGAGCCGCCCAGATTTTGAAAGTTTCCTGGCGGGGCAATCTAGGCGTTCCAGACTCTGATGTCCAACCCACTCGTCAGAACAAACTGCGTTTGGCACACATCATCCGCGAGCTTCGTCCCCGCACCGTAATTCTCCCCTACTGGGAAGCGCGGCACCCAGACCACTATCACGCCTCAACTCTCGGCTACGAAGGCTGCTTTCTTGCTGGCCTGAAGCAACTTCCTTTGGGTGGCCAGCCTTATCGACCCTTCAAAATCCTCTACGCCACCTCATTTGAAGGAATGCCGCCGAGCTTTATCGTGGACATCACCAAGCAGTACCAAACCCGTCACCGTGCCATCCTATCGTACGGTTCGCAGTTCCGGCCGGCCAAAAACGAGCGCAAGCAGCGGGTCTATCTGGCCATCGACGAGCTCGACAATCGCATGGAACTTCTAGCCCGCCATCATGGGCAATTGATTGGCGTTACCTATGGCGAGCCATTCCTGCAAAAGGAGTTACTGGTCGTTGATGATATCGTCAACCTTGGGGTTCGCTCGATTTAAACATCCATTTTGGGGAGAGTGTCTAGGCCGAATCATCGTCCACGGCGGGCACAAACCCTGGCAGGCTCTGCCCTTTATTCGTCCGCTCCGCCTTCACGCGGGTCACGTTCTCTTCCTCGGCCCCGGACTTGCGCAGCACTACGATCGTGCTAAGGGCCTCGCTATAGACGCGGGTGACCAGGAATATGTCCCCGCTATCTTCCTTCTTCCATAACTGTCCAATCTGAATTTTGCGCACGCTCATAGGCCACCTCTGACTCTAGAGACCTGGCCTAAAAGTGTCAACATTTCCTCGATTCCCTGTTTACAGCAGGAATCTCTCTAGTTTAGCTAAGGGCCGAGAAAACCTTCTTTTGAGCCCTCACATCCTAGGCAATAAGCATTACACCCGTTGGTCTCTAGCGGTGCTATACTGCTCTCGATGGAAGGATGGGGAGGTCAGAAAATGGCGAAACTCTATCAATGCAGTTCTCTCCTGTTTGCCTGGAGCCTCGTCCTGGGCACCGCGACTGCGGTTTCTGGGCAGTCGACCACAACGCAAAATCCTGCCCCGTCGACTTCCAGTCAGCCAGCTCCGCAGACGACCCAGGATCCGAAACAAACGCCGGCACCGCAAACTACCGATCAAACCGGCATCCAGCTTCCACCGAGTCAGCAGCCTGCTCCTCCTCCTGCCGACGCGGCTCCGGCAGCTCCTAAGCCTGCTCCTGGAACTCCTGGTGCCGATGCGCCCGTTCCCCAGCAGCAGACCGTTCATCCAAAGAACAGCAAAGACGATGTCGAGGCCATCGGAAATCGTAATCCTGGCAAGGGTATCAATTTCTACTCGATCGAACATGAAATCGCTCTCGGCAAGGGTTTGGCTCAGGAAGTTGAGCGCTCTTCGAAGTTGGTCGACGATCCCGTTGTGGTGGAATATGTCAACCGTGTAGGCCAAAACCTGGTCCGCAATTCGGATGCTCGGGTGCCTTTTACAATCAAAGTCATCGACTCGGACGAAGTCAACGCTTTCGCGCTACCGGGTGGATTCTTCTACGTGAACAGCGGCCTTATCCTCCGCGCTCAGGAAGAATCTGAACTCGCTGGTGTGATGGCGCATGAAATTTCTCACGTGATTGCAAGACACGGCACCAAGCAAGCCACCAAGGGCGAGATGATGCAATTGGCGACGATTCCGCTGATGTTGCTTGGACCGGGAGGTTGGGCCGGATACGGCATCTATCAAGCGCTGCAATTAGCGATTCCTCTTTCGTACCTGAAGTTCTCGCGTGACGATGAACGGGAAGCAGATTACTTGGGCCTGCAATATATGTATAAGGCCGGATACGATCCCAACGCGTACGTGTCGTTCTTCGAACGGATTCAAGCGGACGAGAAGCGTCGCCCGGGCACAATTCCGAAGTTCTTCTCTACACACCCACCAACGCCGGAACGTATCGCCGACGCGCAAAAAGAAATTGCCCGTATCTTGCCTGAAAAAGACGAATACATCGTGACCACTTCAGAATTCGACATGGTCAAGGGCCGGTTGCGCAACATTATGTTTAGCCGGAAGGTTCAAGACAACGCCCCCGGCAAACCAACCCTGCGCACTAAGACTGAGCAATCCGATAAGACTTCTCAGACTACACAATCAACAACCGATCCAAGCAGCAGCGATGACGATCGTCCAACGTTGAAGCGCCGCCCCGATTCTCCTTGAGTTTGGCCCTGTTTCACTTTCAACAAGCTCCGAAGCGGAAGCTTCGTGAATCTACGCGAATTTCTTCACTCTGAAGAGAAGAATTGCGCCGAGTGACGGGAAGCTCGTTGCACATATCGTGAAGCTTGTGGGGTGGGACTGGTACTTAGGAGTTGTGGGGCAACGAGTTTAGGGGCAGGGCGATCAATGTGTGAATTCCGAAACAGAACTACCTGTGGCCGCCGTGGCCAGCTTTTTGATGCTCTTCGGGCGCTGCAGAAATTCCCATGCGGCGCAATTCTTCACTGTAATACTTGCGGAATAGCAGGTCCCACTCTTCACTACCTTCGATGATCTCTTTTTTCTGGGAGGTAATGCGCTTGCGGACTTCCACTTCGACCTTTTCTTCTTCTCGCAGAATATTGGTGATCGATTGCACGATTTGCTGACGGATCGTATCGCGATCTTCCACGAATTCGACGTCGTTGCTTTGTACCAGCAAATCCGTCACCTGGTGAGAAATCCTTACAATCTTTTCGCGGCTCAATCGCATGTTCTCGTGTCTGCCCCTGTTCTCTTCCTTACCGCAGTACCAGTTTGCGATCTCGGGCAATCTGACCTTTCACCTTCTTGAACATATCCTGATAGGAAATCCCGGCTCGCCGCATTTCATCTTGATGCTGGGTCAAAATGTTCCGCGCTTCCTCATTCACCCGATCTTCCACGGTGATTTCTTCCATCATGCGCACCCGCACTCGGGCAATCACCGGCTCAACATCCTTCTCTTTGATCTCAATGAAGTTACCTTCAAGCAATTTCTTAATCACTTCCGACCCCATGTGCCCTATGTAATCACGGTTCAACAGCATCTAGGCAACGTCCTTTGCATATCGCTCAAGTCTTTGAGTGTACTGGCTGGCCGCAAAATTGGCAACAAAGCAGCATATTTTGGGTGCACGACGTAGAAGTGGCATGTGGTGGGTTTCCCTTTTTTTATTGTATTATTCTGAGCGTATGTATACGTCCAGATTAGATGCGATACAGAAAGGACATCCCCTATGCCTGATGATCTTGCTACCTTAGAAGCTCA
>DATFZN010000168.1:0-5535 GCA_035314425.1 Candidatus Acidiferrum sp. | reverse complement strand
CCTCCCGGACCTTCCGGTAAACGCCAAAACGCAAGGGTCGATGCCCACCCGCAATTTGGGCAAAACAGAGTACAAGGTTGCCATCTTCAGCCTTGGCGGACAGGCCGCCCTCGAAAAGCCAAACAACTTTGATCTCGCCGTGCCGATTATTGAACGCGCGCTCGATCTCGGCGTCAATTATATCGATACGTCTTCGATTTATGGTGGCCCAGAACGGTGGAGCGAGCAATACATAGGCCGGGTCATGAAAACTCGGCGGCAGGAAGCGTTTCTTGCGACGAAAACAAAAGAGCGTACCCGCGAAGGTTCATTGCGCATGATCGAAAAGTCTTTAGAGCTATTGAACACTTCCCACATCGACCTCTGGCAATTACATGATGTCGGCTTGCCGGAGGACGTGAACGCCATCTTTGCCAAAGGCGGCGCGATCGAAGCGTTGCTTGAGATGCAGGATCAAAAGGTCGTTCGTTATCTGGGCGTGACGGGGCACTATCGGCCTGAAGCATTAATTGACACCATCAATCGCCATCCGTTCGACACGATTTTGATGTCCCTCAATGCGGCCGATGCGCACATTCACAGCTTCAGCGATCAATTACTGCCGCTAGCTGTGGAGAAGCAGATGGGCATCATCGGGATGAAAGTCCCATCGCGCGGTCGATTGCTCTCGAGTTGGACTCCACCACCGCTTGAAAAGCAGCAGCATTCCTGGGAAGGTTCAGCGATTGCTACGCGCCCAGGCGTACTGACCATGAACGAGGCCATGCGCTTCACGCTTTCGCACCCGGTCAGCACCGTAATCATCGGTTGCGATACGATTGGCCAACTGGAAGAAAATGTACAGATCGCACGGGATTTTACGCCGCTCTCGCAATCCCAAATGGCGGCACTAGGCGAGCTGGCTGAGCCGGTTGCGAAACAATCTCTTTTCTTCCGCTTTACGAACCGCGGTTGAGTGCGGAATACCTACTGAGTCTTTTGCGAATAATATTTCTGTAGCACGTAGAAGGCTTTCTTTTTTTCTCCGTGATCACTAACCAGCCCCTTCCGATTGAAATAATCCTCAATCCCGGGAAGGGTACGCCGCGGACTCCGAAAATCCTTTAGAATCCAAGGTGTAGTACCTCGCAGGAAGGTGATCCGTTTTAACATCCCGATCTGGTGCTCATAAAAACCTTCCTGAAATTCCTCGGTCCAGCGAGTTCCAGCATCGCCATGCCTCCCAAATTGCGCGTCAGCACCAAATTCGCTCATAATCAGCGGCTTATTGTATTTTGAAACCCAATCTGTTCTGTCGATATCCGCAATGCGGTGGGTATACCAGCCGATGTACTCGTTTTCGCCCATTACATCGAGTTCGCCCGCCATGGGGTCGTTGATTTGAATCGTGAGACGGTTTCCATCGTCACGTTCTTCTGCCTGCAAAGCGGCTGAAACGAGCCGCGTAGGATCGGTCGAGTGCGCTTGCTCCACGAGTTGGCTTAGGAAGTGATTCCGCGCCTCGTTGATTGGCGTTTCGTTGGCGACGGAATAGATGATCAGAGCGGCTCGATTGTGATCTCTCGTAATTAGTTCCCGCAGTTGGTTCTGCGCATTGTTGAGCGTGGCTGGATTCTCCCATTGAATGGTCCAGTAGACAGGAATCTCTTCCCACACCAAAACGCCCATCTGATCGGCCATTCGCACCATCGCTTCGTTGTGGGGATAGTGCGCCAACCGGACGAAGTTGCAGCCTAATTCCTTAGCCCAAAGCAAAAGTGTCCGCGCATCATCCTCGCTCCAGGATCTGCCTGCGCGAGTCGGTGCTTCTTCGTGAATGTTTATTCCACGCAGGAAGATGGGCTTCTCGTTCAGTAGAATGTCTGTGCCGCGGACAGTAATCGAGCGAAAACCAATGCGCTCGGTGAGGTGATCGGTTTCGCTGGAAATTTCTACAGAGTAGAGCTTGGGATTTTCGGGCGACCAAAGGGTCAGCTCGGCGGGAAAAGAAAATTCCACGCGTCCCGTGGAATCGGTCTTAAACGTCTTGCTGATACTGGCCTCGGGAATTTGAACGGTGACGTTTTGCTGTCGTTGTGGGCCATTGACCCGCACCCATCCTTGTACTTCACGGGTCGATCCCTTTCGAAGCTGCACGGAATAGTCTTCTATAAAGGTCTCGGGCACCTCGACGAGTGTGACCGGGCGCGTGATTCCGCCATAATTCCACCAGTCGGTATTCACTGTCGGGACGGCATCAAGGGCCCTGGTATTATTCACACGAAGGATCAAAAAGTTTCCCGTCGGTTTGACGCGATCGGTTATCTCAAAATCAAACGGCGTAAAACCGCCTACGTGGCGCCCAAGTTCCTCTCCATTCAGGTACACGTTTGCCAAATAATTTGCAGCGCCAAAATGAACAAACAGCCTCTTGTTTCTAGTCTTTGTGTAATCGAACGAGCGCTTGTACCAGACGCTCCCCTCATAAAAAAGAAGCGAGTCCCGCTGCGAGTTCCAATCACCAGGCACATGCAATTGGCCCGAGGCATCGAAATCATATTCGACTAATTCGGAACCAGACTCTGGTTTGTAGTTTTTGTAAAAGGCATTGTTACTCTTCGATAGTTGCGCGCGGTAGTCGAGGTAACCAACATCGTAAGGATCGACAATCACCTGCCACTCCCCATCGAGGCTGGTAGTGGACCGTGCGGGGATATTGGTGAGTAGCCCCGCAACTTGCGCGAACGCTTGACCAGTAACAAATAAGGAGAAAAGAAAAAACGCAAACGAGCCGAGAGCGGTAGCCATAGGAAAATGATTCTATACCCATCCCGCGGCCCGCCAGGACCTAAAACTTCTGCTTCTTTCGAACACCTCGAAGAGCATGCATCCGAGTGCGCGCCCGGGGCAGCAAAGCGACAGAGGCCTTCCCGTGCGCGGTGATTTGTGAATGACCTTACTTTCTGCGATGAGGAGACTTCCGGTCGAGTGTGTGCAACAGCAGATGCGCACTCGGAGGCGGCTTTACTGCGCTCTTCAGTACAATGGCTTCTGCGTTGACCTCTTTCCCATACAACTTGGTGTTGGCATCGTTGTCCGGACGGAGCGTGGAGCCTTCGAGAGAAACGCCAGCGAATGCCCCGCGGGCCCGCGAATAGCTGAGAATTTCGGCACGCATGGTTGCGTCTGTCTCGGCCGAAGCGCTGCGGCCCTTCGGTCCGGCCGCGGCGGAAGCATCCGCGCCGAGCTTTACCTTGCTGGTGAGAACACCCTTTGCGGCACGGTCATTCATGAGCAACAACACGAAATCGGTTGCTTCACCGCCGATTTGAAAACCGACGCTCCCCCCTTCAAGGGCCATCATCGTCGGGGCAGTCCACGGACCCTCAAAATTGGGGCCGCTGCGGCAAGTCATTACCCCACGGCCATAACTCGCGCCGACGATGAACGCTGCCTTCAGTACAGAAGGCAAAACCACCACGCAATATGCTTTATTTAACAAATCCTGAGGAATGTCGTCTGGAACATTCAAAATTTCCGTAATTACTTGGCCTGCGTTCTGTACTCGATCCGTTTCCTTGGTGTCGTCGGCAGCGTAGAGGCTTGCTGCGGTCGAGGAAAGAAAGAGCGCGGCGAGAAGCATAGTTTTTTTCATTCGTCAGCTCCGTGAATTTTGTGGTTTGTTCTGTCGCAATGGGCGGCGATTCGCGCGAGGCGACAAGTGAGATTGTAGGCCAGGGTGGGCTTCAAAGGGTAGCCAAAAAACTAGATGCCAAGCGAACTTAGGAAATAAAGTGGCAGCCCAAACGGAAAGTGCCCTCCGATGTCCTTCTGGTCCACACCGGTTTCAAGTAGACGCGGACAGGCGGAAGTATCGGGACATGCAGGATGGCCAGCAAGTTTTCCGGGAATTCTTCGGCTTCCTCGAGTTCCAAAGCGACTCCGCCAAAACCTAAGTCGAGCACGCGAGCGCGACGAGCGCCCTGGTCTCCGATAATGGCGTACGCGTTGGTCCCCACCATAGAAACTCGTTCGGCTTTACGTTGCACGGTGTAGGAGGCCGAAGGGTGTGGCATCGAGATGGAGGTAGCGAACGGATGCTTCGAACCCGTGGATAGATCAGCGAAAGTGGTGCTAGGGGCATCTGTCGCCGAGGTAATCGGAATCGCGCCAGTGGCAGGTGGCATTTCGATTGGCTGCATCGGCGAGCGGGCGGTAGTTGCGTCGGCGGCACGGTGATGACTGGCATGCTTTAGACGGTAGAGCCGCTCGTCGGCAACGTGAATCAATTGATCGGACTGATCGCCATCCTGGGGATAGTTGGCGACTCCGTGATCCATCGTAACGCTGATGGCGAGTTGTAAGGGCCTTAGAATCTCTGCAAAAACTGCTTCCACTCTGCGGCTAAGCGCCAGTGCCTGATCGGGATCGGTTTGCGGAAGCAGCAGCGCGAACTCATCTCCACCAATTCGAAACGCCGAGTCAGACGTGCGCAGCGCATTTTGGAATGTGTTGGCTGCAGCTTTTAGCACGTCATCTCCGCGCGGATGACCGTACTTATCATTTACTTCCTTGAATCGATGTAGATCGAGAATGACGATGCCAAGCGGGGAACTGTAGCGGCGTGCGCGATTCAGTTCTTTTTCAAACGTCTCTGTAAACAGACGTCGGTTGTATAAGCCAGTGAGCGGGTCGGTCACCGCATTGCGCTGCAACTTCTTGAACTCGTCGTATTCTAGGATGACCGGCACGCGCAATAGCCCGGCCGTTGAAAGAACGTCCAAGAGGACGGTTCTCAAGGAAACCGGGCGGCTCAATTGTTTCGAGAGTTCGAGCCGTCTAGCGAGCATTTCGTCCCAAAGTTCGAGGCATTGCGCTTCGCGAAGATCGAGCTGCGTCGTGGCCCGGAAATAGCGCTGCAAGAACTGGCTGCGCGCGGGTATATCCATGCTATCGAGCGTGTCCGCTAACAGCTCGAGAAAGGAATCTTCCATGGGCAAACGCGGGGCTGCTGAGGCACCGCCGGGGCTGGGCATGGCCTTGGGTATCCTAAAGTCTGCCTTCCCCGCGGGGGCGTGGGGGCTAGCACAGTTGAAGTGTCTGACAGAGTAGGGAGCAAGTCAGCTACCAATCAAGACTGTGCGAGCTACCTGCAACCTTTGGGAGAGGAGGCTCTGGGGACGGTCGCATCCTATTACAAGTGGACAAGATAAGCGAGTTGAGAGATGGTGCTCTATAAATAATTTCGATCCATGCCCATTCTCACAAAGAGACACGAACGGTTCGGGATAGGGAATTACTCAAGTGGGCGCAGGAATTCCAGTCCAAACAGACGAAGGTCTCCCATCATATCCTGTCGTCGCACCTTAGCGACAATCGGGGGAGTCTCGCTAGGAACGAGACTCGAAGAAGCAGGGGAAGGGGCTGGGATGGTGAGCTGGACCGATTGATCGAGGCGAAGAAGATGAGAACAGGCAATACACGCACCTGTGGCACTGATATTGAGCGTTTTGCTCAGTTCAATAAATTCCGTTCCGGCAGCATCGGCGGCACGAA
>DATFZN010000167.1:0-7670 GCA_035314425.1 Candidatus Acidiferrum sp. | reverse complement strand
TACGACATTTCTGGATCTTTAGTGCAGACCCACATCACTATCACTGGGATACTTTGTTCGTGAAGGGCAAAGAGATGTGGCATGGTGCGGGCTCGAAGCCCGATGCCATCCGAGCGTTGAAACAGGTAAAAAAAGGCGATCGGGTGCTTTGTTATCACTCGGCCCCGGAACGCTCGCTCTATTCCATCGCGGAGATAACCCGTGATCCTTATCCTGACCCGCACGACCGGAAAGAAAAAAATCTTGTCGCGGATTTGCGGGCTTTTGAAAAATTACCGCGCCCGGTCACTTTGGCAGAGATGCGCGCCAATCCTGTTCTGCGGAAAATGAAATTGCTCAAGAATGTGCGCTTGATCATTTCCGCGATTCGTGACGAGGAATACAAGGAACTACTGCGAATGGCCGGCATTGTGGCAACTCCTGGCCTTCCCTTGCCGTGAGGATCGGATTGTCATCACAGAGACTTTGCGAGCATCCAGGCGATGAGCTCGGGTTCGGCGTAGGCCTTGTCCCAGGAATCGTGGCCAACGTCGGGGTATTCCGTGTAGCGGACATTACCGCCTGCCGCTTTGAGCGCCTCATACATCTTGCGCGAGCCCGCCACGGGAACTATGGGATCGGCCTCGCCATGAAAAATCCAGATGGGAGTTTTGCCCAGCCTCTTGGCTATTTCCGCGTAGCTCTTTGCTTCGTCCGGGTAACTCGTCTTCGCGCGCTCGGGATGTTTCTCTAGAACCGCTTTGGGTTCCACAATTCCTCCGCAGATGGGCACCACTGCCGCAAATTTGCCAGGATTTTTCTCTGCAATTGCCCAACTGCCGTATCCGCCCATGGATAGGCCGGTCAGATACGTCCGTTTGCTGTCCCCGTTAAATTCCTTTGCGGCTCGGGCCAGAGAAGTTAACGCCACGGCTTGCATCTCTAGCTCTGTCCACCAACGATCGAGTTTGCATTGCGGCATGACGATGATCGCCGGGAAGCGCGAGCGATCCTTGCGAACAGCCGAGGGCATGCCCACTTCGGTTTGCAACAGACCATCTGAACCCCGCTCCCCCGCGCCGTGCAGAAAGAGAATGATGGGCCATTTCTGTTTCGACGACCAGTTTTCTGGAAGGAACACCTGATATTTATAAATCGAACCATTTAGTGTGAGGGTGCGGTCCAGGAATCCCGTAGCTGGTTTACGAGCGAGAACGGGCACGGCCATGCATCCTAGGAGGGTGACGAGTGAAGCTACACGCAAAGCAGCAACGATCATGGTCGCCTCCGAACCTGCGAATGTATCACAAAGCGGCAGGGTGGCCCCATTGGAGTATGGTAGTTTGGAAGAATTGGACAAACATGCCAGAACTGCCTGAAGTTGAGACTGTTGCGCGCGGGCTCGAGAGAACGGTTGCCGGAAAGCGCATCATCCGCGTCACATTGGGCAAGAGTGATTTCATCGACAACCCGCTGGAAGTTGCGCGTGAACTGCCAGGCCTGAAGATTCGACTTGTCGAGCGGTATGGAAAATTTTTGTTGCTGTGGCTAGCTGCGGCCGAGAATCCTCCAAACCGCGAAGAAACAGCTCTGCTGGTACATTTGGGTATGACCGGGAGGTTGTTTCCTGTAGCAGCGAACGAAATCCATCTAAAACACACCCACGTAGTGATGCTACTCGAGGATGGCCTGGAGCTCCGCTATGTGGATCCGCGACGCTTTGGGCGAATTGCCTATTTGGCGGGCGAAGCGTTGCGCCGGGAACTTTTGCGATTCGGTTCCGATCCGCTCGAAGCGGGACTGGAGGAATTTGTTGCAAGAATTGCCGGGCGAAGGGCACGCATAAAGGCGTTGCTCCTCAATCAGCAGGTGTTGCGCGGTGTTGGCAATATCTACGCCGATGAAAGTCTTTGGCGAGCAAAAATCCATCCTGCAAAGCTCGCTTCGAGCTTAGACAGAAACCAGGGAAAATTGCTTTTCGAGTCTCTGCAAAAGATTCTGCAGGAAGCGATTGTCCTCCGGGGATCTTCGATTTCAGACTTTCTTGACGCAGAAGGACAACCGGGAGAATATCAGCGGCACCACCAGGTCTATGGAAGGGAAGGGAAGGGGTGCCCCCGTTGCCGGACGGAAATACGAAGGGGAATTGTCGCGGGGAGAAGCAGCTTTTATTGTCCGAAATGCCAGAAATCGCCGAGCGGATGGAGGGCGCTCAGCAAGAAAAAGACCAAGGCAAAGACAAAAAGAGATGGCTAAGCAAATAGAAGTAGTTTTCTTAGAAGGTGTTAGAGGAAGGGTGGAATGCAGCGTAGTCGAAAAATGAGTCTTGCGCTCGTGCTGGTGGCAATGATTGCCTGGAAAGTGTGGACCGCACGAGCCGCCACAGAAGAGGGCAATTCCGTATCGGTCATGGACGCGCAGATACTCGCTGAAATTCACGACCACAGCGAGTTGATGGACAATCTCGAATATCTGTCAGACCGCATCGGGCCGCGGCTGACGGGATCGCCCCTGCTGAAGCAGGCGAGCGATTGGTCCGCGGAAATGTTTAAAAAATATGGTCTGACCAACGTTCATTTAGAAGCGTATTCCATTCCACACGCATGGGTTCGCGGAACAGCACGAGCGCGAATGATTGCTCCTGCTGCGCATTCCTTGACGATCGCTTCCGCTGCCTGGTCGCCCAATACAAAAGGAACAGTTCATGGGCCGGTGGTCTATTTCGACGCCAAGAAGCCGGAAGAGTTTCTAAGATTTAACGGAAAGCTAAAGGGTGCGATCGTAATTACCTCTGAACCACGCTCCCTTTCTCCGCCAACGCCCCTCGATCAGAATGAGGAAATTTACCACCCCATGGAAGAGCCGCCGTCCCCGGTTGGCCAACCCGCCCGGCCCGATCCTTACGACAAATATCTGCAAACGGTAAATGCCACCAGGAAATTTCTCGTGGAGCAGGGAGCTGTCGCGGTGTTGCGCGATTCGAACAAGCCGCACGCGTTACTCGGTATGACGGATGCAACGAACGAACCATTTACCTTGGGCCCGATTCCCACCGCATTCATCACAGGGGAAGGATATCGATTGATCTGGCGATTGCTGAAGAAGGGTCCTGTGGAATTGGAAATCGAGATCACCAATTCGGTCGGCGAAACGCCGGTCGAGGTCTACAATACCGTTGCCGATTTGCGCGGAACAGAGCGACCCGACGAATTTGTAATTCTGGGCGGCCACCTGGATTCCTGGGATCTAGGAACGGGAACGACCGACAACGGCACCGGATCGATGGTCGTAATGGAAGCGGCAAGAACTCTCGCGAAATTAAATGTGCGGCCAAGACGAACAATTCGTTTCATCCTCTTTACCGGCGAAGAGCAAGGTCTCATCGGCTCAAAGGAATATGTGAAGGCGCACAAAGAGGAATTGGGCAAAGTGTCGGGGGCGTTGATTCACGACAGCGGAACGGGACGCGTGCTAACGATCGGTCTACACGACAATTACCAAGCGCGCGAAACGGTCGATCGGGTGATTCTGCCGCTTCACGATTTGAAATTGCTGGAACCCACGATGGCCCGCGAGTACGGCACCGATAGTTTGTCGTTCGATGAAGCAGGCGTGCCGGGATTCTGGTGCGCACAGGCGTTAGCCGAGTACCCCAAGACACATCATAGCCAATCCGATACGTTTGATAAGGCGTGGAAAGACGATTTGTTGCAAGGTGCCCAAGTGATGGCGGCGTGGGCCTACAACACCGCCGAGTTGCCGGACTTAATGCCACGACGGCCGGCGGCACCACCTCCGGCCAAAACAACCTCCACAAGCCCCGAGCTTATTAGAGATCCGGTATCAGAGGCCGACAAGAAGATCGTGGAGTTGGTAAAAGCAGATCAAGGCCAATTGAAGAACGACCTAACGTTTTTGACCACGCAGATTGGCCCGCGCCTTACAGGGTCGCCACAACTCGATCAGGCAAGCCGCTGGACTCTGGAGCAATTCAAAGCGATGGGATTGTCTAGCGTGCACCTGGAATCTTGGACGATTCAAAACGGCTGGAAGCGCGGTGCTGCGACCGGTCGAGTGCTGTCGCCGGCCGTGCACGAGCTGACCATGGCAACTGCAGGGTGGAGTCCCTCGACCGACGGAACGGTGAAGGGGGAGGTGGTCGGGATCGATGCCGAGAAAGTGGAAGATCTTGAAAAATACAAGGGTAAGCTTGCCGGAAAAATTGTCTTATTTGGGCGACCGCGCGATCTCGAGTCTCCATTGAATCCGATGCTCACTCCGTGGGGGGAAGGAACGCTGCCATTGATGAGGCCTCGACAATCGAAGCCAAGCGAGCCGGGTGCCGCGCGAAAATTGCGCTTGGAACTTATGAAGACGATGGGCGACCAGAAAGTGGCGGCTTTGTTGATCGGTTCGGAGAAAATGTATGGGCTGCTGAACATGGGCACGTTTTCAGTGGATTATGCTGCTTCCACGGTTCCAACGGCATTCACAGTGCGTGAGGACTACTTGGAATTGTGGAGGATCTTGGACAGCGGAACGCCAGTTCAAGCGGAAGTCAATCTTCAAGGGACCCTCAGCGGCCGGCCAGTTACGGTGTATAACACTGTGGCGGAAATTCCGGGAACCGAAAGGGCGGACGAGGTCGTGATTCTGGGAGCCCATTTGGATTCGTGGGACCTGGGAACCGGCGCCACGGATAACGGAACCGGTTCGATGGCCGTTCTCGAAGCGGCTCGTGCCTTAGAGAAAAGCGGATTGAAGCCAAAGCGCACGATCCGATTTGTACTATTCACTGGAGAAGAGCAAGGTCTGAACGGTTCGCGTGAATACGTACGGAAGCATAAAGCGGAATTGCCGAAAATTTCTGGAGTACTCGTCCACGACACGGGAACCGGGAAAGTGCTTACGGTTGGGCTGATGGGAAATTACAATGCACGAGAGACAATGGGTCGCGTTTTATATCCGCTGGCAGAACCTGCGGGAATCATGGAGCCAACACTGCGCAGCGAAGGTGGATCGGACCACGTGCCGTTTGACGAAGCGGGCGTGCCGGGATTCTGGTGCGTGCAGGATCCGGCCGATTATGAAAAGACCCATCATTCTCAGGCGGATACGCTCGATCGAGTGCTATGGGATGATTTGACAGAGGGGGCGGAGGTACTGGCGGTATTTGCGTATAACACTGCCGAGCTAGCGGAATTGTTGCCGCGCAAACCGGCGAAAAATGAAGAGAAAAATAGCAGATGAAAAATGGCGCGACTAGCCGAGCACTCGATCGAGCTGCACTGGAAATCTCTTGAGAGTCGTAGTGCAAAGAGTTAGCCGGGCCAAGGTCACCGTGGCAGGCCGGGTCACTGGTGAAATTGGACCTGGGCTTATGATTTTGCTCGGAGTGGGCAACGGAGACGATTCGTCGACGGCTGCCGCTCTGGCTGTAAAAGTCGCCAACCTGCGAATTTTTGAGGATGAAGCTGGCAAAATGAATTTGTCGCTGCTGGATGTCAAAGGCGCGGCCCTAGTGGTCTCGCAATTTACCCTATACGGTGATGCTCGAGGACAAAGGCGCCCCAGCTTTATTTCAGCGGCGCCGCCCGAGTTGGCAAAAAAGCTGTACGAAGAATTTTGCGAGGCCCTGCGCGGTCTGGGAATCGCGGTGGGAATGGGAATTTTTCAGGCGATGATGTCGGTGGAGTTGGTGAACGAGGGACCGGTTACAATCCTCGTCGATTCGGACAAAACATTTTAACTATCATTAGCGATTCGTACACAGATGGCACCTCGCGCGAAACATCCACGAATCAAGATCCGACCCGCGAAGTTAAAGGATGCAGCGCGGATTGCGAAGTTAAGTGGCCAGTTGGGTTATCCCACGACCGCCGTAGAAATGCGCAAGCGGCTGGCACTGGTTTTAGGTGACCAGAGCGCGGCCTGCTGTGTGGCTCTGACGGTCAAAGGGAAAGCGATTGGCTGGGTTCACGCGAGCGTGACCCCGCTGCTTGAAGTCGAGCGGCGAATGGAGGTGCACGGGTTAGTTGTCGATGAACAGCTGCGAAATCGAGGGGCGGGGTGGCAGCTGCTAGAAGCGGTGGAGGAGTGGGCGCTCAAGATGAACTGTAAGAGCGTATCGGTACGGTCAAACGTAATTCGTGAGCGTGCGCACACCTTTTACCAGAAGCATGGCTACGAGCAGTACAAGACCCAGAAGGCCTTTCGTAAACTGCTCTAGAACGAATGAGGTGGTAAATGACTTGCTAGAGGAAGCAGGCTGTAGGGCAAGCGATTGCTAGTACGAACAGAGATCGGGACCCGGGCTTCCTGGCGAACAATGGCCGCGGATAGCCAATTATATCGTAGTACGATAGAATCAATAACATGGCCAGGAGCCTTACCGAAGCCGAATTTAGATCGTTAGCGGAACTGCGCTACCAGATCCGCAAATTTATTCAGGACGGGGATGCCACTGCACGAAAGGCTGGTCTTGAACCCCAGCAGTATCTTCTGCTTCTGGCCCTTCGCGGACTTCCCGTCGGCAGCGAGGCTTCGATCCGAACTCTTGCGGAACGGTTGTCGCTGCAACATCACAGCGCAGTCGAGTTAGTGGATCGCATGGAGCAGCACGGCTATGTGAAACGCAACCGCAGCAGGAAAGACCGCCGGCAGGTGCTGGTATCGCTAGAAAGTAGGGGAGATAAACTGCTCCAGAAAGTAGCGCAAATTCGGTTGGTTGAATTGCGAACGAATGGGCAGGAATTGGTCCAGGCGATTAGCGCGTTGATCGAGTCGCCTTCGACCGCACCTCGAACTCGTCCACAGGCGCAGCCAAGTTCGATGCGACAGCCGATGTTCAGAAAAAAAGCTATTTCGCCTAAGAATGCAAATGGATAGCGGATCCTCGCCAATCAATGGGCCAAGCGGTTCCGGCAAATCTTCCTGGTGGGAGGCGGGTTCGTCCCGCTGGATCAGCTTTTTGGCAGCGCGCGAGGAGCAGGTCTTCCTTGTACTCACGCTTCTGATTGGCGCACTCGTGGGTTTGACGGTTGTCGCCTTCATCGTGGTTACCGAACGCGTTGGAGCGAGGCTTTATCCGGTGGGCAGTGCTCCCTGGCGCCGGTTGCTGGTTCCTTCTATCGGCTCGCTCGCGATGGGATATCTCTTATTCCGTTTCTTCCCAGATGCCCGGGGCAGCGGCGTTCCGCAAACGAAGGAGGCACTCTATGCGAGGGAAGGCCGCATCACTCTTTCTACTGTCGTCGGCAAATTCTTCTGCACTTCCGTAACCTTGGCTTGCGGCATTCCACTCGGCCGCGAAGGGCCCGCGGTTCAAGTCGGCGGCGGAATTGCATCGGTGCTCGGAAGAAAACTCGGTTTGCGCCCTGAACGCGTAAAATCTCTCATCCCGGTTGGGGCAGCTGCAGCCATCGCCGCGGCGTTTAACACTCCGCTCGCCGCGGTTTTATTTGCGCTGGAAGAGGTCGTGGGGGATTTGCACGCGCCGGTTTTGGGTTCCGTGGTGCTAGCTTCTGCGACGAGCTGGGGCGTTTTGCGCATGATGCTCGGGAACGATCCGCTGTTTCAAGTTCCCCAATATTCGCTGGTCAATCCGTGGGAATTGGTCGTTTACGCCGTCCTCGGAGTGGCTGGCGGGCTGGTATCGGTAGCATTTACAGAACTACTGCTCAAAACTCGTC
>DATFZN010000166.1:0-46544 GCA_035314425.1 Candidatus Acidiferrum sp. | reverse complement strand
GTGATGATGCCGCGCATGAGCGGATTGGACGTCTGCAAACAGTTAAAGGCCAAGCGCCCCTCAATTCCCATCATTATGCTTACCGCTCGCGGCCAGGAGGTGGATAAGGTAGTGGGCCTCGAACTGGGCGCAGATGATTACGTCACGAAGCCCTTTTCGATTCGAGAACTATTGGCTCGAGTCAAGGCGGTATTGCGCCGGGCGCACACCCTTCCCAAAGAGCAAGACAGCTACACCTTCGGAGATGTCGAAGTGAATCTGCGCAGCTACCAAGTGAAGCGGGGCGGCCAGCGAATTGAGTTCTCCAGCACGGAGTTTGACCTGCTCAAACATTTCTTGTGCCACAGCGGAGAGACCTTGAGCCGCGACCGGCTTCTCGACGAGGTCTGGGGCTACGAGAATTTTCCCACTACGCGGACCGTGGATGCACATATCGTTCACCTTCGCCAAAAACTCGAACCAGTGCCGGAAGAACCTCGTTATTTTTTGACGGTGCACGGAGTTGGTTACAAATTCGTAGGATGAAACCATGATGATGGCCTCAACCGAAAGAATACTGAAAATCCGAACCGCCGAGCTAGGCAGCCGCCTGGCCGAGGCGGTCAAAAACCAAAGCGGCAAGACGGCAACAAAAACAGTTGCCATCACTGGCGGGGATCTTACGCAGGAAACAAAGGTTCTCGCCGACGAACTGGACGCGCTCCGCCGGAATCACCTGAAATTGCAGCAGGCCATATATGAAGCCGCCCAGGTGCAGCGTCGGCTCTGCGCACCAAGAGAACTTACCTCAGGCCAGTTCGAGATCGCAGGCGAGATTTTTCCGGTTCGTCATCTCTCTGGCGATTTCTTCAAAGTGATGGAACTCGGACCCGACCTGGGGGTGATGCTCGGCGATATTGCCGGCAAAGGATTGTCGGCCGGAATCTGGCAGGCTCATCTGATGAGCTTGATGGAACGGTCTGCCAAGAGCCACAAGAGCCCCAGTGACGCTGTTGCCGAGGTGAACCACGAACTGTGCCATGGCAACGGGGAGGCGCCGTTGACCGCATTGTTCTATGCCAGAATCGATTCGCGGACGAACGAACTTGTCTATTGCAACGCCGGCCTGCCAGCACCATTGGTTCTGCGGAAAAGCAAAACGCTCGAACGCCTTGAAAATGGTGGACCGATGCTTGGCGCACTGAAAGATGTCGCATTTGATACCGGGAACGTGATTCTCAACGAAGGCGACATGCTTGTCGCTTTTTCCGATGGGGTAACCGAGTGCAGAAATGCGCAAGACGAGGAATTTGAAATGGAGCGGTTAACGACGGCCGCCAAGAATGTCTCGGGAGTAAACGCGAGCAAAGCCTTGTTCTCCCTGTTGGGGACAGTTCTCGCTTTCGCTGACTCCTGTGCACAGGGGGACGATTTGACGCTCCTCGTTGTTCGTAGACGCGACGGGAGGAAAGAGCAGTCCCGTTCGAGCAGCAAAGATTTTTCGACGCCTCCACAGAGGTTGGCTTCGGGCAGACGGCCGAAGCACGCAGACTGCGGAGGCCAGTTCAAAATCGCCAAGCGGTAGTACACACCGGGGTCCCGTAGTTGCCGGACTGGGACGCTTTACTGGTGGTGTGCCCGAAAGCAAAGGGGTAGCCATGGCAACTCGATCCACATCCATCCTCCTCGATGAAGCGGGGTTCTGCGCAGGCTTGAATCAGGCCCTGCAAACCGGCCCGGAAGTTCTAAGCTCAGTCTATACCACCCACTACCGCTATGTATTACAGGTCTGCCGCCGGTTCTTTCGACGCCCGGAAGATGCCGAGGACGCCGCGGCAGAGGTCTTCGTGAAACTGCACAAGGTCCTCGAGAAAAAAGATGAAGCGCATCCATTCCGAGCGTGGGTATGTCAAGTAGCCGGGCGGCATTGCATCGACAAACTGCGCCGGGGGAAGCGTGAGAAGCGTGCGCTCGTTGAAGGAAACGATCTCGGCTCCATCCCGGACGTTTCCACGCCTTCCCCGCTCTCGCAAGTTCTGCGCAAGGAAGCCAAACGCGAGCTGACGGAACAGATCAATTGCTTACCGGATTATTACAAGGTTCCGCTACTGCTTCACTATTACGAGAGCATGACCTACCCTGAGATTGCCCGGGCGCTCAATTGCCGGCCTCCTGCGGTCAAAACCATCATCTTCCGAGCCAAGAACCGGTTGCGCCAGAACTGGCGGCAGTCAGCCAAGGCCTGACCAGTCAACGGCGCTTCTCTCGGTGCAACAGAGCGCAAGTCCTACGCATTACGCAACAGATGAGCCCGACGATTGGACTATTGGTATTCCCCAACTCGCGGTGGGGTGCCTTATACTTTAGGGAGCTGTTCCCGATACAGCAAATCCATTCTACTGAGGTTCATCATGGCAAACGTATATGCCGACAACTCGTTGAGTATAGGAAGAACCCCACTTATTAAGTTGAATCGGATCACGGATGGCGCGAAGGCCACGGTACTCGCGAAAATTGAGGGAAGAAATCCTGCGTACTCCGTGAAATGTCGCATCGGGGCGGCAATGATCTGGGACGCGGAGAAACGCGGAGTGCTGAAGCAGGGAATTGAAATCGTAGAGCCGACCAGCGGGAACACGGGAATCGCGCTAGCCTTTGTCGCCGCTGCGCGCGGCTACAAAATTACATTGACGATGCCGGAAACGATGTCGCTCGAACGGAGACGCGTGCTGGCGCTACTGGGCGCGAATCTGGTGCTGACGCCGGGACCGGAAGGGATGAAGGGTGCGATTAGCAAGGCAACGGAGATCGCGAACTCGGACACTTCCCGTTACTTCCTGCCACAGCAATTTGAAAATCCGGCGAATCCCGAGATTCATGAAAAAACGACTGGCCCGGAAATTTGGGACGACACGGGCGGTGCAATTGATGTGTTTGTTGGCGGCGTGGGTACAGGTGGGACGATCACCGGTGTGAGCCGCTACATCAAGAATACCAAGGGGAAAAAAATAATCAGCGTCGGCGTGGAACCGGTGGCTAGCCCGGTGATTACGCAAACCAGAGCGGGCGAGCCGGTGAAACCTGGTCCACATAAAATTCAGGGGATCGGTGCAGGCTTTGTGCCGAAGAACCTGGATTTGAGTTTACTGGATCGCGTCGAGCAAGTGACGAATGAGGAGTCGGTGGAATTTGCGCGAAGGTTGGCCCGTGAAGAGGGAATTCTTGCCGGCATTTCGTGCGGAGCGGCTGCAGCGGCTGCGGTGCGCTTGGCAAAGTTGCCGGAATTTGCCGGCAAGACCATCGTCACCGTTCTTCCGGACACCAGCGAACGGTACCTTTCCACGGTTCTGTTTGAGGGAATCGCCTAAGAACTGACAAGAATGAGAGAGCGAGAGAGTGGCGGCTTCGATGGTCTCCGCTCTCCTTGCTTTTTCCATCTTCACAGGCGCGAAGACACTATGGCTACACCAAATGATGATTTGCGAGCACTGGCGAAGGAGTTTCGTCTGGCACTCGAAGCGCGCATGGGCGACGCCTCGATGTGGGACTACCGGTTGCCGTCCAAAGATGAGGTGCAAACGTTTTGCCGCACTTACCTGGCTGGGCTCTTTCCGCTTTATTACTCGAACGAGGATGTAAAGAGTTCTGACGCCGCGGGATTCTTGGCGCAGCTCGATCTGCAGTTGGCGGAGCAGATCGTCTATGCAATGCGATTTGATTTTCATTGTTGCGGGAAATCCGTGCCGGCGAATCTCTCTGAGAGTGCCACCGAACTGGTGCAAACGTTGCGGGCAAAGTTACCCAAGTTGGCGCAACTGCTGTCTACTGATTTACGGGCGGCAATCAAAAATGATCCGGCGGCCAGCGGATATGAAGAAGTGCTACTGAGCTATCCCGGCGTGGAAGCAATTACAGTGCAGCGCCTGGCGCACGAATTGTACTTGCTGAAGGTGCCCTATTTGCCGCGCATGATGACTGAGATGGCGCATAGCGAGACGGGTATTGATATTCATCCGGGCGCGCAGATTGACGAATCGTTTTTTATCGATCATGGCACGGGGGTGGTGGTTGGAGAGACGGCGACGATCGGGAAAGATGTGACACTGTATCACGGGGTGACGTTAGGGGCGTTTAATCCAACGAGCAAGCGCGATGCGCAAGGTGAACTCGTGCGCGGGCATTCCAACAAGCGCCACCCTGATATTGAAGAAGGCGTGACGATCTACCCGGGCGCAACAATATTGGGTGGCGATACCCGGATCGGGCATCACAGCATCATTGGCGGAAATGTCTGGTTGACTCATTCGGTAGCGCCGTATAGCCGCGTGACGATGAAGGATCCGGAGTTGCTCATTCGCAGCAATTCCAAAGGGTCAGACGAAGAGTGGTTCCTAGGAAGTTCGATATAAGGCTGCACAGGACAAGCGTGCGCCGCGACCGAACTAGAGTCGTGCGATAAAGCAAGCAGGTGAGGCCACTCAGAGACGATGGCTCACTCTGTTTGCGCGATGTTGTTGCCCCGAGTTATTTGCATGTCTCTGAAGAGAGCGCAATAGATCAGGTGGGTGGCGGAATCGATCTGGCGATTTAGTTCCGCTTTCGGTAGTTGGCCGGCTTGGGCCAGAAGGCTCCAGAGCAACGTGTCCATGGTCTTGGCCATTCCCAGTAGGTCCACGCCACTGCGAGCATTTGGTAATTGTTGAAGATGCTGGAACAGAGTTGCGACCCGACTGGTCGTCCACTCATGAATCTGCTTGTGTTTATGTGCCAAGCTGGGGTCGGATAGGACCGCTTCCTGCCAGGCTCGATAGGCGCCCAGATAGCAAAGATCGTAGGAAAAGGCACGAGACAGTAGTTGACGCAGACCGGTGCGCACATCGTGAGCCGGTTCCGGGTGAAAATTCAAATTACTCAATTTCTCCAGAAGGTCGTCCATCAAGGCGAGCAAAAGCTGGCGCTTGGAGCGGAAGTGCTGGTAAAAACTGCCGACAGCAAGAGACGTACGCTTGGCGATCCGCTCTACGCCAGCTTTCTCGAAGCCCTTTGCTCCAAACTCGGACAGCGCGGCGGTTTTTAGGCGAGACCGTTTTTCGATGCTGCGTTTCTGTACCGGTTCGGGAAGAAGATCTTCACCCGCGAGAAGATTGGGGCGTGTTTTTATGGCTGCCTCGATTGGCGGAAGGCCCCGCCTAGCAAAGCTCCGGCGCAGCAGCAAAGCATCCATCCGCCGAAGGTGCCGGCCGCCTCGGGAGCCATGTTCGGAAAGACGACAGGGAAGAAGGCGCTAGAGAAAGGATCGAGCAATAGGGTTGGCAGAGAAAGAGAGAGAGCGGCACCCAGCCATTTTTCTGACGGCAAATGAAAATTCTTGCAGAGACGACGCGCGAGCAAGGCCATGGCAGGGAAGCTCAGCGCAAAGAGGAGAAGCGTTGCCAGCCAATTGCCGGGTCGGAGAAGGTGCTGGCCAGCAAGTCGCAGGGCCACGGTGGCAGCAAGCCAGAGAGCAAAGCCGTAGGTAAACAGGCGACGGTCTAAAGTGAACATGAGTTCATGTTCGCATGAAATAGGTTGCAGCACAAGCAGCCGCCGAATTCGATCGCCGAGGAGTACAAGGCGTGCGTTGACAGTGTGCGAGAGGGTCCGTTAGGCTGAAAAGCTTGTGGATGTGCGCAGGAATGGACAGGGAGACGCATGGCTGAAGAGAAGTTACCGACACGAGCGGCAGATTTTTCGGAGTGGTACAACCAACTGGTATTGAAGGCGCAACTGGCCGACTACGCGCCGGTGCGCGGATGCATGGTGGTGCGCCCCTACGGATGGGCGCTGTGGGAAAACATCCAGGCGGGACTGGACAAGCGCTTCAAGGCAACAGGCCACCAAAACGTGGCGTTTCCGCTGCTGATTCCCAAGAGTTTCATCGAAAAAGAAAAGCATCACGTGGAAGGATTCTCTCCGGAACTCGCAGTGGTGACGATTGGAGGTGGAGAAGAATTGGCGGAGCCGCTCATCGTGCGGCCGACCTCTGAAACAATCATCGGGCACATGTGGGCGAAGTGGATTCAGTCTTACCGCGACTTACCGGTGCTGATGAATCAGTGGAACAGCGTGGTCCGTTGGGAGCTCCGCACGAAACTGTTTCTGCGCACGCTGGAATTTTATTGGCAGGAAGGGCATACGGCGCACGCAACGCGCGAAGAAGCGGTATTTGAAACCAAGCAGATGCTAGATGTATACACGGATTTCGCGGTGAATGAAGCGGCCATTCCGGTGATTCCGGGCGCAAAATCTGACGCCGAGAAATTTGCTGGCGCAGAGGTTACCTATTCTATTGAAGCGATGATGGGGGATGGAAAAGCGCTGCAGTCTGCTACGTCGCACTTCTTGGGACAAAACTTTGCGCAAGCGTTTGAAGTGAAATACCTGGACCAGATCGGGCAGTTGCAGCATTGCTGGACGACGTCGTGGGGACTTTCGACGCGGTTTATCGGCGCCATTATCATGGTGCATGGTGATGATCAGGGATTGGTGATGCCTCCTCGGCTGGCGCCGACGCAGGTGGTGATCGTGCCGATCTTCAAGACCGCAGAAGAGAAGGCTGCAGTGCAGTCGGTGGCGCGAGAGTTGAAAGCCCAACTGATTAAGGCGAATCTGCGGGTAATCTTGGATGAGCGCGAAGGGTTCAGCCCGGGGTGGAAATTCAACGAGTGGGAGATGCGTGGCGTGCCGGTACGCGTGGAACTGGGCCCGAAGGATGTGGCAAAGCAGGCGGTGATGCTCGCTCGGCGGGACCGGCCTGGGCGTGAGGGGAAATCGAGTGCGCTGCTGGTAGATTTGTCGGCGACGATTGAAAAGCTGCTGGTGGAGATTCACCAGTCGATGTTTGACAAGGCGCTGGCGTTTCGCCGGGCGAACACGCACGAGACAAAGGCGTATAACGAGTTTAAAAAGGCCGTCGAGACGGGCTTCGCGTATGCGCACTGGTGCGGAGACGCCGAATGCGAAGAGAGAATCAAGGAAGAAACCCGGGCGACCATGCGGTGTATCCCCCTAGACCAGGCAGAGGTGCTTGGGGACGGTGGTAGCAGCGGTAGCGGAACGTGCGTGCATTGTGGGAAGGAAGCGAAGGAACGAGCGATCTTTGCGAGAGCCTACTGAGTAAAGGATCGATCGAGGAACTCAGGCTAACGTTGAGACGCAGAAGGGTGCAGAGGCAATACACAGAAGATCCCGCTCCCCTTCCCTGCGAGCGGAGCGGCACCCTCGGCAAACAATGGACCGCAAAGACGCGCTGTGGGGTACCCAGTCGCAGGCCTAAAAGTCCGGCAACTACATTGGTAGCTGGACGTTATGCCTAGAGAACATAGTGTTGCGGCAATTCTCGACAGTTCTGGGGAGCGGTGCTAGCTTGGAAATATCGAGTTTATGAGAATCCGCGCGAGCGAGTTGCGCGGACCTGGAGAATTTCTTTGAATTCCGGAATGAAGCGTTACAACTCCCGAGAGCGGGGTGAAGGGAAGCTGAAAGCCATTATCTACACGCTGATTTTGATCGCCGGCGTGTACATAGCCATCAAACTGGTCCCGGTTTACGTTGCGGAATACCAGTTGAAAGACAAGATGAGCGAGCAGGCACGCTTCGCCGTAGTGAACCGCTATAGTGAAGATCAGATTAAGGACATTCTCTACAAGACGGTGCAGGATCTAGACATCCCTGCCAAGCGCGATGACATCAAAGTTACGAATACCGGCCATGGGCTGAGCATCAGTGTGGTGTATTCGGTACCCATAGACCTGATGGTGTATAAGACGGACCTCAATTTTTCGCCGTCCAGCGAAGGCATCGATATAATGAAATAGCATGAAGCCCTAGAAACATGCCGGGCGGCGCGCATCATTTTCGGCCGCGACTTCCCACCAGCCTATCGATGGCTCACAATGATTGAGAGCAGCAAGCAGGGAGCATGTCTTTGCGCTTTCGTTTGAAAAAAGGGTTCTGGACTTCCAAGATCGGTCTGGGAATATTGATTTTAGTGGCGGGCAGCTTCCTGATTGCCGCCAGCATATTTACCTATTACTACATCCAATTCTCGAAAATCATTGATGCCCGGCTTTCCGGCCACGTGCTGCAGAATACGACGCAGATTTTTTCTGCCCCGGAGCACATTTCCGACGGACAAGCGTGGGGCGTACCGGAGTTGGTGACGTATCTGCAGAAAGCAGGATACCGTCCAATGGCCGATGAGAACTCGCTCGGTCAATATACGGTGGAAGGCTCGACGGTAGATATTCGACCGCAAAAGCTTTCCTATTTTGGCGGGAGCAATGCCCTCGCTGTGCAGTTCAATGGGGAAGTGATTCGTTCGATACGGCCTCTAGGTGGCGGAGCGGATTTGGGCGCAGCGGAGATCGAGCCAGAGTTGATCACGAATTTGTTCGATAGCGCACGCGAGAAGCGCCGGCCAGTGCGTTATGAAGATTTGCCTCCGGTGCTGGTGCACGCCATTCTCTCTGCGGAAGATAAGCGGTTTTTCGAGCATCCGGGCTTCGACTTTATCCGCATCTTCGGGGCCGCGTGGGCCGACCTAAAACACAGCCAGCATTTACAGGGTGCCAGTACGATCACCATGCAAGTGGCGCGGACATTCTTCTTATCAACTGATCGCACTTGGCGCAGAAAACTTTCGGAAGCCATGTTGTCGTTTGAACTGGAGCAGCGCTTTAGCAAACAGCAAATTTTCGAGATGTATGCCAACGAAGTTTACCTCGGCAACCGCGGCAGCTTTGGCATCCGTGGATTCGCAGAGGCCAGCGTGGCGTATTTCGGCAAGGATATGAGACAACTGAGTTTACAGGAATGCGCATTTCTTGCCGGGTTGATTCGCTCGCCAAATTATTATTCAGTCTCTGATCGGCACCCGGAACGCGCGCCCCAGGCTCGCGACCGCGTGCTGGCCCAAATGCTAGAGAACAAATACATTACGGAAGCGGACGTGCAGGATGCCAAGCGCGTGCCGCTAAAACTCGCGCGCACTTCGGTGGCGGGAAACGAAGCCCCGTATCTGGTGGACATGGTGCGCGACCATCTACTGGAGAATTATAGCGAAGTCGAGTTGCAGAGCCAGAATTACCGCGTATATACGACGCTCGATCCAGAGTTACAGCGAGCCGCCGCAGCGGCGGTTGAGAATGGCATGAAGAATGTCGACGCGCTGCTGGAGAAGAAATACGAAAGAATTCGCAAAGCCAAAGGGAAGAAAGCAGATCCCAACGAGCAAGTTCCGCAGGCGCAAGTGGCATTGGTGGCAGTTGACGCGCGCACCGGTGAACTCAAAGCAATCATTGGGGGACGGGATTACGGGCAAAGCCAGTTGAATCACGCCCTATCTCACCGGCAACCGGGATCGGTGTTCAAACCCTTTGTCTATGCCGCCGCATTCAACAATGCGGTGGACGGGGCGCAGCCGGTTGTGACTCCCGCGACGACAGTGGATGATGAGCCAACCGTGTTCGAATTTGATGGTCAGGAATATACCCCGAACAATTATGGGGAACGATTCATGGGCCGAGTAACGGCCAGGCAAGCGCTAACCAATTCTCTGAATATCGCGACGGTGAAGATCGCTGAATTGGTTGGCTATGGACGCGTAGTGCAGATCGCGCGGCAGATGGGTGTACCCTCCAATGTGCGACCGACACCGGCCGTGGCGCTTGGCGCCTATGAAATGACTCCGCTCGAAGTCGCTGGGGCCTATACTGGGTTTGCAACCGAGGGAACGCGCGCGGAGCCTTATTTTCTGAAGAATGTGACCAGCGCGGGCGGAAATACCCTCGAGAAATACACTCCGGTGAACAAGCAGGTGTTGGATCCGCGAGTGGCGTATTTAGTCGATAGTGTGCTGCAGGATGTCTTGAATCGAGGGACGGGCGCGGCGGTGAGAGCGAAGGGCTTCACGTTGCCGGCCGCGGGGAAAACAGGAACCTCTCGCGATGGCTGGTTTGCCGGTTTCACCACAGATCTGGTTTGCGTAGTGTGGATCGGGTTTGACGATAATCATGATTTAGGCCTAGCCGGAGGCGTGGCGGCCGCGCCCATGTGGGCAGATTTCATGATCAAGGCCACCAAGCTCCCGGGATATCGCAATGCAGGCACGTTTGAGAAGCCGAATGGCGTCGACACCACAGTCATTGATCCGGAAACGCTGCAGGTGGCCACGCCGAGCTGTCCCACCACTCGGGAAGAGGTTTATGTGGCAGGCTCCGAGCCTAAGCAAATGTGCGAATTACATGGAGGGCACGGTACGGCTACTTCTTCCGGGTCTTTCCTTTCGCACATCTTTGGGGGAGGATCGCCTAAGCCGCCAGGAGCCCCTGGCGACCCCACCGCACCGGCGGCGGATGGAAAAAACCCAGCGGATGGCGACGCGGATCCGAGTGCCCAAGCGGCTAAGGCCCCGGAAAAGAAAAAGAGTGCTTTACAGAAGATTTTTGGTATCTTTGGGGATAAGAAGAAGAAGGATCCTGACAGACCACCTCAGGACAAAGGAGACTCGCCATGACAAGGCATTCCTTGGCGATTCCGGCAGTTACGCTTCTGGTATTACTCTCCGTATTCCCTCCCTCCCGCGCGCAAAGTTTTCTCGACAACCCCCGAGCGCAAGTTGCCAGTACCAATGTTGCGCCTGCTCCACCGGCGCAAGTTCCACTGAGCGATGAAGACATGGGCAGGCTGTTGCTCGTGCGCAGGGATTATCAGGAAGCCCAGCAGATGTTTTCCCGGCTCACGGTCGAGCAGCCCAAAAACGCAGTCTATTGGAATGAACTGGGGATCAGCTTGCACAAACAATATCAGCTGGCTGCGGCGTTGAAGTGCTATCAGAAATCGTTCAAGTTGAATTCGCACTATCCGGATGCATTGAACAATGCGGCAACCATCTGGTATGAAGAGAAGAAATATGCCAAAGCGATTCGCGCGTATCACAAAGCGATTGAGATAAAGCCTAACTTCGCGCCGTTCTACCTAAACCTTGGTTTTGCGTATTTTAATGACAAAAAATACGACGATTCGATTGCCGCGTTTCGTAAGGCAATGGAACTTGATCCTTCGGCGTTTGATCCAAGCCGATCCCGCTCGGGAACAGTGATTGAAGATCGAACTATCGGAACGGACCGCGGACGGTTTTATTTTATGTTGGCAAAATCATTCGCGGAATCAGGAAACATCGATCGCTGCATCATTTACCTAAAAAAAGCCAAGGATGAGGGTTTCACGGATATGAACTCGGTTCGAACCGACCCCTCATTTGCTTCCGTGTTAAAGCTGCCGGCGTTGCAGGAAGTCCTTGAACCAAAGGCTGCCGAGCAGGCCTCGCAGCCCTGAAGGCGCTCGTATCGCTCGGGACCAGTTCTGCGCACTTCGCCGGTCTCTCCCTCTGCTAGAATGTTGAGAGATGAAGAAGCGGCATACATCTTTCCGCAATCTCGCCCTGTTTTTTACCCTGGCTATCCTTATTTTCTGCCCCCGGCAAACTGTTGCTCTTCCGGCGGACACTACAACTCTCCCGCAGAACCATGTGCATTCTGATGAGGGCATTTACCTCGTTTTCCCATTTGAGCAATTACCCTGCGGGGCGCGGTGCGAAAATCCAGGAACGTCGCCGCGGCTGGATTGGATCGGAGAAGGCCTGGAAGAATTGACGATTCAATGGCTATCCAATGCCGGACAATCGGTTTATTCGCATGATGGGCGGCTCAATGAGATGGACCGCTCTGGATTGCCGTCTAACGCAAAGTTGAGTCGGGCAACGATGTTGCATGTAGCCCAGGAACTGGACGCCGATTTCATCCTATTCGGGAATTTCTCTTCGGATGGCAAGACCCTGAGCATTAGTGCGCGGGTATTGCGGGTTAACCCGATCGCACTGCTCCCTGTCGTGCAAGAAAGTGGCCCGCTGGAATCGTTGATCGACCTCCAATCGAAAGTGATTTGGCGACTGCTCGGGAGCAACAATCATAATTATTATTTGAGTTATTCGGAGTTCAGTCGAAGACAAAGGCCTTTGAGGCTCGATGCGTTCGAAGAATACATTCGCGGCTTGCTGGCCAATGATGATGAAGCGCGTTTGCGTGATTTGAAAGAGGCGGCGCGGCTCGAACCGGACTGGCCCGAACCAGCATTTGCTCTGGGCGAGGCGTATTACACGCGGAATGATTGTGTTGCGGCGTTACCCTGGTTTTCGCGCGTTCCCGCTACCCACCAACGAAGTGTCGAAGCTATATTCGCGACCGGTGTGTGCCGTCTCAAATTAGGCCAGCCGGACAAGGCGGAGCAGGTATTTCTGTCGTTGCAAGAAGGTTTGCAGCACAACAGCGTGAGCGGCGCGGACTTGCCGGAAATTCTAAACAATTTAGCACTGGCGCAACTTCGATTGGGGAATCTGCCCGCGGCGTTGACCGCGTTGGGGCGTGCCCGCGACATCGATCCCGATGAAGACGACTACCCCTTTAATCTTGGATTGGTGTCGATTCAGGAAAACGAATTTGCAACTGCTTCTACCCATTTTTCAGATGCTGTACAACGCGAGCCGGATAATGCCGAGGACTACGCGTTCCTAATTTATTCGCTGGAAAAGTGCGGTAAGAAGCCCGAAGCAGAACAGCAGCGAATTCTGGCCACGGAGGCGTTCGGGGAAAAGGGGCTACCCGCGCTCAAACTCGATGGGAAACCAGATTCGTTGAATAAATATGAACGGGTGAAAAGGGAGCTGGATACTACGGCCTTGCGCCTGGACTTACAGGATCCCCGCGCAGAGCAACATCCTGTAACCGCGACAAGCAGCACTCAGGAGAAGGACGCGCCTGCCGGACACATCCGAGTCGGTCGACAGGAATTGAACGCAGGAAGATCTGATGCTGCCGAGCAAGAATTTCGCGCGGCCCTTAAGATCGACCCGAACAACGCCACGGCGCACCGCGAACTGGCGGAAATTTACCGCAAACGAGGGAAGCTGGATGATGCGGTCCAGGAACTGCAATTGTCGCTGGCGGCGCGTGATTCCGCAGCAGTGAGAATTGTGCTGGCCAGAATTTATCTGGAGCAAAAGAAAACGGATTTGGCCCGCGCGGAAGTGGAGAAGGCCGTGAAGCTGGCGCCGAATTATGCGGAAGCAAAGGAATTGCTGGAACACTTGGATCGCAGTAAATCCACGGGAGGTGTTCAATGAGCGCTCGTGGCCTAAGTAAGGGCAAGCCGGGTGTGTGTCTGGTGTGGCTGATGGGGGCGTTGCTGCCGCTGCTGGCGGGACTGTGTTTCGTGCCGCAGGCGATGGTCGCCGAGGAACATGGCTCGCCGCTGGTCTTGCAATTGAACCTCGATGGGGAAGTCGAGCCGATTCTGGCGGCTTACATTGACGAGGGGCTCGCGGACGCTGCCAATCGCCACGCAGCGCTGGTGTTGATCACCATGGATACCCCGGGCGGGCTAAGCGATTCGATGAAAGATGTCATTCAACACATTCTGGAGTCGCCCGTTCCGGTCGCCGTTTTTGTTGCACCTACCGGTTCGCGAGGCGCTTCGGCCGGATTCTTTATTTTGCTGTCGGGGGACATCGCGGCAATGGCTCCAGGTACGCATGCCGGAGCTTCAACGCCCATTTTCATTAACGGCGGATTTTCTATGCCGATCGATGAGGTGTTGCGGAAAAAGGTGAACAATGACGCGATGGCGTTTCTACGCAGCTTCACGGAAAAGCGTGGACGCAATCCGCAGTTGGCGGAAACTGCGGTTACCGACGCGCGGGCGTTCACCGAGCGCGAAGCGCTGGACGGAAAGATGATCGATCTGATTGCAGATAATCGCGAGGATCTGCTTAACAAACTGAACGGAAGGGAGATTACCCGATTCAATGGAAAGACCGAGAAGCTCTTGCTGGAGCACTACAGTTTGGTGACATTTCATCTTTCCGGGCGGCAAAGATTTCTATCGCGAATCGTTCAGCCTGACGCGTTTTTCCTGCTTCTGATCATCGGCGTGCTGGGGCTGTACACCGAATTCACGCACCCCGGGGTCGTGGCGCCAGGGGTAGTTGGCGGCATTTGCATTGTTCTGGCGATGTACGCGATGCAACTTCTGCCGGTGAATTTTGCGGGCTTGCTATTGATTGGACTGGCAATAGTTTTGTTTGTCCTGGAGGCAAAGCTGGCCAGTCACGGGGTTTTGCTGGTCGGTGGAATCGTATCGATGTTGCTGGGCGCAACGTTTCTGGTTCGTTCTCCGCTTACGCCCGGGGGCGTAAGCGTGGGGGTAGCGCTTGCGGCAACTCTTCCGTTCGCGCTGCTTTCCGTTTTCCTGATGCGCCTGGTGTTGAAAAGTCGCAAATGGAAGACCAGCACAGGTAGAGAAGAATTGTTAGGTGAACATGGTGTTGTTACGACTGCCGTGCCTGCGGGTGGCGAAGGCATGATCCGAATACACGGTGAACTATGGCGGGCAAATTCGAAAGAAGATATACAGCAGGGAACAGCGGTTCGTGTTTTGCGCGTAGACGGGTTAAAGCTAGAGGTCGAGCGGGCGGCAAGCAGTGTCTCTGGCAAGGTCTAGCGAATTCGAGGGAGCTCAGGAGGGTTCACATGTTCGAACTTTTTGGTTTGGGTGGGATATTCGTAATCGGGCTGTTGCTGATTTGGTTCTGGAATTCGATCTACATCATCAAAGAGTGGGAGCGCGGAGTGGTGTTGCGGCTGGGAAGGTTGATGCCAGAAGCGAAGGGAGCCGGAATTCGTCTGGTGTTCTGGCCAATCGAAACATTGTACCGGATCAATTTGCAGTTGGTTACGCTCGACGTTCCTCCGCAAGACATCATCACGCGCGACAACGTTTCCGTAAAAGTGAACGCGGTTTGCTACTTTCGCGTCGTGGATGCGAACCTGGCGATGTCGCAAGTGGTGAACTATCAGTACGCGACTTCGCAGTTGGCCCAGACGACGCTGCGCAGCATCGTGGGACAATTTGAACTGGATGAGATCTTGTCGCAGCGTGACAAAGTGAACGCTAAATTGCAGATTATTCTCGACCAGGACACCGAGCCGTGGGGCATTAAGGTGAGCAAAGTCGAAGTGAAACAAGTGGATATTCCCGAACAGATGCAGCGAGCAATCGCAAGGCAGGCCGAGGCGGAACGTGAGCGGCGTGCGAAAGTGATTCACGCCACGGGTGAGTATGAGGCGTCGCAGAAATTGGCGGATGCAGCTAAAATTTTGGAGACGGAGCCGTCTGCCATCCAGTTGCGCTACTTGCAGACGTTAACGGAGATAGGTGTCGAAAAGAACACAACGATTGTGTTTCCGCTGCCTATCGATATTATTAATAAGTGGACACAGGCGCTCGGGGGGGCGTCGAAATAACCATGGCATCAGGAAGACGCAGCGCAGGGGAGCGAGTTCTCGAGGGAAAGCACGTCATTGGTTTATTTCTGCTGATGCTGCTTTTCTCTGGCGTATTTTTTACCCTTGGTTACGTTATGGGACGGAACCAATATAGTGGACAAGTGAACGCTTCGAATAATGGATTACACACCGCAGAACCACCTGTTTACATTCCCAGTTCGAAGAGCGAGCCCGCACCCAAGAAGATGGATGCACCGCCGGCTAGTGATACACCGGTGACCAATCCGGAAGCTCCAGTTAAGGGTGGAATTTGGGACATAGGAACTAAATCCAGTTCTGAGCCCCGGCTCGAGCCTGCCCCGAAGAGTGCACAAGAGGTCCAGTCATCCCCTGCCCGATCTTTGAACGCAAAAGCAAAAACGGACGCGACCACTGCTTCTGTGAAGAGTGTAAAAAATTCTACCACCGGGTCGCTCATTCCGAGTGGTGCACTTTTATTACAGGTTGCGGCGTTGACGAAGCAGGATGATGCCTTGGAGATTGCCAGTAGTTTGCAGAAAAAACATTTTGCAGCGTATGTTCAGCCGCCGCAAAAGGATAAGTTTTACCGCGTCCAAGTTGGCCCGTTCAGGGACCAGAAGGCGGCCGACGCCGCGAAGAAGGGTCTGGAAGGTGCAGGATATAAGGCATTCTACGTAAAGCACTGATGTCCCTACGGCCCTGGCGATTCTATTTGCGTCCCCACCTTTTCGCGGAAATTCCCAATGCTGTGCGATTTCTGCTAGCTGCAATCAGCGGTGCCGTCCTTTCTCTTTCCTATCGCGGCGACCATTGGAGTATTTATTCCTGGTTCTGCATTGCAATCCTGCTTGTTTCCATACTATGTGCAAAGGCTTGGGTTGCGTTCGTGTGCGGATTCTTGCACGGATTGATTTTTGTGCTGACATGCGTTTCCTGGATTGCGGAAACGCTCTCGGTGCATGGGGGAATGTCGAGTGCGGCAGGCTGGGGCGTGTTGCTTTTGATCGGAACTGTCTGGGCCATCATCATCGGAACGTTTGGCTGGGCAGTCGAGCGATTATCGGTTCGGAGAGTGGGTCTTGCATTGCTGGGAGCGCCATTTTTTTGGGTTACCACGGAAGTTGTTCGCGCCTACTTGCCGGAAATTAGTTTTCCGTGGTCGTTACTGGGGTATCCTGCGGCGGGAAATCCGGCGATCGTGCAATTGACGACGGTTACCGGAATTTACGGGGTATCGTTTTTGATAGTAGCTTTCAATGCCTTGCTGGTGTGGAGCTATGTCGCAGACAATTCGAGCGAAAGTAAGCGCCACATTGGAACTCTTGCAGCTGCTGTTGTCGTGCTTCTCATGGTCGAGTGGGTAGGGCCGAGATTCGTGCCGAAAGCGGTGGGAACTCATCTTGCACGTGTAGTGCAGCCGAACTTCCCGGAAAATATACAATATGTGGGTGACTGGTACGCAGAGCACAAGCCGGACATGGCAGATTTGGAGCGGCTGAGCTTAGAGCCCTCGTCCGGAGCGCGGCAACCTGATTTGCTGATTTGGCCAGAAGCGCCGGCGCCGTTTTCATTTCAAGATCCGCATTTCGGGCCGACGATGTCGCGGATTGTAGAGCAGCTTCACCATCCCGTGGTGGTTGGTGTTATCGAGTGGAAGCCGCAGCAGATCATGATCAACGGGACGGTTCGCAATGGCGCAGTGCCGTACAACAGCGCGGCGATGATTGATGAATATGGCCAACGGAGGTTTTCCTACGACAAGATTCATCTGGTGCCGTTTGGTGAGTACGAACCATTCCCGCTGATACATCAGGTGGTGTCCAGCGTTTCGGAAGAGGTGGGTGGATTCCACAAAGGCAAGGAGCGGACCGTTGGAACGTTTTCCAATGGCAACAAATTCTCTGTGTTCATTTGCTACGAAGCGATTTATGCCGGGGAAGTGCGGGATTTTGCGAATCGCGGCGCGGAATTGTTCATCAATATTTCAAATGATGGGTGGTTCGGGACTTCGCAGGCAGCCGAACAGCATTTGCGGATGGCTCGCGTTCGCGCGGTGGAGAACCGGCGCTGGGTAATTCGAGACACGAACAATGGGATCACTGCTTCGATCGATCCCTACGGAAATGTTGTTCGAGTGATGCATCGCGATGAGCGAAATGCCGCGGATTTGCCGTACGATTTTCGTACCGACAAAACAATCTACACTCGCTTCGGCGATTGGTTTGCCTGGATGTGTGTAATCGTTTCCGTTATTCTTGTGGGTATGACATTTCGAAAGGGAAAGTAAGCCCGATCCATTCCGCGGGCAATCTTGCGCCACTATGATTCTTGAAGATTTACAGCATCAGTATGAAGAATTGAAACATCGTGTGACTCTTGTGCGGAGCTATCTTTGACGTTGCACAAAACCGCGCCAAGTTAAAAACACTGGAAGAACGCGCCGCCGATCCCAGTTTCTGGAACAATCAGGAAGAAGCGCAAAGTGTTTTGCGTGAACGGAAGCGTGCGGAAGCTCCACTGGCCGCTGACGAGAAGCTCGCCTCACTGACTGGAGACCTCGAAGCGTATATCGAACTAGCGAAGGGCGAAACCAACGCCGAACAAAAAGATGAATTATTGAAAGACCTGGGCCGCGAGTTAACTGCGGCAGATACGTTCGTAGGTGAGCTGGAAACGCAGACCCTGCTTTCCGGCGAAACCGACCACTTGAACGCGATCATGACCATCAAGCCTGGGGCTGGTGGAACCGAATCGCAGGACTGGGCTTCGATTCTACTGCGTATGTACCTGCGCTGGGCAGAGCGGCGCGGTTTTGGCGCCGAAGTCCTCGACGAAACTCCCGGCGAAGAAGCGGGCATCAAGAATGCCACGGTGCAGTTCACCGGCGAAAATGCGTATGGTCTATTGGCGGGAGAAACGGGGGTGCACCGCTTGGTTCGCATTTCGCCGTTTGATCAGGCCGCACGCCGCCACACTTCCTTCGCGTCAGTCTTTGTTATTCCAGAAATTGACGATCGCATTGAAGTAAATATTCGGCCGGAAGACATCAAGTTGGACACGTTCCGGTCGGGCGGCAAGGGCGGTCAGAACGTAAATAAAGTCGAAACAGCCGTGCGCCTGACGCATATTCCTACCGGTGTCATTGTGGCCTGCCAGGCTGGACGTAGCCAGCATAAAAACCGCGAGACCGCGATGAAAATGCTGCGGTCCAAACTTTACGACCTGGAAATGCAGAAGCGCCGCGATCAAACCGACAAACTCGATGAGTCGAAGATGGATATCTCCTTCGGCAGCCAGATTCGGTCTTACGTGCTGCAGCCGTATCGCTTGATCAAAGACCATCGCACAAAGTTTGAAGTAGGAGATGTGGATAAAGTGCTCGACGGCGACATCAACCCATTTATTCGCGCATACCTAATGGCCAAGAAAACGAAGGGCAAGCTAACAGTTGAAACCGACGACACGGACATCGACGCGCAGTAAGAGAACCTCGCTTTTAACCCACAGCCGAGCGCTTATTTCTTTTCGGAGCTTCTTAGGAGGGGATGGTTTTTGCTAGGCCCGAGGCTTGGTTGGAGTCTGGTTTCGCACACTCCTCTTGGGAGGATGCGTCTGCATCCTCGTCGCGCGACCGTCCCCCCGGCGAGGGGAAAACGACCATGCGCTTCAAGCGCTGAGAGGACCGTTCACCCGCCGGATTTCCCCACTCAATGCAGAGCTAAGCCTTGCAAAATGAGTGCATTGATTCCAGGTGTAGGGGATGGTACCCTTTTTAAGACCAAAGTTTGCTCTTTTACCTGGGCAAGCTGCTCGCTGGGTCTGTTCCCACCGCCGCGACCATTGAGATGAGTCTATAGGAGAGGTGTTTTGAGCGAAGCCAAGAGGAATTTCCTGTTTACATCCGAATCTGTTACTGAAGGCCATCCCGACAAAATCGCTGACCAGATCTCTGACGCTGTCCTCGACGAAGTGATGCGGCAAGACCCGAAAGGCCGGGTTGCCTGCGAGACACTGGTTACGACTGGTCTAGTAGTGGTATCGGGAGAGATCACCACAACAGCGCACGTCGATTACGATGAATTGATCCGCAAGACGGTTGAGTTGGTGGGCTACGATAATGCGCTCTACGGCTTCGATTCGACTACCTGCGCAGTGATGTGCACCATCAAGCGGCAATCTCCGGATATCGCCATGGGCGTGGACACCGGTGGCGCCGGTGACCAAGGCCTGATGTTCGGCTATGCCTGCGATGAAACCGAAGAGTTGATGCCGATGCCGATTCAGTTGGCTCATCGCCTCACGCAGCGCCTCTCCGAAGTTCGCAAGAGCAAGAAAGTCGACTTCCTCCGCCCTGATGGAAAATCCCAAGTCACAGTGGAATATCGCGAGGGGAGGCCGATTCGTGTGGATTGCGTTGTTATTTCCACGCAACATAGCGACACCGTTCCCAACGAAGACCTACGCCACGCCGTCATGGAACACGTGATTAAGCCGATCATTCCCGCGCACATGCTAGATGCAAAAACCAAGTATCACATCAATCCGACTGGCCGCTTCGTCATCGGCGGACCGATGGGCGATGCAGGGCTCACCGGTCGCAAAATCATTGTTGATACTTACGGCGGCTACAGCCGCCACGGGGGTGGCGCATTCTCCGGTAAGGATCCATCGAAAGTGGATCGTTCGGCGTGCTATATGGCTCGTTACATCGCCAAGAACATCGTCGCTGGAGGACTCGCCAGCCGCGCGGAAGTGCAATTGGCTTACGCTATCGGTGTTGCCGAGCCCGTTTCCGTCATGGTCGACACGTTCGGCACGGCGAATATTCCTGAGGAAAAGATTACCGCTTTGGTCCGTGAGCATTTTTCGCTAACACCGAAAGCAATTATTGAGACCCTCGATCTGCGCAAGCCTGTCTATAAGCTGACCGCGGCTTACGGACACTTCGGCCGCACGGGCGCAGGCTTTACCTGGGAGAAGACCGATCGCGCCGATGCTTTGCGCAAGGCCGCCGGACTTGGCGCCCCAGTTGCAGAAGAAGTTTCACGTCGCTAGTCTATGGGGCGCGTTTTGTAATTTCAGAGTTTTTATAATTTTCTCTCTTGCAGGTGTGTCCCACTTGCCGGTGGGACAGTAAGAAATAGACCGCCTCGGATGATTGCATCTCAATTTCTAGGAGCTCACGAATGACCACGGCAGAACTGAAAAAAGGTGATGTGAAGGATATCGGACTTGCTGAAGCGGGCAAGCGAAAGATTGAATGGGCAGCGCAGCAGATGCCGGTGCTGCAACAGATTCGTAAGCGATTCGTTAAAGAACAACCACTGAGGGGTCTGCGCGTTTCTGCCTGTCTCCACGTGACCAGCGAAACCGCGAACCTGATGATCGCTTTGCGCGATGGCGGTGCGGATATCGTTTTGTGCGCCTCGAATCCTTTGTCCACGCAGGACGAAGTCGCCGCCTCCTTGAACAAGGATTTCAATATCCCGACGTACGCGATCAAGGGCGAAGACAACAAGACCTATTTCGAGCACATGAGAATTGCCGTTGAGCACAAGCCTCAGTTTACGATGGATGATGGTTGCGACCTGGTAACCATGCTGCTGACCAAGCGGCAAGATTTGGTCGCTAATGTTTTGGCCGGTACCGAAGAAACCACCACCGGCGTGATTCGTTTGCGCGCGATGGCCAAGGACGGCACGCTGAAATATCCCGTAGTTGCCGTGAACGACGCGATGACCAAGCACTTCTTTGACAACCGCTACGGCACGGGGCAGTCGACAATCGATGGTGTAATTCGTGCGACGAACGTTTTGCTCGCCGGCTTAAAACTAGTAGTTGCTGGGTATGGTTGGTGCGGGCGAGGCGTAGCCATGCGTGCTAAGGGTCTGGGTGCGGATGTCATCGTCACGGAAATCGATCCGGTGAAGGGAATCGAAGCCGTGATGGATGGCTTCCGCGTGTTGCCGATGGTCGATGCAGCGAAGGAAGGCGACGTTTTCATTACCGTCACAGGTAACAAGAACGTGATTCGCCGCGAACACTTTGAAGTGATGAAGGGTGGCGCGATCGTTTGCAACTCTGGCCACTTCAACGTAGAAATCGAGATTCCGGCGCTCGAATCGCTCTCCTCGGGCAAGCGCGAAGTTCGTCCGCTCGTCGATGAATTCACTATGAAAGATGGCCGGAAAATTTATCTGATCGCTGAAGGCCGTTTGGTGAATCTGGCCACCGCCGAAGGACACCCTGCTTCGGTGATGGATATGAGCTTTGCCAACCAGGCGCTCTCCGCGGAATATCTGATGAAGAACTACAAGAACCTGAAGCCACAGGTATACGTGGTCCCGGAGGACATCGACCGCGAAATTGCGCGTTTGAAGCTGGAATCCATGGGCCACCGCCTGGACAAGTTAACTGCCGAGCAGGAACAGTATCTTGCCTCCTGGCAGGAAGGCACCTAATTTCTTTCTGCAACTCCCAGCGAAAAGTTAACAAAGTAGGATAATCTCTTAAGGGCACAAAGCATCGTGCCCTTAGCTTTTGGTGCCAACGATGTGGGATTACTGCGGACATTCACTAGATATCGCTAAACTGCGTGGCGCGACCTATGCCGACGTGCGGGTAATGCATCATCGACAACGCGATCTGACCACCAAAAACGGTGAAGTGGGAACGCTCGGCCAAATGGAATCGATTGGCTTGGGCATTCGCGTAGTGGTCCGGGGCGCGTGGGGATTTGCGTCAACGGATCAGATGACACGAGAAGGTGTAGCGGCGTGCGCAGCACAAGCCGTTGCGATTGCAAAGGCATCGGCGCTGGCGAAAAAAGAAAATGTGCAGCTCGCGCCGGAAGGATCTTATATCGATAGCTGGCAAGGGCCTTGCCGCAAAGATCCGTTTGAGATTCCCCTGGAGACGCAATTGGCGTTGCTGTTGGCTGCGGACGAAGCCATGCGCCGCATAAATGGAGTTACGCTAACCGAAGCGGACATGCAGTTCCGCAAGATTGATTCGTGGTTTGCTTCAAGCAGCGGATCCAAAATTCATCAGCGGCGGATAACGTCTGGTTGCGGAATTGCCGCCACTTGTTTTAAGTCCGACGCCATTCAAAAGCGTTCTTACCCGAATAGCTTCGGCGGCCAGCACATTCTTGGTGGATACGAACTTATCGAAAGGATGGAGTTGGTGAAAAACGCTCCCCGAATCGCGGAAGAAGCTGTCGCGTTACACTCTGCGGCATCGTGCCCGCAAAAAACAGGCACCCTGATTTTGGGCGGCAGCCAGTTAGGTTTGCAGATTCACGAATCGGTTGGCCACCCGATTGAGTTGGATCGCGTGTTAGGGCAAGAGGCGAATTTTGCAGGGACCAGTTTTCTCACTTTGGATAAACTAAATCATTTGCGCTACGGGTCTTCGATCGTGAATGTCGTAGCTGATGCGCGCATCGAACACGGCGCCGGCCTGGGTACGTTTGCCTACGACGATGAAGGCGTTCCCGCGCAGTCTATCGACATTATCAAAGACGGCGAATTCCGCGGCTATCTTTCCAGTCGCGAAACAGCTCATTTAATCGGTTTACAGCGTTCCGGCGGCACAGTGCGCACGGAAGGCTGGAATCGCCTGCCGATGATTCGCATGACCAATGTGAGTTTGCTGCCGGGCACTTGGAAATTCGACGAGCTCATCGCCGACACCGAAGATGGAATTTTGGTGGAGACGAACCGCTCGTGGTCGATCGACGATCGCCGCTATCAATTTCAATTTTCCACTGAAATTGGCTGGGAAGTTAAGAATGGCAAGAAGGGCCGGATGCTGAAAAATCCCAGCTACAGTGGAATCACGACGGAGTTTTGGAATTCCTGCGACGCGATTTGTGATGCGGAGCATTGGGTGCTTTGGGGCACGCCAAATTGCGGCAAGGGTCAACCCATGCAGACGATGGGCACGGGGCACGGAGCATCGCCAGCACGATTTCGAAATATAAAAATCGGGACAGCATTTGCAAACGAATGAGTGCCGCGAACAAGAGCAGTCAAAAAGTGACGCCAGTATCCACAGGTAATCCGCGGTTGCGGGCGGAACGCGAATTACGCCACATAGCCGACGTCGTTCTTCGGATCGCGAAGGCGCGCGGTGTTCCGGGAACCGAAGTGCACGTCGAAGAGGTGATCGATGCGCTCACGCGTTTTGCCAACAACATCATTCACCAGAACGTTGCCGAACATGGCGTGACCGTTTCGATTCGTACTATCCTCGATGGCCGCACCGCGCGCGTAACGACAAATCGTCTGGAAGAAGATGCCCTGCGAGCGGCGGTGGAGGATTGCTTGTCGCTTGCGGCCAGCCAGCCGAAAGATCCGTCACTCCTGCCGTTGCCAGGGAAGCAGCGCTATCGGCAGGTCAATCGCTTTACGGCTGCAACTGCGGCACTTTCTGCTGACGATCGTGCGCGGGCAGTGAAACGCGCGTGCGATCTGGCAGAGAAAAATGGTCAAGTTGCCGCGGGGATCTTTTCGTGCGGTCAGAGTCAAACTGTGTTGTGCAATTCGCGCGGTCTGTTCGCCAGTTACCGGCAAACCCAAGCGGAGTTCTCCGCCACAATGCAGCACGCTTCCGCGGCGAGTTGGGCTAAGGCCAATGCCGGAGATGTGCGGGCTATAGATCCGATCAGTTTGGCGAAAACCGCGAGTGACAAGGCGGCCCGGGCCAAAGATCCAATCGAGCTTGAACCGGGTCGATACACCGTGATTCTGGAGCCGGCGGCTGTTCTCGATTTAATTGGATTTCTCTTTTACGATTTTTCGGCTACGGCGGTGGATGACAGGCGCTCTTGCCTCTCGGAGCGAGTGGGCAAAGCACTGGTCGGTAAAAATGTCACCATCACCGATGACGTGTTCCACCCTGAGCAACTGGGCGCGGCGTACGACGGCGAAGGCATGCCCCGCCAACGCGTGACCTTGGTCGACCAAGGGGTCATCAAGAATCTGGTGTATTCACGGCGCTCTGCAAAGAAAGCGCGTACCAAGCCGACCGGTCACGGATTCGCCCTCCCGAACGAATTTGGCGAGGCCCCCATGAATCTCATCGTCGCTGGCGGCAAGTCGACGGTCGAAGAAATGATTGCCTCGACCGACCGTGGGCTTTTAGTCACGCGGCTTTGGTATATCCGCGAGGTTGACCCGTACGAGAAGATCATGACCGGCATGACTCGGGACGGATTGTTCCTGGTAGAGAAGGGCAAATTGGGCAGGGCAGTTCGGAATTTTCGATTCAATCAATCAGTTTTAGAGATGCTTCGTAACGTCCAGATGCTTGGGCCATCGCACCGGGCGAGTGCTGAAGAATCGTTCGAGATGGTGGTTCCAGCGATGAAGGTTACCCAATTCCATATGAGCGAAGTTACGAAGTTTTAAGGGACTTGGCTTGTAGTTGCTTCTGCAAAACCGATCCATCGCATAAAAAATCTGCATTGTACATTCCGCTGCTCGGCGAATTAAAACACTAAGCATGCCTCGTCTCGCAGTGCCACGAGCTGCAGGTCGCCAGCCCAACTGGGGTCACCCGGACCATGATGCTTGTGGTACGGGCTTCATCGCCGGGCTGCACGGTCCCGCACGGCACGAAATTATCCAAATGTCCTTGCAAGCGCTGGAGCGCTTGTCGCATCGCGGTGGAGTTGATGCAGATGGCGCAAGCGGCGACGGCGCGGGCTTGCTGACCTCGTTGCCGGTCGACTTTTTCCGGGCACGAGCGGCGGAAGAGCAGCTGTTCCTTGGCGAATTGTTTGGTGTTGGGATGGTTTTCGTTCCCGCGACTCGGGTTGCCGATGCGCGCTCCGCAATCGAGGAGTCGATCGGCCGCAGCAAGTTGCGGATGCTCGGTTGGCGCCGCGTTCCGGTGAATCCCAATTCGTTGGGGCAGCGGGCGTTTGAAACCATGCCGGAGATCTGGCAGTTTTTCATCGGCCCCACCTCGCAGAAAACTGACGAAACGAATGCCTCGAAATTTGAGCGAAGCCTTTGGCTGTTACGCAAGAGAGCGGAATCCCTGCTGCCGGAGCGCTGTTACATCTGCTCGCTTTCTTCCCGCACTGTTGTTTACAAAGGGCTGCTGACGCCCTGGCAATTCCCGCGATACTACCAAGATTTGCGGAGCCCCGAATTCACCGCAAAATTTGCTATTTTTCACCAACGCTATTCGACAAATACCCAGCCTTCCTGGCAGCTCGCTCAGCCGTTCCGCTACATCGCACACAACGGCGAGATTAATACTGTCATCAGCAATCGCCGCTGGTTGCGTGCGCTCGAACGCGAGATTCGGAAACGCATCGGCGTTGGCAAGTGGTTTCGCCTGCTCGAAGAAAACGTCAGCGATTCTGCGAGCTGCGATAATGCACTGGAAATCAAGTTGCTCGAAGGCAAGAGCGTGGAAGCCGCGATGCTGGCGCTGGTGCCCCCGGCATTTCTGCACGATCCATTTTTGTCGGCCGATGTGCAAGCGGCGCTCGAAATATTGTCTCGGGACGGAGCGCCGTGGGATGGGCCAGCAGCACTGGTGTTTAGCGATGGCCTTTCGGTCGGTGCAAAGCTGGATCGCAATGGTCTGCGGCCGATGCGCTACACGGTAACCCACGATGGATTGGTGATTGCTGGGTCGGAAACCGGATTGGTTGATCTGGAAGAAAGCCGTGTCGCTGAACGCCATCGTTTAGGGCCTGGCGAAATGATTCTCGTTAATCCGTCAAAGGGCGCTTTGCTGCGCTGGCGCGAAGTCTTAAAAAGTGTCGCGCGGCAATATCCCCGCAAGACCGCCGCCCAGCCAAAACAAGTGATTCTGGAGTCATCCGCTCGGCGACCAAAAGTGGAGAATCCGCGCCGTGTTGCCGGAGCTGTCGGCTGGTCCGACGATCAGTACAAAATCCTGTTTCGACCGCTACTAAAGGGTAAGGAAGCGGATTGGAGTATGGGCGATGACGCGCCGCCCGCGTTTCTCTCAACCTTGCAACGTCCGATGTGGGACTACTTTAAGCAGCGTTTCGCACAGGTGACTAATCCGCCGATCGATCCACTACGCGAGTCGCACGTCATGTCGCTCGATGTGCCGCTCGGTCACGGACAATTTTTAACCTCACCGATTTTGGGCGCTGCTGAACTGGCGGTACTGATCGCGTCACACACCCCGGTGCAGACTGTCGATTTTAGTTTTCCCTCCAAAACCGGAGTCCCGGGTGCGCGCCGCTGTTTGACTCAGTGCATAACTACCCCTCTGAGGAGCGACGAGCATCCGAGGCTCCTCCTCCTCACTGATCGTGCGGTTGGGCCGGGACGCGCAGCGGTTCCCGCGCTGCTGGCAGTCGCGAGCGCATGGAAAAGCATGGTGAAGGAGGGCCTCGCGGGTGTGCCGCTGGTCGTCGAGACGGCACAGGTATTCGACACCCATCATGTGGCGATGCTGATCGCCGCCGGGGCCAGTGCAGTTGTACCTTATCTTGCCGAAGAACTTGCCGAGGGCGAAGAAGAGGGCGCCTTTCAGAAAGTACGCAAGGGCATGTTCGCGGGCTTGCGAAAAGTATTGGCACGCATGGGGATTTCCACACTGGCCAGCTATCGCAACAGCCATTTGTTTGAGGCGCTCGGTCTTGATGAAGATGTTTGCCGCGAATATTTTGAAGATGCCGGCTGCTACCCGGGAACGAAGACTCTCGATCTCCTGTTACAGGATTATTTGAAGATGCACGCGGCAGCCTTTGATTCTGCAACTGATGATCTGATCGATCACGGCCTCTATCGTTTTCGCAAAGGCGCGGAGCTACACTCCAGTTCGCCGGAATTGGTTCGACGCCTTCACGCGCATGTGAAGCAGCCGAACGGGGGACACTTTGCAGCAGTCGAGCAGCTGGCCGAAGGAAATGGGGTTACCTTCCTACGCGATTTATTGGAAATGGTTTCCGATCCAGCCGTTCCGATCGACGAAGTCGAGCCACTCGATTCAATCCTGCACCGGTTCAGCACGCAAGCAATGTCGCTCGGTTCGCTCAGCCCTGAAGCGCACAAGACTCTGTCGCTGGCGATGAACCGGATGGGCGGCCGCAGTAATACTGGTGAGGGCGGCGAAGATCCGGATCTGTATCTTGCCGTTGACGCCGCGAACAAAATTAAGCAAGTGGCCTCCGGCCGGTTCGGTGTCACCGCCGAATATCTGGTGCGCGCCGAAGAACTTGAAATCAAAATGGCGCAAGGTTCCAAGCCCGGCGAAGGCGGCCAGCTGCCCGCTACGAAGGTCACCGAGTACATCGCGAAAATTCGCCACGCCACGCCTGGCACCCCTCTGATTTCTCCCCCACCGCACCACGACATTTACAGCATCGAGGATCTGGCACAACTCATACACGATCTTCATGCTGTGAATCCGCAAGCGCGTATCGGAGTGAAATTGGTTTCCGGCACGGGAATCGGAGTTATTGCCGCGGGAGTTGCGAAAGCCGGCGCGAACGTCATCACCATCAGCGGACACAACGGCGGAACGGGTTCTTCGCCGCTTACTTCCATCAAAAACACCGGGCTGCCGTGGGAAATCGGCTTGCGGGAGACGCACGAAACTTTGCTGCGCGCGGGATTGCGCTCGCGTGTCGCTCTGCGCGTTGATGGCGGACTGCGATTCTCGAGAGATATTCTGATCGCCGCGATTCTTGGCGCCGATGAATTTGGGTTTGGCACTGCCGCGCTGTTGGCGATTGGCTGCGTCATGGCTCGGCAGTGCCATCTGAACACTTGCCCTGTCGGCATTGCCACCCAGGATGAGAAACTACGCTTGCGTTTTAATGGCAAGCCGGAAATGGTAATCGATTATTTCCGCGCGCTCGGCGAAGAAGTGCGCAGGGGCCTTTCCGGCCTGGGTGTTCGCTCGTTGACGGAATTGCGCGGCTGGTACGAGCGGCTGGAAACGCACTCAGGCATGGACGCACTTCTGGTGATCCCGGCCTCCAAGCCACACAGCGTCATGCCGCAGCAATCTACAGTTCTCGACGCCGAAACCCTCGAGACCGAGCGGCAATTCGAGCAATCGCATCCGGGCGATTCCGGAGCCGCCGCAATTCACAATTATCATCGCAGTGTTGGCACGCAGCTTAGCGGCGAACGCATGCGTCAACGCATCCTCGATGGTGCCCGACCAACAAGCGAACGCGAATTCCACGGATCCGCGGGCCAGAGTTTCGGTGCATTCCTCGATCAGGGACTTACGTTGAAGTTATTCGGCGAAGCCAACGACTACGTCGGCAAAGGCATGTCCGGCGGAACCATTATTATCCGCGCCGGGAGGTCGGCGTCCAAGCGTGGAGATGTCCTTGCGGGCAATACGGTTCTATATGGCGCGACCTCTGGCCAGCTTTTCATTGCCGGGCAAGTCGGCGAACGATTCGCGGTGCGCAACAGCGGAGCCATCGCCGTCGTAGAAGGGGTTGGCCAGCATGGTTGCGAATATATGACCGGTGGAATCGCGGCCGTGCTCGGTCCGGTCGGAGTAAATTTTGGTTCAGGCATGACCGGTGGATTGGCTTATGTGTTGCGCAGCGAAGCGGAGCATGTCCTGAACAGCGAATTTGTGCAATCGCACGAGCTAGAACAGAGTGAAGAGCGTGATCTGCGACGATTGCTCGAAAGGCATGTTGCGGAAACGTCCAGTCCTGTCGCGCTACGCCTGCTGATGCAGGCCGGTATGCTGCCCCTTGTGCGCATACAGCCGATCCATTTTCAAGGTACTTTGGAGGCGGCCTGGCGTTTTCTTCCAGAAACACCTTCCGTTCCCTTGGCTGATCCGACTCCCGGCATTTTAGCTGTGCCCCCGCTTACATTTCCGCATTATGTTTGAGTTCCACAGGAAGTTAATCTTTTCTGTATGCAGTTTAGGTATACTTCTTCGCGAGAACCTAATCTATGGACTTTGACCAACTAACTACTTTTGTTCAAGTCGCCAAACTGAAGAGTTTTTCAAAGGCTGGACAGAAAGTGTTCCGCTCTCAATCCGCGGTGAGCGCCCAGATCCGCCAACTGGAGCAGGCCTATAAGGCCAAGCTATTGGATCGTTCGGCCAAGTCTGTCGAACTCACGCCCTCTGGCGAAGTGCTGTTCGAATTCGCCGAGCGCTTACTGCGCCTGCGCGATGAATCGATGCAAGTGGTTGCCGATCGCGGCAATCTGGTGCAGGGTCCGGTCGCATTCGGAGCCAATGAAGCGACTTGCCTATACCTGCTTCCGGATATCTTCAGCGAATTTCAGCGTCGTTACCCCCTGGTGAATATCAGCATTTACCGCAATTTCAGCCACAAGATTTTGCAGCGTCTCGAAGAAGGTTCGCTCGATTTGGGCATCGTCACTCTGCCAGTTAAGTCGCCAAACTTGAAGATGCACGTGATCAATCGCGACCGGCTGCGTTTCATGGTGAGCGCTAAGAATCCGCTATCGCAGAAATCGCACCTGACGCTAGAAGAAGTTGCTTCGGCTCCGCTGATCTTCCCGAAGACAGGTTATACGCGCCAGGTGCTCGACAAACTTTTCCGACCCTATCGCTCTCGCCTCCGTGTACCGATGGAATTACCGAGCATTGGCATGATCAAAACGTTCGTGGCGGCCGATGTGGGCCTATCGATCATCAGCGAAAGCTTTGCCCGCGATTTGGTGAAGAGCGGGGAAGTGAAGCTACTGAACGTCGATGGCGTGGACTTGTGGCGCGAACTGGCGTTGGTCTATCGCCGCGATCGCAGCTTGCCGCGTGGCGTACAAGCATTGATCGGCATGATTCGCGAGCTTCGCAAACCGCAAGACGGGCACGCAGATTAAGCTGCACCGGAGCCAGAAACTGCGATTCCGGTTGGAGAGAGGACGCCTTTTGTCGACCCGCACTGGAGGAATCCTTCCTCAGGCAACCATCCCCAGATGCCCTTTTTCCGATCTCCCACATCAAAGGTGGCATGGAACGCAGGCACTTCATTTCCGTCGCGGGCGGCATCGGTCTTGGGTTGATTATCCCCGGAGCGTTTTATCGCTATTTGATGAATGGCGTAAACGTCAGCGACGCGAACATTCGTGCCTACTTGAACGACGGCCCCCAGGCCGCTCTTCGCGCCATCACCCCGACTGAAGATTTTTACCAGATGGCTTCACACGGCGAGCCGGCGGTCGATCCCAAAACGTGGTCCTTCAAGATCGATGGCCTGGTGAAAATTCCGCTTCGCTTTACTTACCAAGAAATGCGCGCCCTGCCAGTTTACGAAACCACGCTCACTCTGGAATGCATTTCCAATCCCGTCGGTGGGCGTTACATTGGAAACGCCATCTGGAAGGGAACTCTCCTGAAGCCGCTCATCGAGCGCGCCGGAATTTTGTCTGCAGCGAAGTACGCCGTATTCTATGCCGCGGAAGGGTACACGACCGGGCACCCGCTTGAGCGGTTCGACGATCCGGCCAATTTTCTCGCCTACGACATGAACGGTGCGCCGCTGTCTCGCGTGCACGGCTTTCCCTTGCGCGTTCTGATGCCCGGGCGCTACGGCATGAAAATGCCGAAGTGGCTCACCCGCATCGAATTTGTCGACAAGGAATACCTGGGTTTTTGGGAGCGTCAAGGATGGTCAAACGTTGGGGACCGCCACGCGCAAGCAGTAATCGATGATCCGCATACTATGAGCAGAATCCAGGGCCAAACGTTCGTCGTCACTGGCTACGCCATCGGCGATAAAAGCGGCATCTCGAGGGTTGAAATTTCCACAGATGGTGGCGACGACTGGGAGCAAGTCGAGATCTTCAGTAACCCGCAACCATCCGAAATGTGGGCCTTCTGGAAATACGTCTGGAAGAATCCTCCAAAGGGCAAGCAAACCCTAAAGGTTCGCGCAATCGACGGCCGCGGCAACGTGCAAAGCTCCATCGAAAAGCCAGAATGGCCGGCCGGCGCCACTGGCTACCACACGATTGAGGTGACCGTAACCTGAAGCCGCATCGCTTGGTCCGCTAACCCAAAATACGCTCTCACTCGCGTGCGGCCCGTTCCAGTCGAGGGTGATCGAGCACGCGGATTCGTTTGCGATCAACGGCGATGATACCCGCCTTCCGCAGCTCGCCCAGTGCGGCGGTGACCGATTCGCGATACACACGAAGCTGTTCGGCGATTTCCTTGTGCGTCAGATCTTTAAGGTTTTCTCCTTCGGCCCGCTCAAGAATTAACGCGGCGATGCGCGGCAATAGATGGCGGAAGGACGTGGCTTCCAGGTCCAGCAGCACGTGAACGAAGCGCTCGCTAACCAGATCGAGCAATCGGCGCGTAATAATCGGATATTTTCCAAGCAGCTTCTCGAATGCTGCCTTGCCTATGACGTGCAGGCGCGAAGGCGCAATGGTCTGCGCAGAGCAGTGATACAGGCACCTGCCGACGAAGGCCATTTCACCAAAGATCGCCGGCGCTTTCAGATCGGCAATAATCAGCTTGCGCGTGCCCGACACGCGGAAGGTCTGCACGTGTCCCTTTTTCAAGAGAAACAAACGCTCACCGGCATCGCCAGTGTGAAAGAAAATATGGCCTGAGGGAAAGTCCCGCACCTCGCTGCCTTCTCCGAGAGTTCTTAAACAGGAAGGCGGCAGACCTTTGAAAAGGTCGACCTCCGAGAGCGCGGAGGTTTCCACGGGGTCAGTGGAAGCTTTCACACTTGATTTAGGCACGGCGTTAATCTCCGGATATTTCCAGTCTGAGTATCATTTTCAGACCGATCAATGTAATGCAGGTTACAACGTTTTCCTGCAACTTGCCCGCTTGCCTGGAGTCCAATGGGTTGCGCAACAAAAATTTGACGCGATCCGAGGAGAACACAATGTCGAGACTACCTGCAATTCAAACCGAGTTAGCCAATGGCAAGGCCAAGCAACTGCTTGAGGGCATCCAGAGAAAACTCAAAATCACCCCGAATATGACCCGCGTCATGGCCAATTCCGCGGCCGTGTTAGAGGGATACTTGGGCTTCAGCGGAGCGCTGGCGGGTGGTAGTTTGCCTGCAAAGCTGCATGAAGAGATCGCGCTCGAAGTGGGCGAGCAGAACGCTTGCGAATACTGCTTGTCGGCCCACACCGCGATCGGGAAAATGACGGGCCTAACGAATTCCGAAATCGAGGCAGCCCGCGATGCGCGTTCAAGCGTCCCCAAGCACGCAGCAGCACTCGAGTTCGCCCGTCAGGTAGTGGCCAAGAAGGGCCGGGTCAGCGATGCCGATTTTGAGGCCGTGCGCGAGGCTGGATTCAGCGACGGGGAGATCGCGGAGATCATCGCCCATGTGGCGCTCAACGTCTTTACCAACTATTTCAACACTGCGGCCGAGGTCGAGGTTGATTTTCCGAAGGTCGCTCTTCGCAAGAGCGCTTAGCCGTTCCTGTTACCGGCAGATCAACCCGCTTCGGGAGTTGCGTTACTTTGAATTCAAATCGACGCTGGCAATTGAGCGGGCGATTACGTTTTCCTGAATTTGGATCAGGTCGGTATCGGCGAATGTCATTCCTAAGATCGTGAAGATATCTGCCCCCCGGGAAACGACCACCAGCGTGCCGGACCAGTCGTGGGTATCGGCCATTCCGCGATAGTGATATTCAATGGCGGGTTGTCCACCGACCACGGTTTTGCGCTCAGAAATCAGCCGGTAATTTTCGTAGACATCGCGCATGCGCTTTTCCACCGTTGCGGCGGCCGATTCCAGCGGCTCTTTGGTTTTCTCTCGGCCAATCACCATCAAAGTGGATTCGTTGCTCGTGCCCATTGCAACGATCGCGTTCGGCAAAGTCTGTCCCGCACCCTCGATGATTTGCCAACTGGGCGCTTTGTACATGTGAAATCCGTACTCATGGTTGATGTACAGATTACCTTGGATCTCTTCGCTGACCGGACGCGGCTCTTCCTGGGGCGGAGGAGGTGGTGCGGTTGCAGTGGCCAAAGCAGATTTCGATACAGTTCGCGGTGCCTTTAATGCGGGAGCATTTTCTTCCAAAGCAACAGGTGTCGCCGTGGGAATTTCTGGCCGAGCATTCACGTGGGTGATGACGGCAGCGGTTTTATCTCGCTTGGAAGGTCCAGACGCGGGATTCGTAGTGGTGGTTTCTACCGCAGGCTCAATTTTAGGCGTAGTATCAGTGCTGGGTTTGGGGGTAGCCGCGGCTGGTTGTGCTGGCGCGGGTGTTGAAGCAGGAGCCTTCGCCGCTTCATTCGGCCCCGAGGAACTGGGAATAATCTGCGCAATCTTGTCTTTTTCGACCAACACGTAGCCGAAGTCGGTCTTCACCTTGAACATGTTGTCGTCGTAACCGACGATCACGCCATAGAGCTTCTTGCCATCCTTCAGGCGGATTTCATCGGCATGGATTGCGGCCGCGGAGAGGCTCGCAACGATCAACGCGAGCACGCTTACACGGCGACATTTGCTCTGTATGCCCATGGGAAAAGTATGCGGCGCCTACCCTCAAGACCGCAATACTCAGCCTGCACCTGGTGTCCGGCGAGCTACCTCCGCCAGGATGCCTTCTAGCCGCCGGCTAATGCGGCCAAGGTCGACGACGGCGGCGTCCAGTCGGGTGCGTACCGATTCCGGCAACTGGCCGTGATATTGCTGGATCGCCAGCGCTTCGGCCAGAACGCGCAGTTGCTTTCTGTGGGGCGGATTGAGCCTCTCCCACAGCCGCCGCTTTTCGCTGCGATTGTGACCGAGCCAGCTTTCACCGCTCTCCGATGGGCGGCCGGCTTGCGGCTCTACTGGTTGAGAGCTTCTCGGCGTTGGTTGAAACATGGTTCCTCCTCGCGATTCTCTTGCGAAGTGCCGCAGGTGCGCTTGCGGAAGATGCGTGCAGCGCAGAGACACCTCATCAGGTCGAGGTAAGGGAAAGGAAACTTTTCGACTGCTACGATCAATGCCCGCAATCTCAGCGACTACCGCTTTCAATTGAAGTTAATCCGCGGCGACCGATTGGCTAACAGCTTTCGTCATATCCGCGTGCAGCAGCCGGTGGAACAGATGTTCGCCAGCCTCGCGCCGCACCGATAAGCGGCCCGCAACGTACGCGCGAGAAGAAAGTCCTCTCTGCACAGAATCGCAGATCGCCATATCTTCATCCTGCACTTTTTCGCTGACGGCGATGCTTTCTTTGTGATGCTGTGCGGCAGCTGCGCTTATATCCGAAAAATAGTAATCAAAGATGACCGCGCACTTGTCCACGCCCAAGGGCATCACCAGATTCGTATCCATCACGCCAGAATACGCGTTAATCATGAAATTCGGATACACCCACAAGTAAAACGCGTGACCTTGCCGGGTTGAGCCGATCGCGGAATCCGATGCCGCCGATGAATCCAGTGGACTCGACTGCAAGCAGGAACGCTCGAAATTCTCGATCGTGTATTTTGTGTATTCGACCACGCTGCTCAATCCCTTGTGTGCGTGCGGCACGTGATATCCGCCATCGAGATAATTATCGACGTACACCTTCCAATTGCAATTCAGGGTATAAATTCGCCGATCAAAATAATGCAGCTTTTCCTTTAAATGCAGCGGAGCGGCCAGTTCCGGCACTTTGCCCAGGAAATCCTTCAGTGGCATGGCGTGCCCATCTAGATTCACAAAAATAAAGTTTTCCCAGAGGTCTACGCGCACGGGCACCAGGCTATAGTCTGCGCGGTCGAAATTACACACGCCCTCGAACTCCACCATGCCTTTCAACGCTCCATTGTTTCCATACGTCCAGCCGTGGTACGGACACCGAAACTGTTTCGTGCAGCCGCTCGCCTCAGGAACAACAGCCGCCGCATGGTGCCGGCACACATTGTAAAACGAGCGCAACACTCCATCCTCGCTCCGCACCACTACCAGCGGCTCTTCATCCAGATCGATCGTGAAAAACTGGCCCGGCTTTTCCACTTGATCCAGTCGGCCAACGGCTATCCAATTTGCCGCGAACACGCTGTTGCGCTCTAACTGCTCGATGCGCTTGTCGAAATACCACGGCGCGGGAATCGTAAACGCTTTTTCCAGCGGATCGCCGGGATTATAGAGGTTCAAGACATCATGAATGTTGCGCTCCAGCATGGCAAGAACTCCAGTATGAACGAGAAATAAATGTTGAACTCATTCTGTCCAAAAATGTGAACGGCCGCAAGTGCCGCCACCGCACCGAACTAGCCACAGCATCAGTTTTGAACAATCCTTGGCCGAACGCCTGTGCTGAGTTAGGCAGGACAGTGAAAAGGCGAAACTAGTCAAAATGGTACTGCCGAAACGATGCTGTAAGTGTTTATCCTACTTATAGAAAGCCGTTTGACCCGATCTTCCAAGCAAGGGGGACAAAGGATTGGTGCGGGAGAGAGGACTCGAACCTCCAAGGACTTGCGTCCGGTAGCTCCTAAGGCTACTGCGTTTGCCAGTTCCGCCACTCCCGCTCATTTGCGATTCTCTACCATCGACATTGCCTTATGCAAGTCATCCTCACCGCTCGTAGAAACTGGCGCGCCGAATGGATCATGCAGAGAGCTCGATTGGGAATGCAATCCTGTTTGGGCTGTTTCGAACCAGGTTCCGGAGTGTTATCCTCCCACCCACGCCCAAATCATACTGACCGAGCGCTTTTCGATAGAGCGGAGATGACCCATGCTCAAGCGGTTCCCCAGCAAACTTCAACCTATCTTGTTATTCGCCGTTCTTGCGATTTGTCTCTCAGTAAATGCCCAGTTGCCCACCGCCGATTCCCTCGCAACTGCCGATAAACTCTTCCAAGCCGGAAAATTCGACGAAGCACAAAGGCTTTTCTCCAAAATCAATGCGAAAAAACCAAAAGATTTTGCCTCTGCGCGTCAACTTGGCCACCTCTATTTGCTCAGCAATCAGCTTGACGCCGCGCAGAAGTGGTTGGAACGAGCGCTAACTCTCAAGCCAAATGATCCCGATGTGAAAATCATGCTCGCGGAAGTGTTCTATCGCCAGGATGATTTTGACAAAGCTGCGGTTGCGTTATCGGGAATCGACTCGCAGGACGCCGACAGAATGAGGAGTTATCAATCACTCGTCGTGCCAAAACTCCTTGCGTTTCAAGGGCAGACTCCTTACGAGTTGTATGGCGAGGGGGACCTCACCCATTTGAAATTCATCAAAACCGATCCTCTTCCGCTGGTTCACGTGCGGATTAATGGCGGTCGGGAAGTGGTTTTTTTCATCGATACCGGCGGATCGGAACTGCTTCTAGATACGCAATTCGCGCAAGAACTTGGCGTCGAAAGTTTAGGCGCCGTGAAGGGTACGTTTTCCGGGGGCATGCAGGCTGAAGTGGGCAATGGCCGGATCGATTCTGTGACGCTGGGTGATTGGACCGTCAAAAACGTTCCTGTTGGAATACTTGCGCTGCGCGCGCTGTCGGAAGATTTTGGAGTTCCGCAACTGAATGGATGTGTTGGAACGAATGTACTTTACCATTTTTTGTCCACACTTGATTATCCTGCGGGTGAATTGGTATTGCGCCGTAAAACGCCGGAAAGTGTAGAACGTTTTGTGACTTCTCTCTCTGCAACAGATCAGCAAGCTAGGATGTGGCTCGTTGGCGACCATTTCATGGTCGCTTGGGGACAAGTGGAGAAAATTCCGCCATCACTTTTTTTCATCGATACGGGTCTGGCAGGGGCGGGCTTGAAGCTTGCGGAATCCACGATCAAGCAAGCGGGAATCACACTGCGGGAAGATAAAGCTTCCGTGGGAGCGGGCGGGGGCGGCAAGCTCAAAATTGTTCCTTACGAAGTAAAGGAATTTTCACTTGGGTCTGTGACGCAAGAAAACGTCGCAGGGCTCTATGACGGTGCGTTCTCGTGGGAAAGTGCGTGGGGCTTTCATGTGGATGGCATGGTAGGGCACGATTTCTTTAGACATTACGCGGTCACCTTTGACTTCACTAACATGCGGCTGATCCTTCACTAAGGGGATCCCGGGAAACCTCCGTTTAGATGCATCATCAACTCAAAACGCGGAGGCGTGGCGCGCGCCTTCCGTCATCAACTTTTGAATCTTTCCGACGCTCTCGATTCCGCCACGGGCGCCGACTGCTGTGCAATTCAGCGCCGCCGCAGCACAGGCAAACTCCAACTGCCGCTGCAATTCCCAGCGCTGCAAAAATCCGTAAATGAATCCGGCATGAAATGTGTCGCCCGCGCCAGTCGTATCCGCCACTTCCACGCGATACGCGGGCGCGTAGACCAATCGATCGCCATCCCAGGCGAGGACTCCTTCGTTGCCGAGCGTGGCTGCGGCCAATTTACAATGATAGCGCAGCGCAACTTTCGGGAGCGATTCGCGCAAGTCGGATTCAGTGGTTAAGCGCGACGGAATATCTCTGCTGGTGATCAGGTAATCGATATTTGGCAACAGTTTTTCGTAGCCTTCGTAGAGATCGTCGAGATCTGCGACGACAGGAACTCCCGCGCCGTGTGCCCATTGGGCGGCCTGCGTAGCCGTTTCGGTGTCGTGACCGTCAAGAAGCAGCATGCGGGCGTTAATAATCCACGCGCGCTGCAATTCATCGCGCAGTAAGGTGAGACGGCTGTCGCGTTTCCAGAGCACGGTTCGCTCGCCGCTTGGATCCACCAGGATGAACGCCTGCTGGCTGGGGCATCCAGGTGCAGTGAACAAGTGCGCTTCGACCCCGATCCGGTCAAACTCGGCGCGATGCATTTCGCCATGGATGTCGTCGCCAATCTTTCCGACATAGCGCGTGCGCAAACCCCATTGTTGGCACGCGGCCATGGCGCTGGCGGTTTGTCCCCCGAGCATGGCGTTTGCTGAGCGGATCTCTACTTTTTCACCGCTCATCGGAAAATGGGGAACTGGAATGAGTGTGTCGGTGGCGTTCAATCCCACGCCGACTACATCTACTTGCGGAATGCTAGTCATGGTTCGCAAAACACTGTATCAGTGAAAGCCGGTGGTTCGCCAAAGCTCGCGGCCGCAGAAGAGGAGCAAGAACAGTGACACGATGGTGAGCGCGAGCGCTGGACCCCAGCGGAAAGAAAACTGCGGTATGTGGGCGATTACTCCGAAGCCGACGAGAATTCCACTGGCAATGGCCACGAGCAGCCAATCGATAGCGCGCCGCTTTGGAATCGCTTCCCCCATGGCCTGTCGCCCATCGAAACGAGCCGCAACAAATTCTGGAGCAACTCGGTAGCGATCGCTTTCGCGCTGGGCAGCTTCTTTCCAGTGTTTCTGTTCTTCGCGGCCCGCGGAGGAAAAGGAAATCGCGGCCACCCCGAGCATCATCAGCAAGGAGCCACCGATTACCTCGGCGTAGGTCGACTGGCGTTTGCCGTGCAGTTCGCCGAAGACCAGAATTCCCCAGAGCAAACCCCACAACTGATTGGTGTTTGACAGGGGAATGCCGCGACTAATGCCGATATATTTTGCGGCGTACTGCTGGAAAAGGTCGCCGATTACCCAGATAAATCCGCCCAGCATTAACCAGAAAGCTACGTTTCGGGCCGTGGCCAGTTGGTGCCAGAGAGGGGCGTAACCAACGTAGGTGAAAGCCAGAGCGCCCATCATACCGAGTTCGCCAAAGGTAAAAAAAGTAACGAACGAAAGAGGATTCATCCCGGTCAAATATGCTTTGCGATAGGGAATGTACATCGTGCCCCACAGCACGCCGGCGCCGAGAGCCGCCGAGACCCCGCCCAGCGAATGGCCCGGCGCGAATTGACCGGCGGAGGCAATCGCGAGAATTGCGGCGCCCGCGAACATCACTACTGCGCCGCCCAAAACGCCAGCCCAGCGACGCCAGCCCGCCTGGTGGAGTTCGTTGAAAAAGAGAAAGCCCCAGAAAATTCCGAGGAGACTGTTGGAATTCCAAAGCGGGAAAGCGATGCTCAAGCCAATGTCGCGAATGGCAAAAATTGTCAGTGTATTCGCAACCGCCCAGAGGCCGCCGGCCAAGAGCGCCCAGATAATAAGATGCGGTGCACGCTGCACATCCGCGCGCACGGCAGAGGTGCCGAGTACCAACGCGGGCAGGCTCCATCGTGCCAGAAAGACCCCTACCACCATGATCAGCGAAATAACGATAGGAGAGATGCCGATCGAAACTAGTTTCGTGGGAGCTTCGGCGGCGCCTAGCCAGGCTCCTGCGGTGAAGCCGCACAGAATTCCAAGGAGTTGAAGGCTTCGCCGCCGAACGGTCTCCGGAGGGTTCTTCTGCAGGTTCTGCGGCAAGTTTTCTCCAACTCTCATTCGTCGGTAATTCCCTCCTCCTGACGAAACAGATCCCTCGCTCCGCTCGGGATGACACGGGTTGTTGGCTAGTGGATGAAGCGCAGCAGCAGCAAACCGGCAAGTAGGACCGCGGCAGGCACCCAGAAGTGGATGTCGGTAAAGATGCCGGAGATTCGACCGCGAGAAGATTTCTTCGTTGGCATAGGTTGTACTGTGTTCTCCCTAAGTGCGCTGGCATAACTCTTCAAGGCACCGGGCAGGAAGCAGACTAAGAGGCGCATTATACAGTTAGAGGAGGTCTCCGTGAAGGGAGGAAAGTCGGGAGGAAAAGTCGGGAGCTGGAAGTCAGTCTTCCAGATTGTAATTACGTGTTGAACAGAATACATCCATCCGCCCCCTAGCTTGTGCAAGTTTGTTATTCGTCCGGCGTGATATAAACTCTTTTATTGGAACTGACACAAAAAAAGCGGGACTAGTCAAATGTCTAGCAATCCCTCAAGGTGGAAGCGCCACCGCTTTTGCCTGACGGGCAAGCTCCACTCAGGAAGTGGATCTCTGATCCTGTGTGGCATACTGCTCGCCGCGAGCGCTCTCACAGCCTTCTTCTCCTTAGTAGTGCACGCCCAACAGGCCGATCCAACGACGCCGGTTGTGGTGCAGCCGGGTGCGCCGGGTAAGCCGAGCAGGACGCTGCCACCGTCGACGAAGGGAACGCTGCCGGCACGGTCGCAAGCGGATGTGGAGTTCATGCAGGGCATGATCATGCATCATGCGCAAGCGGTGGAGATGACGGCTCTAATCCCGTCGCATACGGAGAACAAGGAGTTGCAGTCGCTGGGAGCGCGAATCAGCAGCTCGCAGTCGGACGAAATAAAGTTTATGAAGCATTGGCTGGCGGCTCGCGGAGAGCAAATTTCCATGGCGATGCCGGGTATGCCGGACATGGATATATCAGGCCATCCGATGGCGCTTATGCCCGGTATGCTTTCACCAGAACAGATGGAAGCGCTGCGGAAGGCGCAAGGCGCCGAGTTCGACCGCTTATTTTTGACCGGGATGATTCAGCACCACAACGGTGCGCTCATCATGGTGAAGGATTTGTTCGACACCGCTGGCGCCGGCCAGGATGCCGACATTTTCAATTTCGCGACAGATGCGGACAATACGCAACGGGCAGAGATCAAGATTATGCAGACTATGTTAGAGGAAAAACCGATAGAGGAGAAATGATGAAGCGAGTGCCCAGTATTGCTTTTCACGTGGCGGTGGCCGCGATTCTATTGTTTGTCGGAGTGAGTCGGATGTCCGCACAGACGCCCGCCCAGGCGATTGCATCACCGCGACCGCCACAGGAGTCCACAAAGGCACCGGAGAAGGCTTCTGAGGCGGAAGAGAATCCATTTGCTCCGCAACCGGCTCCGCCGCTACCGCCGGGCATGACGGGTTCCGATGCCAGCGATCCGCGCGCCAAGCTGACACCGGGATTGTATGACGCTGGTGAAACGTCGATGGGCATGAAGCATATTATCCTTTTGAAGAAACCTGACGCGTTTCAACTCGGGGCTGCTGAGCCCGATGATCCAAAGGTACAAAAGACCCTTACACAGCTTGGCGTCGGCGACACCTCGAAGTTGCCGAAGCCTTTTCAGTTGGTGATTGCACAGCTCGCCTTCGCAAACTCTGACATGGCGTTTCAGGGCAACCACCTGTTCCAGGGGAATTTTTATGGCGTGAATATCTATGACATCTCCAACCCAGCGAACGCCACGTTGTTGACTTCGATGGTATGTCCGGGTGGCCAGGGCGATGTGTCGGTGTATAAGAACCTGTTGTTCATGTCGGTGGAAATGCCGAATGGTCGGCTGGATTGCGGGTCTCAAGGATTCCCCCCGGAGCCTCCGCCGGCGCCTGGACACGAAAAAGAACGTCGCTTGCCTGCGGCACAGAAGGACCGTTTCCGCGGGGTGAGGATCTTCGACATTTCAGACGTCAAGAACCCGAAGCAAGTCGCAGCGGTGCAGACCTGTCGAGGTTCGCATACGCATACCCTCGTACAGGATCCAAACGACAAGGACAGTGTTTATATCTACGTTTCCGGCACATCGTTTGTGCGGCAACCGGAAGAACTCGCTGGGTGCTCGGGTGAGAAGCCAGACAAGGATCCGAACACCGCGCTGTTTCGTATCGATGTAATCAAGGTTCCGGTGGCTGCGCCACAGGACGCGAAAATAGTGTCGAGCCCGCGGGTGTTTATGGATGCCCGGACGGGCGCGATGAATGGTCTGAGCAATGGCGGCAGCCATGGCAAGGGCGAAGAGAAGCCGCAGGACACGGACCAGTGCCACGACATTACTGTGTACTCGTCGATCGGGCTGGCGGCGGGCGCGTGCTCCGGCAATGGAATTCTGCTCGACATCAGGGATCCTGTACATCCCAAGCGTGTAGATGCCGTGAACGATCCGAACTACTCCTACTGGCACTCCGCTTCGTTCTCAAATGACGGCACCAAGGTTGTCTTCACCGACGAGTGGGGTGGCGGCTTGGGCGCGCGTTGCCGTCCGAACGACCCCAACAAGTGGGGTGCGGATGCGATCTTCCGTCTGAAGGACGACAAGCTGAGCATGGCGAGCTACTACAAGTTGCCCGCTGCACAGGGAGACACGGAAAACTGTGTTGCGCACAACGGCTCACTCATTCCGATTCCAGGCCGCGATATCGAAGTGCAGGCCTGGTATCAAGGTGGCGTCTCCGTGATGGACTTCACCGACCCGGCGCAACCGTTCGAAATTGCCTACTTTGACCGCGGGCCGATCGATCCTAAAACGCTGGTACTCGGCGGCGACTGGTCGGCCTATTGGTACAACGGTTTAATTTACGCTTCGGAGATTGCTCGTGGCCTGGACGTCTTTGAACTGACACCGACCAAGTTCCTGACGCAGAACGAAATCGACGCGGCGAAAACAGTCCGCGTGTCTGAGCTAAACGTGCAGAACCAGCAAAAAATCGAGTGGCCTTCACAACTGATTGTGGCCAAGGCCTACCTGGACCAGTTGTCGCGGACGCAGGCTTTGCCGCCAACTCAAATCGCAGATGTGCAGAAGGCCATAGAAAACGCCGAGACTTCACACATGAACAAAGGCAAGGTGGCGAAGCTAAAAAAAATGGCACCGTCGTTGGAACAGAGTGTGGCCACGGCGAAAACTCCGGCAGATGCGGCACGCTTACATGCTCTAGCGGATATCCTCAAGAATCCATCAGCATAACTACATCGGCAGCCTGGCGTTTCTCCGCTCGGAGTCGGGAGAGCGGGATTACTGCTCAAAATTGCAAAGAGAAGCAAAACAAAGAAGAAAGATATCGGAAAGTAGCAGATCCCTCGTTTCATGGCCGAAGCAATTAGAAAAGCAGGTGCATGACGAAATATTGCACGTAGGGAAAGATCTGACGGAACACGACCAGGCCAACGAGAAGTCCGGCGATAGCGAAACTGTTTCCGCGGAGCCAGTCGAGGTATTTTTGCGCGCCGGATTCGCTCATGAAGAGCATGATGGCGGTGCTGCCATCGAGCGGGGGAACGGGTAGAAGGTTAAACGTTCCGAGAAGAAGATTCAGCATAAAGGTTGTTACCAGAATGGTAAATAAGAAGCTGGAACCCCCGCCGGCTTGACGATGGAAGAGGTCCATGGTTTGGCCTGCCTTAAGAGCGAATGCGGCGAGCAACATTAGCGTGAAATTTGCGGCAGGGCCCGCAAGAGCCATCCACGCGGAGCGTTTAGGATAGCGGCGTTCCCAATCACGATTGAAGGGCGCACTTGCCCAACCGATCATGCCACCCGAAAAAAAGAAGCTGAGGATTGGAACGAGTACCATGCCGAAAGGTTCCCGGCGAATGTGGGGAATCGGATTGAGAGTGACCTGTCCCCCGAGTGCGGCGGTGGAATCGCCACCGTGTTTGGCGACGAGCGCATGCGCGGCTTCGTGACAGGTCGTGGAAAAGAGAAAAACGATATACGTGATGAAGGCGGAGACGAGAACGTCTGGAGTGAAGTCAGGCATAAGTCTGTCAGGTTATGGTTTTAGGAGAAGGAAAGCAAGTCGGGGAGGTCGAGGGACATTCGAAAAATACCATTAAAATCGAAGGATGGGGCACGCAAGTCTTACGCGGTTTTGACGGGCGTAGAATCGGCGGGGAGATTTTTGTTGATGAAATAGGATGCGGTCTCGGGAAGAAGGAGATAGATGAGCACGGCGAGGTTCAGGAGGGCGAAGAGAGTCGAGACGGGACGAAGGTGGAGGGCGCGGGGAAGGAGAACCAGGATGCCAAGGGCGGAAAAGACCAGTGTGAGAATGCGTGCCCAGTTTTGCAGCAGGAGCAGGCCGATGCCGCAGACAACCTGAACGGCGGCATAAATTAGAAGCGCGACCCCCATGAAATGGCCGAGGCCCCCGAGGATTCGTTGTAGGTTGTTGCCCTCGGCGGCAAGAGAGGCAAGACGGGCAGCCATGCCTCCCACAAAGAAAATTCCTCCGGCGAAAAGAGCGACGACAGCCCCGCGGAAGAATTGATAATAAGCCGAAAGAGTCACGCCGGTGGGACGCATGCCGCCTCCGATGAGAATGTGAGCATAAGACTATCGTAAGCCCGGTAGAGTGCAAGCCGAAATACTTAAGAGATGACGCTGTCACCTTTTCGGGAAGGCGGAATTAGGGTATTGTAAACCCACTACGTGTGTTGGCCGCCATTTTCGAATGTCGCGAGCCATTTCGGGGGGAAGCCTCCTCGGATTGATGGAGTCCGGGGATGCGATTTAACGCCGATATTTTCTGGTTTTCCTCTGTTCCATCGCAAATTTCCAAATAAAGTATTGCCGAGTTTGTGAGCCGGCATTATTTGCCCGTCGTCTTAGCCCCATCAGTTTGCGGAACTATCGGCACGAGTGCGAGGCGCGTCGCCAGGTGAGTTTTGCTAAAATGCGTTGGATGAAAAGGCGAACATTACTTCAATCCATCCCGGCGGTGATTCTCCCGCCAAGTTTGTGGGCGGCTGCCAATGTTGTGCGTGGAGAATCCGATTCGGAGGCGACAATGGTTTATGAATTGAGGATGTATCAGACGTATCCGGGAAAGCTGCCGGATTTGCTGACACGATTTCGCGAGCACACCATGAAGTTGTTTGAAAAACACGGAATGAAGAACATCGCTTATTGGACTCCGGTCGATGAGCCCAAGAAAAGCAATATGCTGATTTACGTGCTACAGCATGCTAGCAGGGAAGCGGCGACGGCGAGTTGGAAAGCGTTTCAGGAAGATCCGGAGTGGATCCGCGTGCGGGATAAGTCGGAAGAGAATGGAAAGATTGTGGAGAAGTTGGAGTCTACGTTCATGGTGTTGACGGACTTTTCGCCGCGATTGAGTTAGGGCAGCAGTGAACGTTGAGATAGGGAACTGGGTTGCCGGCAAAAGGGGAACCCTAGGATCCAAGTGCAGGTACTCTGTGGTGGCACTTGTCTGCTTGAGGTGAGTGTAGGTTCCTGCACGGGCCAGCTCCCTTTAGCTGTACTTCAGGACAACTTGTTGAGTCGTCGCAGCAAGCCTACGATTCCGTAAATTCTCCTTAATTGAGATTAAGCCCAGAGAAGTTCGAAGAACCGGACGATGAGACGGAACACTATCTCCATTGCATTCTCTCTGCTTGGCGTTGCCCTGCTGATTGGGGGGTGCACGAGCATGGGTGGATCGAGCGGCGGGGGGAGTGCCGGGGGCGGCGCCGCACCTGCTACACCGGCGGGAGTGACCGCCACGGCAGGCGATGCCCAGGTGAGTCTATCCTGGGGCGCAGTGAATGCGGCCACGTCTTACTACGTAAAACGGTCCACGACATCTGGCGGGCCTTATGCACAAATGAGTGCGCCGACCGGCACTTCCTATTTGGATACCACAGTCACGAACGGAACTAAGTATTATTATGTGGTTTCCGCAGGGAATGCGGCTGGACAGAGTGGGAATTCAGCAGAGGTGAGCGCAACGCCCGTAGCTCCGACGCAGATACCGGCTGTGCCGGTAGGGCTGACTGCGACGGCGGGGAATGGGCTGATTTCGCTGGTGTGGACGGCGGCCAGTGGTGCGACGAGTTATCACGTGAAACGGTCGACGAGTAATGGGGGACCGTATGCGCAAGTGGGAACGCCGAGCTCGGCGAATTACACGGATAGCGGGCTTACGAATGGGACGACTTATTATTATGTTGTGTCGGCGGTAGATTCGGCCGGAGAGAGCGGAAATTCCGTGCAGGTGAGCGCGACGCCCGCTGGGACGACGCAGATACCGGCTGTGCCGGTAGGGCTGACTGCGACAGCGGGGAATGCGCAAGTTTCGCTGACGTGGACGGCGAGTAGCGGAGCGACAAGTTACAACGTGAAGCGTTCGACGAGTAGCGGTGGGCCGTATACGCAGGTGGGTTCCACGACGTCAGCTGCTTATATCGATAACGGGCTGATGAATGGGACGACTTACTATTACGTTGTGTCCGCGGTAGATTCGGCGGGAGAAAGTGAAAATTCCGAGCAAGTGAGCGCGACACCGGCGGCACCCGTAAGTGCCGATGTGACGATCACGATTGATTCGACAAAGACCCAGGCAATTTCACCATACATTTATGGGCTGAATTTCTATTCGGGTGTTACGGGGGCGCCTCCGGATTTGACTTTTGATCGCGACGGAGGAAATCGGTGGACGGCGTATAACTGGGAAACGAACGCGTCGAATGCGGGCAGCGATTACTTGTACGAGAACGACGACTACTTGAGCAGCAGCACGGTGCCGGCCGAAGCGGTGCGCAGCTTTATCGCCGGGGATCAAAACAACGCGATGGCGAGCTTGATCACGGTGCAGATGCAGGGGCTAGT